>DASTWM010000546.1:0-13748 GCA_035765855.1 Roseiflexaceae bacterium
ACCAGCACCTGGCCGGTCATCACGCCCTACCATGGGCATTACATGGTCGCGTGGCCCGACAGCCGGGTGGTGGTGGGGGCCACGCGCGAGACTGGCTCGGGTTTTGCGCCGTTCACCAGCGTTGCTGGCATCCACGAAGTGCTGAGCGAGGCGCTGCGGGTCGCGCCCGGCCTGCGCGACGCCCGGCTGCGCGAGGTGCGGGTGGGGCTGCGGCCTGCGACACCTGATGGCTTGCCGGTGCTCGGCCATGTGCCAGGCAGGCGCAACATCGTGCTCGCCACCGGTCATGGACCAACTGGCCTGCAACTCGGCCCGTTCAGCGGCAAAATCGCCGCTGATCTCATGCGCGGGCGCGCGCCGGAGATTGACATCAGCGCGTTTGACGTGACTCGCTTCGGGACGGCGAGCTAGATCTCGATAGCGGCGGGGCAGCGGGCGGAAGACAATCTGCTTACGCTTCCTCGACAATCTCCTGCACCCGCCCGACCTGCCCATCCTCCAGACGCACCTTGATGCCGTGCGGGTGATGCGGTGACGACGTGAGAATGTCCTTGACCACGCCGACCGTGCGCTTGCCGGTGCGCTGGTCCTGTTTCAGCACGATCGCCACCCGCAAACCCCGCCGAATAGCATTTCGATTCTGTCCATCCATGTGGCTCCTCCTCGGATTATCCCCCAATTGCTCACGCCCGGATTCTGCGCCCGCCTGCCTCCGACGCTTCGCCCATGATGAGTCTCCACGAAGCTCGCTGTGCGCTGGCGACCTATTTTAGCACGCGCCAAGCGCGCATGCCGCTGCCCGTGCGAAGCATCATGATTCTTCCTTCAAAGCATACTTGATTTTGGAAAGCTTTATGTTAGAATTAGGAATACCTAAATATTACTGTGCTTCGTGTGTTGAACTGCTATTTTGTTGGAGAACGCCATGGTGACTGATCCACTGAACACCCCGCCAACCACATCCGACAGCGGCTGGCGGCGCGAACGCGTCGCCCCCTCGCTTCCAGAAGTCTTCGCCTCCGTAAGCGTTCCGCATACCGGCAGCTTCTGGCGCAAATTATTGGCCTTTGCGGGGCCGGGCATGCTGGTTGCGGTTGGCTACATGGACCCTGGCAACTGGGCCACTGACCTGGCGGGCGGCGCGCAGTTCGGCTATCTGCTCCTCTCGGTGATTCTCATCTCAAACCTCATGGCAATTCTGTTGCAGCATCTCGCGCTGAAGCTGGGCATTGCCACTGGCCGCGATCTGGCGCAAGCCTGCCGCGACCATTATTCATCACCAGTCAGCTTTGTGTTATGGGTGCTCTGTGAAATCGCTATTGCCGCCTGCGACCTGGCCGAAGTCATCGGATCGGCAATTGCGCTCAACCTGTTGTTTGGCATTCCGCTCGTGGTTGGCGTGCTCATTACTGCCGCAGACGTGCTGGTGATCTTGTTTTTGCAGCATCGTGGGTTCCGCTTTATCGAAGCGGTCGTGATCACGCTGATCGGCGTCATTGGGCTGTGTTTCGCTTACGAGGTCTTCGTTGCTCAACCGTCGGTCATGGGCATTCTTGGCGGATTGCTGCCACGCCCGCAGGTCGTCACCAACCCGACCGCGCTGTACATCGCCATCGGCATCCTGGGGGCAACGGTGATGCCTCACAATCTGTATCTTCATTCCAGCATTGTGCAGACGCGCAACTACGCAAAAGACGACAACGGCAAAGCTGAGGCGATCAAGTTCGGGACGATCGACTCGACGGTGGCGCTGCTGTTCGCGTTCTTCATCAATGCGGCAATTCTGATTCTTTCCGCAGCGACCTTCTACGGCACCGAACATCAGGGTGTCGCCGATATTAGCGATGCCTTTCAATTGCTCACCCCGGTGCTGGGCGCGTCGCTGGCGAGCACGGTCTTTGCGGTGGCATTGCTCGCCTCGGGGCAGAACTCAACGCTGACCGGCACGCTGGCGGGCCAGATTGTCATGGAAGGCTTCCTGAACCTGCGCATCCGGCCATGGCTGCGGCGCATGATCACGCGCATGATTGCCATTGTGCCGGCAGTGGTAGTGACGGTGCTGTATGGTGAGCGCGGAACCGGCGAACTGCTCATCCTGAGCCAGGTGATTCTGTCGCTCCAACTTAGCTTTGCGGTGGTGCCGCTGGTGCTGTTCACAAGTGATGCGCGCAAATTGGGCCGCTTTGTCAATCCGCGCTGGCTCGCTGTCCTGGCCTGGAGCATTGCCGCGATTATTGGCGGACTTAATGGATACCTGCTGGTCCAGACCGTTCAGGAATGGGTTGGAGGATAGCAGGTCTACAGCGCGGCGCGTGCGTCGGCGTCAGGCTTGGGCACGAATAACCACCATTTCTTATTTTTGGCGCGGAGATTGTCGATTTCGCGCCAGGTCAAACGACTATCTCATGTTCAGCCCGAAGGTGGCTGCACCTGGATAGCAACGGAGAAAGTAATGCGAAACATCGTGGTGGCGGAGTTTATCTCACTGGACGGCGTGATTCAGGCACCGGGTGGCGCGGACGAGGATACTGATGGCGGCTTCATGCACGGCGGGTGGACGCACCCCTACTGGCATGACGACATCGGCGTGCATTTCTTTGAGGCGATGCAGGAGAGCGATGCGCTGCTGCTGGGCCGCAAGACCTGGCAGATTCATGGCAGTGCCTTCGAGCCGATGCCGGACGGCGATCCATTCGGTGATGTGATGAACACGATCCCGAAGTACGTGGTTTCCACCACGCTGACCACGCCCGCCGCCTGGCGAAACTCGACTCTGATCAGGGACAACGTGGTTGAGCAGGTGCGCGCGCTGAAGGCGCAGCCGGGAAAGACCATTCTCATCGACGGCAGCAGCGTGCTCGTGCATACGCTGGTCCAGCAGGATCTGGTTGACGAGTATCGCCTGCATGTCTACCCGGTCGTGCTGGGGGGCGGGAAGCGGCTGTTCCCCGATGGTGTACGGGTCAACCTTCGCCGCATCGAGGCAAAGCCGCTTCCGTCGGGCGTCACGCTGATGCGCTACGTCCCGGACCGGGCCGCGTAGCTGCGGCGTGGCAGGAGGGTGAGCAGCACGCGCATCCTGGCCTGTATTAGAAAGATTGCGCTGGGCTGTGCGGTGTTTACGCCTCGGCAGGGCGGTGCTCCCAGTTCTCACTACGAGCACCGCCCGGCTTGCGCTACAGCGTGTCTCGGCGCGTCCTACTCCGCAGCAATGGTGTATTGCAGGGTGATGTTGAGATGTTTGCCATCATTCAGTTGGGCGGTGTGGCTGCCGATGCCCCAGCCATTGGCCGCGGTGAAGGTATGCTTGAATGACGCCGTATCGTCCGCGCCCTTCAGAAAGTCATCCTTGTCGGCTACGCTGCCAAGGATTGTTAAGGTTGCACCAGTGCTTTTGGTGACCGTACCCGAGTTGCCGAGCACAATGGTTTCGCCATCCCCGACCTTGAGGGCGTTGCTGACGTCACGGATGTCAATGAGTTGATCGTCGGCCATCAAGCTCCAGTAGAGCTCGCTCTTGCCGGGCGCATCCCCGTTGTCGCGGACGAAGAGCTGGTTCATGGTTACTTTAAGGGTTTGGGTGCTCATAGTCGTAGGTTCCTTTCGTACTATTGATGATGCCTTGTGTTCTCTGATATCGCGATATCTGTAACAGTAAACGTGGCTCCCGTACACGTTAACCTGAGGGAATGAGGTAGCTTCTGCTAAGGGAATGCCTGTCTTCGCAGGTGCCAGGCGCTGCGTCATGCAATAGCGGAGAAACCAGCACAGCGGATGCTGCACCATTCATGAAAAACATTCAGAGGTCTTAGCTAATCTCTGGGCGTTCACGCGATGGCTGAGATTTGCCGCTGCCTGATGCAGTGTTTTCGTGTTGGAAGCCTCGAATAGCAATATGGCTCGGGCGTTTCGAAGCCTGGGGGATCGCCCTGCTCGCACTCATGATGGCCTATGTAGTTAAGGCCTCGGTGGCATGCGCTGCCATGCCGTTCAACGCTCCCGGTCCGTGCGCCAGAGTTCGCGCAGTTCGGCGCTGCTGGCAAGCAGATCATCCAGCCGCCCTTGCGCCTCGATGCCGCCGTTTTTGAGGACGACGATCCAGTCGGCGCGCTGCAACGCGACACGACGGTGCGACACGGCGAGCACGGTGGTATGCGCTGGCGTTGTCGCCAATCGTTCCCAGAGCAGTTGCTCGGTTTCCACATCGAGCGCGCTCGACAGATCGTCGAATACCAGCAACTCCGGGGCGCGCACAAACATCCGCGCTGCGGCGGCGCGCTGCCGCTGCCCGCCGCTCAGCCGTACCCCACGCGGCCCAACCACTGTTTCCAGGCCATGCTCCAACATGAGCACATCACGGTCGAGCACGGCCCGGTGCAGCGCTGCTTGCAGTCGTTCGCCATCTGGCGTCACGCCCGCGCTCAACCCCATCAGCACATTATCGCGCAGCGTTTCGCTGAACAGGCGCGGCACCTGCGGGGTGTAGGCGACCTGTGGCGGCACCATGAAGGCCGCCAGATCGTCGATCTGGCAGTCGTTCCAGCGCACCTCACCGGCCTGTGGCGGCAATAATCCCAGCAGCACCCGCAAAAGCGTGCTTTTGCCGCTGCCGATCCGCCCGGTGATCACCACGAACTGCCCGCGCTCGACGCGCAGATCAATCCCCGCGACACCGCGCGCGCTGCCGGGGTAATGGTAGGTCAGTCCGCTGACCGTCAGTATTTGGAGATCGCCCTGTTTCTGCCTGTCAGGCTCGCGGATCGCCGGGAGCGCGCCCCGCATCCGCACATCGGCATCGTGCCGCGCCAGCAGCGTGGACGGTGCGCCTTGCAGCAGTTCGACGGCGCGCCGCAACGATACCCCAACCTGTTGGTATTTCGTCACGTAGCCGCCGACCATGCCCATGACAAACGCCATCCAACTTAGGTATGAGGCAAACAGCGCAAAATCGCCAACTGTGACCCGGCCCGACTGCAATGACTGCGCGGCCAGAATGAGCAACACGCCGGTAGCAATGTTCGTCGCGCCGAACGAAAACGTATTGATCAGATTGGTCAGCAGTTTGTCGCGCAGCGCCGCCGCCCGCCGAATCTCGTTAACATGGCGCAGGTGCGCCACCACATGTGCTTCGGCCCCGGCCACCTTCACCGCCTGCATCGCGCCGAACAGCTCACCCAGCAGCCCGGTGACCTGTCCAATCGATTCCTGGTTGGCTTTGCGGTAGCGCCGGATGCGGTTGTTCAGCAGGTTGACACAGGCCAGAATAACCACCAGCGGCAGAAAGCCCAGCAACGTAATCCGAAGATCGATCCGCGCCAGCGTGACCAACGCGATCCCAAAGGTCAGAATCTGCCCGATGGGATCTGCCGTCCATGTCATAAACACGCTGATATGCGCCATGTCGTCGCGCAGCCTGCTGACCGCCTCGCCCGTCGATGATCCTGGCGGCAAGGCGTTGCCACCAGGCCGGCCCAGAATAGCGCGGAGCAGGTTGTGGCGCATCAGCGTGTCGGCTACCAGCATGGCCGCTTTTTCGCCCGGGTAGGCGAGCGACGTGATCAGGCGGCCAATCTCCACGCCGAGCAGCACCCCCGCGAGCGCCCAGATCGTTCCATGGGCGTCGTCTGCAAGCAGCGTGTGCTGCGAAAGCAGGTCGAAGATCTGCCGAATGAAGATGCCAGGCACCAGCGGCCACAGGTAGAAGCTGATGATGCCCAGCGTGCTGAGGAGGTACAGCCCCGGTCGAAAGGCGATCAGGCGCGCGACATACCACCAGGACGAACGAAGTGTATTCTCTTGTGATTGTGCGTGCATACAGGTTCCATGATTCTTAAAACGTAACACGTAAGGTTCGATGTTGTGCGTTGTCATTCAACGATATTTGCGTTTTACGCATTACGCAAGGGCGTCTTCCATGCCGACCCGCAGAAGCTGCGCAAAGCGTGAGGCGGGGTCGCGCACGAGCCTGGCGCGTCGCCCGCGCTCGCGCACCTCCCCATTCTCCAGGATCATGATCTGATCAACCCGCTGGAGCGTGCCGAGGCGGTGGGCGATGATGATCGCGGTGCGCCCACGGAGCAGCCGTTCAAGCGCGTGCTCGAGCTGCCGCTCGGTGGCCGGATCGAGCCGCGACGAGGCTTCGTCGAGGATGATCAGCCCTGGATCGCGCAGCAAGGCACGGGCAAAGGCCAGCAATTGCGCCTGGCCCGCCGACAGCCCCGATCCGCCCGAGGCCAGCCGCGTGTCGAGCCCAGCCGGAAGCGCCCGCACCCAGTCACCCATGCCGAGCGTGTCGAGCGCTGCCATGACCTGCGCATCAGGAATGGCAGCGTCGAAAAAGGTTAAGTTATCGCGCACCGTTGCGCTAAACAACTGAATGTCCTGCGTCACAACAGCAACCCGCGCTCGCAGATCAGCGTTCAGCACACAGCGCAGATCGACGCCGCCCAGCCGCACCGTACCGGCGGTCGGGTCGTACAGGCGCAGGAGCAGTCGTGTCAAAGTCGTTTTGCCGCTGCCGGTGCGCCCAAGCACGCCGAGCACCGTGCCAGCCGGAAGCTGCGCCGACACCCCGCGCAGCACCAGATCGTCGTCGGGGTAGGCGAAGCTCACGTTGTCCAGATCAACCGACAACGGCCCGTCGGGGAGCCGCATGCCCGCTTGCGTTTCAACAATCTGCGGCTCGGTAGCGAAAAGCTGTTGCACCCGCTCCATGCTGGCCACCGCCTGCTGCAAATCGTCGAGTTGACGCATTAATTCCTCGACAGGATGGTTCAGCATGGTGGTATAGGCGAAGATCAGATACACCTGGCCGATTGTGAGCATACCGTCGAACGCCAGCCGCGCGCCGACCGCCAGTGATACAACCGCGCCGATTGCAATCGCTGTGTTCAACGAGCGCCAGCTGATCATACCGAGCAGCGCCCGAACGACGCTGGAGCGAAACAGCGCCCGCGAGCGCTCGATGTGGCGGCGCAGCACATACGCGACCGCCCCATTGGCGCGAATGTCGTCGGTCCCTGACAGGCGTTCTTCCAGCAGGCCAAACAACTCAGCGCTCGCCTGGCGCTCCTTGACGCTGTAGCGGGCCAGTGGCCCCGTCAGCAGGCGCGCGCTCATCACGGCAACGATCACACTCACAGCGCTCGGTAGCCCGACCCGCCAGTCGATCAGGAACAGGAGTATAACCACGCCGATCAGCAGCAGGCCATTGAGGATGACCTGAACCACGAACTGCGACAGAAAGTTTTCCAGCTTGCTGACATCGCCGTCCACCCGCTCAATCAGTTCGCCAGGCGTGCGCGCGTTGTGAAAGCCCATGTCGAGCGTCAAACAATGCATAGTGAGGTCGGCGCGAATCTGGTTTGTCTCCATGAGACCGACATTTTGTGCCACGTACTGCCAGCCTACCAGGGTCCAGTTCTGGCCGATCGCCACGGCGAGGTAAGCCACGCCGATCCACACCAGGGTGCGCAGGTCGACACCGGCAGTGGCACGATCAATAAACGTTTGCACCACGCGCGGCAGGCCAAGCTGCAGCGCAAGATCGACCAGCAGCAGCGCTGCCAGGACCGCCATACGGCTGCGGTGCGGGGCGAGGTACGTGCCAAGAAAGTGGCGGTAACGTGCAGACGTCGCCTGCATTGTGTTCCTTTCTGCATGACAACACGCTCATAGAGCGTAGCACAGGGCTGGGGCAGGATCAATCCGTCATTTGATGGAGGGCCGAGCCATTCCGCCCATGCTTCCTCATGGCTACAAGGAGCAGAATGCGACGTTCGCGCGGAGATGATGCCTGGCGGGTGAGCGGCATCTTCGACTTGGTGGAGACCTTCGTTGGAAATAGATGAAGATTCGCACTGGCACGGGCGTTCGTGCATCACGATGTAGAGCCGCGTCCGGTTACGGTCGGGCCTGGGGGTTGGATCTGCTCTGGGATCGCCTCGTCTCTGGGAACACTTCCAGCGCCCCGAACGAGCGACCCCCTTGGACGGCGGGGCTGACACTCAGCGCATGGTTGGCTTCCAGGCTGGAAGCGTGCGCACGCCAGCATCGGGAGTAACACATTAAGCGCTGCCACCGAAGGCAGCGCACGCCACTGCCGCTATGGCGTCCACCCCGGCGTCGCGCAGGTGTCCAGATTGCCTGTTTGCAGCCCATCTTTCAGCGCCATCTGGCGTTGCTCGGATGACCCATGCGTCCACGACTCGGGCGAGACGTAGCCCTGTGTCTCGCGCTGGATACGGTCATCACCCACAGCGGCTGCGGCGTCCAGGCTCTGGGCAATCTCCGCGTCCGTTACCTGCGTCAGGTAGCCAGTCTCGGTGGCGTGATACGTCCAGACGCCCGCCAGGCAGTCGGCCTGGAGCTCAGTCAGCACTGCATTGCTTGTCGGGCCAGTGTCGCGCGCGCCAGCCGACGCCTCCAGCGCACCGGTGAGATCCTGGACATGGTGGCCATACTCGTGCGCCAGTACATACGCCTCGGCGAACGAGCCGCCCTGGGCACCAAAGCGCGTGCGTAGCTCATCAAAGAAGCTCATATCCAGGTAGACCTGCTGGTCATTCGGGCAGTAGAACGGTCCCACCGCGGCACTGGCGTAGCCGCAGGCCGCTTCGGTTGCGCCGGTGAAAAGCACGAGCTTGGCGGGGGTGTAGCTGGCCCCCCGGCGAGCAAATTCATCGGTCCAGAACGACTGAATGCTATTGACGAAGCCCACAATGCGGCAATCCTCACGGGTGTTGGCATCCGCGCCCGTCCGGCACTGCTCCTCCAGGCTACTGGTTGAGCCTGAACTCTCCATGGATACCGATGTCGGCGGCTCAGCCAGGCTTCCCAGGCTGGACGGGTCGACGCCCAGCAGCAGCGCCACTACCAGAACCACCAGACCGAGCCCGCCACCGCCCATGGCTACCTTGGCGCCGCCCCCCATACCACGCCGGTCCTCGACCTGGGATGGATTCAGGCGCGATCGATTGTTAAATGGCATTCGTCTGCCCTCCCTCACCGCCACCGCGCTTGTGCGCAGCTGCTCTGGCATCGCTCATAGATGAAGCATATCTATATATTCGGCACCTGTACGTCTCGCGTGCAACCCATGCCGCCGCTCGTTACGCGCACGACGTGCAGATTGCCCTGCGTTCTGGGAGCAAGAGTTATACCATGAGTAACGAACCAGCTTACGTGAGACCACTACCGGACTCGCGCACCAACAAAAACTCCGCCCTTCATTATACAGGCGGAGTTCGTATGAGCACATCAGAATGCGTGATCCGTATTACTGCATGTTCGCAATTCTGCGAACATGCAGTAATATGGATGTCGATTTGCAGAAATGAGAATTACAGTATTTTTCCTCTCTCTAATCAGCAAGAACCGTTCTTCAGATAGTTACTTGGTAAGATGTGTTTCACGTCGATTTCGACACAAAATGTGAGTATTTACATCCCTTATGCTAATCCGTTTTTTAGTAATGCAGAAGCTAACTGTTATGCTAACACTAAGTTTACCATTGACGGTGCGTATACAAGCTGACACAAGTTTGTGCAAGAATGAAATAGGTTTGTACAACGTGGCACCATTGTTGGCAACGCTCGCGTGGTCGGTACACGCGCCCGGCCCGGGGTTGGTCTAGCTTCTGGCAATCAGCGGCGCTGCGCTGGTACATTGCTGAACCGCAGTTGATGCAGCGATATAATCCACGGCGGCCCACAATATCTGATGCATATCGTATACAGGTGTGGCTGGTTCGGACTGCTGTGGAAGGGTTGCGCCACACAGAACGCGCAGTACGACGCGTGAGCTTGCCCAACTTTTGGGATGGGCATATACATCATGCATGGTAGCCATCGCGCCCGAGGCCCACGGCCCGTGCGCGCAGGATCGCTTGGGCACGATCTGTCACTTGGAGCTTGTTCAAGATGTTCGACACATGATTCTGTACGGTCTTCAGACTCAGCACCAGTTGCGCAGCAATCTCAGCGTTCGAGTGGCTCTGCGCAATCAACTTCAGAATTTCGCGCTCGCGGTCAGTTAGCTCGGGAAAGGCCAGTTCGGCAATTGTTGGACGTGGCAGGGAGAAATACTGAATCATCCGCTGGGCAATGACGGGGCTGAAGATCGCCGCACCCCGCTGGATGCTGCGGATCGCCTGCACCAACTCGTCCTGGTCGGCATCCTTCAGGAGGTACCCACGTGCACCAGCTCGCATTGCTGCGAAGACGGAATCGTCATCCTCAAACATGGTGACAACGAGGATCGCAATGTGGGGGCTGGCGTGCAGAATCCGGCGTGTTGCCTCGATGCCGTTGACACCCGGCATCTTGATATCCATGAGGATCACATCGGGCTGGAGCGCCAAGGCCTGCGCGATAGCCTCGTCCCCTGTCGCTGCCTCCCCAATCACCGCAATCGCCGGTGTTTCCTGCAGCAATGTGCGCACCCCCTGACGATAGAACTGGTGATCATCGGCAATGAGGATGCGAATAGTGTCCATATCCATTCCTTCCTCTACCGTTGTTGTATTTTCGTGTTAGTGTGCGAGTGGCAAGCGCACATGCACACAGGTTCCACCCTCGGCCCGCGCCATGATGCGCAATGTCCCGCCCACTTCAGCCGCCCGCTCGTGCATGGCGGTGATGCCGACGCCCGCGTGCGTGTGCGCAGGTAGCCCGCATCCATCGTCGGCGATCTCCAGACGCAGCACCCCACTGCTCTTAAGTGCGATTCGCACAGTACATATCCGTGCGTTCGCGTGGCGCGTAGCATTCGTCAGCGCCTCCACGGCAATTCGGTAGGCCGCAACCTCGACGGCGGCCGGTAGTGGTGGAAGATCGGCAGGCGCCGCAATCATTACATGCATGCCATCGGTCTCATTGAATGGAGCGGCGTGCTCGCGCAGCGCCGAGACCAGGCCAAGCTCATCCAGCACCGGCGGACGTAACGCGTACACTAGCCGACGAATATCAGTAATACTTGTCTTCACCTGAGCTTTGAGGTCGATCAGCAATGCCTCAGCCGCAGCGGGATCGCGCGCCGCCAGCCGGCGGGCCGTGTCAAGTTGCTGGGCAATGCCGGCCAATGTCGGTCCAATACCATCATGCAGGTCGCGGCGCAACCGGCGGCGCTCCTCCTCCCGCGCGCTTACCAACTGCTCGCGCGATTGCTGGAGATTCGCGGCCATGCGCTGGAGATCTGCCATCAGCCGCACCCGGTGGACTGTTGCACTGGCCTGGATGATAAGATCATCAAGCAGACGTTGGTCGGCGGCGCTGAACGGCGCTCCTGGCGCACGTGGGGCCAAGATCAGCAGGCCGATTGGCTCACCGCCGTGACTCAGTGTCAGCCGAATCGTATCGGACACCGGCACGCCAACGGCCGCAGCCGTGGTGCAGATGCCATCCTGGTCGAGCGCAATCGCAGCGTAGGGCAGCCGTAGTGCCTGTGCCACCGTCTCAACGATTGTCGGCAATACAGTCTCCGGTGCGAGGGTCGCCTCGAGCCGCCGGTTCAACTGCGCAAGCACGGCATAGGGATCGTCACGCACGCCGTAGACCAGGCGATTGACGTGACGCTGGAGCCGCGCCCGCAGCGGTTGGAAGATCACCGCGACCAGCCCGGTGGCGACCAGTGAAATCAGCAGGTTGGCGCTGGTCTGGACCAGCGCGCTAAGCGTGCCGACGACCAGGACATAAACGGCAACGACACAGGCGGTGAGTGCACCGTAGACCAGTGCATGATTCACCAGAATGCGAATCTCCCACAACTGATACCGTAGGATGGCAATGCCGATCACGAGTGGAATAACGAGCAGTGCGAGATAAGTCATGATGTAGGCTGCCAGGATGGAGAACACGCTCGACACGTCAAACACTAACAACGCAACCTGCGCGATTGCCATGACTGTGAGGGCTGCCGTCACGCCAAACACCACCAGCCGCGTTTGTTGCCGTTGTGTTGGCCCAGATACACGCCAGTAGCGATAGAGTTGCGCGGCGATTCCCGTGAGAATAAGACAGAGATTTGGTACTAGGCGAAGTGGGCTGAACCACTGGAACACCGGCATATTGGGGAAAGCCAGCGCGCCCCCGATCAGCGCAATCAGCACGACTGGGATGGGCCTCGTCCACATGGGGACGAAGCGGCCATCGGGAAAAAGGTAGAAGAACATGAAAAAGCACGTCCAGCCGAGCGTAATGATACAGATAGACAACCACTTCGCAGGCGTAACCAGATCATTGTCGATGTCACTGTTCAGAAAGACGGTTGCGCTAAACGTCACGAGGAAGAACGACACAAAGAGCGCCGCGCAATCAGTGGATTTGCGCCAAAAGATGACGGCGCCTATTGCACACCAGCAGCTTACAAAGACGATTTCAGCAATGAGGAAGGCCCAGGCAAAGAACGGCACAGATAGTCCAATTGCCTGAATCTCGCGGATGCGATCGGGAGTCAGATCGTCGCCTGAGCAGCTCGCGCCGCTGCACACCTGCTGAAAATGCGCAAATTCAACGGGCAGGCTCGCGGCGAAGAGCACGATCGTCAGGACGGCGATGCCGATCCAGCCGACCCGCACTACGGCCAACCAGCCGCGCCAGCGCAAAGTAGCTGGCACAGATGGATCGGCAGCGGCAGCAGGCTGAACAGGCACCCCTGAATGACTCATAGCGGTACCACGTATGTATACGGCACGCCGGTTCGAGAAGATTTGGGGAATTGGTGCGCGCATCCACTCTACCATGGAACCACATCGTGCGCTACCATGAGTTTTGGAATTGAATACTCCAGCGATGATGCGCATGGCTTTATCAGAAATTAATGCACGTACAGGACATGCCAGATCATGTAAAATGCCACCCGCATGACAATGGCTGCCAGAAACCCGTACTTGCGGAACAGTGCCGCCTGCGCAAGGTTCAGCGCAAAGTCTTCCAAAAACACCACCGCGAATAGCGTCATGCCGAACGGCAGCACATCTAGGTCTTGTGTGAGCGGCTCGATCAGCGACGTCAGGATTGCCAGAATCCAAAAGATATGAGACTGCCCTCGGCCTCTCAGCATGACATTCGAGATCAGCCAGAGCAACAGTGGCACGGGAAGCAGGCGGTAGAACACCTCGACGATGATCGCGCCGCCGGGATAAATCAGCAGTGATGCGGGAAAGTCAATATTTGCGCGCGGTTGGTTATACTGCGCAGCCAGCAGGCTGTTGTAGTGCGTGAGCATATCAGTCGCAATAAACGGAAGGCTGAGTCCAATGCCGAGCAGCGCCGGTATCAGGAGCTGCTGCACGGTAGAAACGCGCGCATCCCAGGCTTCCGGGAAGCCGGTTTTGCGCGCAAACCAGATGCCAATCAGACCAGCGACCGTCCAGATGCCAATGAACGGCCATGCGAACACCGCCGCTTGTGAAATCGAGCGGAACGTTGCCGGGACGAATGTGATGATTATTTTCACGAGCGCAAGGTAAGCCATGAGCGCCAGATAGATCGTGACTGAACCGGGACGCCTTCCAGCCGACGATGCCCTCTTTGCCAATGGGATTGCGGTTTGTCCATTTGCCATCGCTTCCTCCTACCTGTTGCAGGCGATGCGCTCCGCTAACTTGCACTCGGGCTGGGGCGGATACTGCGCATGGCGGCCATATGTCGCCACGCCCGAAACACGAGCCACATACGAATTGCGCCCGCGAGCACCAGCAGCGCGCCCATAATCATCAACCACCAGCCTATATCCAGGAAAACTCGCAC
>DASTWM010000547.1:0-2343 GCA_035765855.1 Roseiflexaceae bacterium
AAGAAGAGCGGCGACCGCACCGAGCAATGGGGCTTCCTGGTCAATCGCGGCTGGCGGCCATGGGCGTCCTGGGTGTACAACAACGGCGCGGCCGTGGTCAAAAAGAATGCCGATGGCCTGGCGACCGAGATGGCGCTGGACGACCCGAATGCCATCGAGGCGCTGCAATTTTTGCAGGATCTCATGTACAAAGAAGGCGTCTCACCCCGGCCCGACATCGAGGGTGAGGCGGGCGGCTTTCAGCTGTTTGCCAGCGGCAAGGTCGGCGTCATGCTGACCAATCCCACCGACGTTTCGCGCTTCCGCACGATCGATTCGTTCAAGTGGGATGTCGCAACGCTGCCGATTGGCAAGGCTGATCGGCGTGGTACCGGCGGCGGCGGCACCGGCTGGGCGATTCCAAAGGGTACCAAGCACCCCGACGAGGCATGGGAATTCCTGAAATTCATCTCCAGCGCTGAAGCGCAGCTCGACGAAGTGCGCGCCGGAGCCACGACGCCCTCGCGCGTGTCGGTCGTGACCTCGAAAGAATTTGTCGATCCGTCGAAGCCGCCCGCGCATGCCGCAGCCTTCGCGCAAGGCCAGGAGTACGTGGTGCGCGATCCGGTGCATACGCGCTGGCCGGAAGTGTTTCAGCGCGTCATCACGCCGAACATGGACACGCTGTGGGGCGGCACCAAGAGCGCTGCCGAGGTCGCGCAGACGATCAAGACCGAGGGTGATAAGATTCTGAAGGGGGCGTAATCCGACAGCGGATAATTGCTTGCGATTTCCCTCACCCCGGCGCTCGCGCTTCGCTGCGCACACCCGCGCTTGCGACACCCCTCTCCCAGATTGGGAGAGGGGCCGGGGGTGAGGGGTTCAAAATAAGATGAGACCTTTCTGCAAGAAAGTAAGGACATGCCAGCAGCATCAGATCGACCGAATGTGATTGTGTTTTTTACAGATCAGCAGCGCTGGGATACCACAGGACTCCACGGCAACCCGCTTGACCTGACGCCTAACTTTGACGCTATGGCGCGGCGCGGCACGCATGTGGCCAACGCATTCACCGCTCAGCCAGTCTGCGCGCCCTCGCGCTCCACCATGCAGACCGGGCAATACGCGACCACAACCGGCGTGTACCGCAACGGCATCCCCCTGCGGCAGGACACGCGCACGCTCGCGCACCATTTCAATGACGCGGGCTACGCCACCGGCTACATCGGCAAGTGGCACCTCGCCGCCGAGGAGCCGGTCACGGAGCCGAATCGCGGCGGCTACCAGTACTGGCTGGGTTCCAACGCGCTGGAGTTCACCTCGGACGCGTACCGCTGTGAGGTGTATAACAACGAGAATGAGTTGGTGCGGCTGCCGGGCTACCGCGTTGATGCGCTGATCGACGCGGCGATCAAGTTCGTCAACGACCATCGCCATGAGCCGTTTTACCTGTTCCTTTCGTTTCTGGAGCCGCACCACCAGAACCACCGCGACGATTACCCCGCGCCGCACATTTACGAACAGCGCTACATGGGCCGCTGGACGCCGCCCGATCTCGCGGCGCTGGGCGGCTCGACGCACCAGCATCTGGCGGGCTATTATGGCATGGTGCGGCGTCTGGACGAAGCGCTGGGGCGGCTGCTCGACGCGCTGGAAAGTCTTGAGCTGAGCAAGCGCACGATTGTGTTGTTTACGTCCGACCACGGCTGCCACTTCAAGACCCGCAACGCCGAATACAAACGCTCGTGTCATGAAAGCTCCATCCATGTACCCATGGCGCTGCAAGGCCCCGGCTTCGATGGCGGCGGGCAGATTCGCCAGCTCGTCAGCCTGGTTGACGTAGCGCCAACGCTGCTCGACGCAGCCGGGCTGGAAGTTCCAGAGAGCATGCAGGGCCGTTCGATTATGCCGCTGCTGCGCGACCCGCATGCAGAATGGCCCGATGACGTGTTTATACAGATCAGCGAATCGCAAACGGGCCGCTGCATTCGCACGCAGCGCTGGAAATACAGTGTGTCAGTTCCGCTCGGTGGTGGCAGGGAACCGGCTGGCGCAACCCAGTACAATGAGGAATTTTTGTACGATCTGATGGCCGATCCGTATGAATTAACCAATCTGATCGGCGTCGAGTCGCACCAGGAAACGACCGCTGTGCTGCGCGAGCGGCTGGTACAGCGCATGGTAGCCGCAGGTGAAGCGGAGCCGGAGATCGTGCCTGCGCCCGCCCGGCGAGCTGGCCAGCGCCGCGTGACCGCCGCCGAGGCGCGCGCCTAAGCCTCTATCCCTCACCCTGCTGCTGGCGCAGCTTCCCTCTCCCAGTGGGAGAGGGACCGAGGGTGAGGGCTAAGGGCATTGCTAAAAGAT
>DASTWM010000548.1:0-10570 GCA_035765855.1 Roseiflexaceae bacterium
CCGCGTGGGCCTTGGAGCAGCCCGCCAATCTCCGGCTGACGCGCCAGTTCAATCAGCAGCGCCCGATCATGCGCGACCAGCCAGAGTTCATCACCTTCGCTCACCAGTTTCAGCTTGCCCCAGCGTCCGGCCAGTTCACGCACATCGGTTATGACATTTTGCGGCAGCGGATATTTGGCGAACGTTTCGAGCCGCGCCACCATGTCGTCGGCATGCAGGCCAGTTGCAGCGGCGCTCCATAGCGACAGCGGCGTGATGCGGTAGGTGTGAATGTATTCCGGGCTTTTTTCCAGCTCTGCAAACGGCGCGATCGCGTCGCGGCAGGCGGCAAACTGCGGGTTCTGGACCTCGAGGAGCAACGTGCGGTCGCTCTGAACGATGAGCGGATTGGCGGGGTTGTACTGTTGCGTCATGACCTAACAGGATGATAATGCGAACACATGCTACGGTAAGTATACCGCAAAGCGTTGGTTGCGCCGCGCACGCGCGGGCCGAGAAACTCCGTCCAAAGTTGGTTGATTTCACATGGCATGTTTGTTACACTTGTCGTAGAAAGCATTGACGGAGACGAGTAGCAAGGCCTGTTGGAGCGCAGAGAGCCGCCGGAAGCTGGGAAGGCGGCCTTCAATCCTTGTGAATGACCCTCCTGAGCGCGGGAAGGAAAGAAAGCATGTACCAGTTACCTTGCTTTCAAGTAAGTTTCGCCGGATTGCCCCGTTATCGGCATCGAGGCTGTCGTTTAAACAGGCTACAGACGACAAAAAGAGACAACCATGCTAAGAACAGCTTTGTCATGGTGAGCAGAGCGAACCATCTCAATGTGGCACAATGAGATGCTTCACTGCGTTCAGCATGACAAGGTGGATGGCATTGTTTCTTTGCACACTCTGTGGCGAGAAGGAGAACGGCAGCGAAGTTGCGGTGGCACCACGAGCAGGTCCCCCTCGTCCGCACGACGAGCGGGGGCTTTATGATTCATGATGCTTCATGCGTGATTGACTTCACGTATCAAGCATCACGCAACAAGGTGTCACCATGAACACAGAGAACACAGACCGCATCTGGACGACCGAGATCGGTCAACACGTCGGCGAGCGGGTCAAACTGGGCGGCTGGCTGCATCGCCTGCGTCAGTTGAGTAACGTCAGCTTCCTGGTGCTGCGCGACGGCCAGGGCTTGGCGCAGATTGTCATCGAGGATTCTGCGTTAATCAGCGCGTTGGCGCAACTCCACCCTGAGAGCGTGCTGGAGGTTGAAGGGCTGGTTGTAGCCGAACTGCAGGCACCCGGCGGCATCGAAATCCACCAGCCGTGCGTCACTGTCATTGCGCCCGCCGCCGAGCCGCCGCCATTCGACATGTTCCGTCCGACGATCAAAGCGCAACTCCCGACGCTGCTCGACCACGCGCCGCTTGCGCTGCGACACCCGCGCCAGAAGGCGATTTTTCGGCTGTCGGCGGCCTCCATGCGCGGCTTCCGCGAGACATTGCGGGCGCTGCAATTCACCGAAATTCAGACGCCGAAACTGGTCGCCTCGGCCACCGAAGGCGGCGCGAACGTGTTCGCCGTTGAGTATTTCGGCCAGAAGGCGTATCTGGCGCAAAGCCCGCAGTTTTACAAGCAGACCATGGTCGGCGTGTTCGAGCGCGTGTTCGAAGTCGCGCCGGTGTTTCGCGCCGAGCCGCACGACACGCCCCGCCATCTCAATGAGTACGTCTCGCTCGACTGCGAGATGGGCTTTATCCGTGACCACCGCGATGTCATGGCTGTGCTGACGCAGGTGCTGCGCGGCATGATCGCCGCCATGCGCGAGGACGCCAACGACGCGCTGGCACTGCTCAAGGTCAATTTGCCCGAAGTTCCAGCGCAAATTCCGGCGATTCATTTCAGCGAGGCGCTGGAGCTGATCTACAAGGAAACCGGCGAGGACGCCCGGCATGAGCCCGACCTCGCACCCGCGCATGAACGCTGGCTGGGCGAGTGGGCAAAGCAGCAGTACGGCTTGGAATTTCTGTTCGTGTGGGGCTATCCCATGGCGAAGCGGCCATTCTACACCCACCCTGACCCGGAGCGGCCCGCGTACTCGAACAGCTTCGACCTGCTGTTTCGCGGGCTAGAGCTTGTGACGGGCGGCCAACGGCTGCATTTGTATGCCGATTATCTGGCGGCGTTAGAGGCGCGCGGGCTGGCAGTTGAGCCGTTTGAAGGCTACTTGCAGGCGTTCAAGCATGGCATGCCGCCACATGGCGGCTTCGCAATCGGGCTGGAGCGCTGGCTGGCGCGCCTGATCGAGGCGTCGAACGTCCGCGAGACGACACTGTTCCCGCGCGACCTCAATCGGTTGACGCCGTAGAGACGCCCCGCCGGGGCGTCTCTACGGCGGGACGTCTTTACCCCGGCTCGGCTCGCACGATCAATCGGTGCGTGTACACGCCAATCGGCACGCAGGTGATCAGCGTCAGCGTTTCGTTGGGCGTGGGGGCCAGCACCCACGTATCGGTGGGCAGCAGTGTCAGCACGTCGCGCACGATGTAGCGCCGCTGCTGCCCGCCGACCGTCACGAAGATCTCGTCACCATGCCGCACATTGGGCAACTTGTTGAAAATAATATCGCGGTAGCCGACATGCCCGGCGATGACCATGTTGCCAGTCGTGCCAGGAAAAGCAGAGATTGGCCAGTAATGCGTCGCCGTGTAGCGCGGCACGTCCCATTCGTTGCCGGTGAAACCTGTCTCGACCACATCGGTGTTCACGCCAATGCGCGGAATGCTCAGGTGGGTCGGGCGCACGGCATTCCATGCCTGGTCAGCCGAGGTAACTGGCGCAACGGCCTCATCGGGCGCGGGCGAGGCTGCCAGAAACTGTCGCCCAAGGTGGCCTAATAATACCTGCTGTCCGGCTGGCAATTCAGGATGCAGTTCAAAGCGTGCGCGCTCGAAATACTGCACGATGTAGCTTTGCCCATCCTGCTGATTGACTTCACGCAGTTCCTCGGAAATGGGAAAGCCAAACATATCAAGGCCACCATGCGTTTGCCAGAAATAGCGGAACTGGCCGCCAAGGTTATGGCTGGTTTCCGCAAAGAAGCTGGCTTCCGGAAACGACGTGGCAGCAGCAAAAGCGGGGTCATGGTCGTGGCCCTGGGCTGCCCACCGGCCCAGGTGTCCCGCCAGCACAAGCTGTTCTTCGGCATGCCATTCCAGCCGGGTGCGCTCGAAATATTGCACCGGCAGCCCATGTTCCATGAACACTTCGGTCAGGGGAAAGCCCAGCATGGGCAACCCGCCGTGGGTGTCGAAAAAGGCACGGAAGCTATAAGCGAGCGTGTGGCCCGTTTCGGGGAAAAACACCGCATTTCCCGCGCGCGTATTTGCGCGGGCGGTCGTTCCTGGCGCGAACATCGTGACCAGCAGCGTCATCAGCAGCAGCGTAAAAAATCGTTTCACAGGTGTGCTCCATTAGGATACGCGGGGCAGTATATTCCTTGATAGTATAGTATACGTAATTGCTGAACCATTTTATTACCATGTTTGACATGTCATGAGCAGGTGGCGTACAATCATAAAGAGATGGAAGATAGGAGGTCGCATGAAACTTTCGCCTGCCAAAGTCGAGCAATTATCTGAACAGCTCGTCGACTATTTGGCTGAGATCGATGGTGTGCTGTTTCAAAGTGACGATGGGCAACTGCGCATGGCGATGGAGCAAATCATCACCGACGAGTTGCTGGTCGAAGAGCGGCTTGACGCAGAAATTCACAAGATGCTGCAAGGCCATAAATATGAAATTACCATGAGCCGCATGAACTACGATGAGTTGTTCAAAAAGGCGAAATCACGGCTGGTGCTTGAGCGCAAGGTTGTGCTGTAGCGCGGCTGTTTCGCGATCATTGTCTGTGCGTGCGCTTCCGCCCCGGCAAGGGAGCTGCCGGAGCATGCGGAGCGGCAGTTTTGCAGATCATGTGTAAATTATTACCCTCTCGACACCAACTTGCTTATAAGTGGTAACTGACGACCACTCCCCGCGCGTGCTACACTGCATGATAGTGCGGTGATGCACTTTGTTATACCGTGAACATCATCTTGCGATGCCTTGACGCGTACGCTATAATAAGCGCGTGGCTTTACACGTTATGAAGCATTGGTTAGCCTTGTTCTTGCCAAGCCGTTTGTATAGTCGTAAAGCGTTTTACTCGCATCCTATCTCCGAAGCATTTAGCGGGAGGTCTGCAATGGCTATGATCAGCCTTCAGGAAGCCTACGATCAAGCGCGGCGCTGGATCGAAAGCGACGACCCTGAACGGGCTATTGGCCTCGCTCAGTATATCCTCGATCATTATCCTGAAAACCTCGAAGCCTATCGCATTTTGGGTGAAGCGTACTTGGCAGATCGGCAACTTGATCAGGCGCAAGAAGCGTTTGAGCGTGTGCTGCGCTCCGATCCTGAGAATGTTCCCGCTCATGTTGGTCTTGGCATTACGTACGAGCGCCAGGGGCGGCTCGATCGCGCCATTCCGGCCTTCGAAAAGGCATGGGAAATCAAGCCGGAAATGGCAGAGTTGCGCAGCCAGTTGCTGCGGTTGTATGCCGATGCCTGGGGCAGCGAGCATGCCCAGTTGCGCTTGCGCGGCGGCGGTCTCGCGCGCCTGTATGCGAAGGGCCATATGCTTCCGCAGGCCATTTCGGAGTTTCGCAAAGTCATCGACGATCAGCCGGATCGCTATGATGCCAAAGTCGCGCTTGCAGAGGCTTTGTGGCGCAATGGCCAGGAAGAGGAAGCAACCGATCTGATTCACGCGTTGTTGAAAGATCGATCTGAGTTGCTTAAACCTAATCTTCTGCTTGGTTACATGGAGCTTGCATCTGGCAATGCCAGCGGCCAGCAGTATTGGAATGCGGCCTATGACATGGATCCGTATCAGACAGTTGCGCAGGCATTGTTTGATACGCTGCCAGACAGCGATAAAGAAGAGCCGTCGCTTGAAGAGTGGGATGAAGCGGCATGGCGCCAGCAGCGCGACCAGGAGCAGCAAGAGCTTGCGGCGACGCGGCCAATTCCCGTTCCTTCCGCAGCGGCAGATGACTTCAGCGGATCGTGGCTCGATCAGCAATCGACCACATTGCCACCACCGCCACCGCCGCGCGCCCCGGTGCCTGCCGCCGACAACGACGACTTCCTGGCAGGGCTGCTTGGTATGGGCGCGTTAGGCGCGGCTGATGCTGCGCCCGCTTCCGATATTCATGCGACTGAATCTCCTCGTACTGAAGAAGATCAGTTTGCCTCAACGGAAGATGACATGGCACTGGAGCCATTCTCGTTGGGCGAGCTTGGTCTTTCAGATGACGATTTTGCCAATTTTGACAGCATTGAAATGCCAGTTTCTTCACAAGAAACGCCTCCGGCACAGCAGAACGAAACCGACCTTACGGCAACTCCATTCTCGCCAGAAGATTTTGATCTTGAGCATGCCGCGGATGGGCATGTCGGAGACGAAGCCGCAAGCGGCGAGGAAGTTCCTGCTCTGCCCGCTACCGAGCCGCTGTCACCAGCGAGCGATGATGTGCGTTCGGCTATTGAAAGCGGAGAAATTGAACCGTTTTCGTTTGCCGATTTAGGCTTGTCCGATGATGAAGTCGCAAACCTCGATGCAATTCAGGAGTCTCCGGAAACGTCAAGTCCTGAGGCAACTCCTCAGCCAGAGATGACGAGTGACACGGCTGCTGAAAATCAGGCACCGGACGAAACAGCTGCAACCCCTGCGGTACATGATGGTGCATCAGCGCATGTTTCCGAAAGTTCTGAGGATGTTGAGGATCTAAGCGCCGGTATTGCGGCTGGTAAAATTCAGCCGTTTTCATTTAGCGAGCTTGGCCTGTCGGACGAAGAGCTTGCAACGCTTGGCTTAGGTGAGTCACAGCCCGAAGATCAGGAGGCCACTGAGGCGGAAAGCTTCGGCGATGAACTGCTGCATGGCGCAACCGGGCCTGATGAAACACTGATACCAGATGAGCAGCCAAACAGCGCGTCAACTCAGGAGACGGTTCAGGCGCAGCAGCCAACAACAGAAAGCCTGAGTGAAGGGCTGGCGACGGGCGAAATTCAGCCGTTCTCGTTTGCCGATCTGGGGTTGTCGGAGGACGAGATCGCTGGTCTGAACATGGGCGGCGAAGCAACCAGTGAAGCGCCGCAGCAGTCGCAGGCAGAGAATATCAGCGAAGAGCTTACGAGTGGCGAGATACAGCCGTTCTCGTTTGCCGATCTGGGTTTATCAGACGATGAGATTGCGAGCTTGAACGAAATCGGTGATATTCCTGCCGGTCATGCGGAAGGCGGATCATCCCAGGAAGCACAGGCGACAATTGAGCCGGAGGTACAGCCGTTCTCGCTGAGCGATCTTGGATTGTCGGATGAGGAGTTTGATAACCTCAACGAACTCGGCGAATCGGACGCTGGAAAGACATCGCCCGCGAACAACTTTGCTGACACCGCAGAGGACGATTTTGATCTGCCAAGCGACCTGCAACCGTTCTCGCTTGATGAGTTGGATATTTCTTCACCGGAAGGTGGCAACCTCGACATTAGAGGCGGTTTGCCAACATCGCTCCAGCCATTTTCACTGGACGAGCCGTCTGGCCAGCCTGCCGCGCCCACAAAGCCTGCACACGAAGATAATAATGTTGCACGGCTGTCGGATGTAGAAGACGAGGACACGAGTCAGCAAAGTGGTGGCTATAGCTGGCAGGAGCCGCTTCAGCGCTCGCAACCTCGATTTGTTTCATCCATGAACAAAGAGGATTCGGGCGAGGGAATGTCGATCTTTGCGAAGCTTAAGCAACGCAAACAAGAAGATGTGAGCCAACCAGAAGAACATGCGCCCTCACCGAATACCTCGAATGAGCTCGATGATCGCATGCTGTTCTCAATGGATGATGTGTCGTTGCGCGATGCCCCTGTGGAGGCCGACATCTCACAACCGAATGCTGCCAATGAGACATCAACGCCTCAGGCACATGAGCCTCCATCAGTAAACCAGTCTTCTGAACATGAGCCGACGAATATAAGTGATGCTGTTGCTACTGGTGAGATTCAACCGTTCTCGCTCAGTGATCTTGGCCTCTCGGAAGAAGAGATTGCAGCGCTCGGGATTGGAAGTGCGCCAGCAACTGAGTCGTCGCAGCATGAAGATGTACGCGCCTCTGCTGCTGAGGAGCAGCCTGAGACAGCGCAGCCGGAAGATGTGACGAGCGAGGTTCAGCCATTCTCGTTTGCCGATTTTGGCCTATCTGATGAACCAGGCGCTGCTCAGGAGACTGATCAATCAGCGCCGGAGAACATCAGTGAAGGGCTGGAAAGCGGCGAGATACAGCCGTTCTCGTTTGCCGATCTGGGGTTGTCAGAGGATGAGATTGCCAGCTTGAATCTGGGCGAAGCTGAACCGCAAGCAAGCGCGCCTGAAGCTGATGAGGCGCAACCGGTTTCAAATGAGGAAGAGTCAGCGCCGGAGAACATCAGTGAAGGGCTGGAAAGCGGCGAGATACAGCCGTTCTCGTTTGCCGATCTGGGGTTGTCGGAGGATGAGATTGCCAGCCTGAACTTAGATGAGCCATCTACAACAGCGCAGGAAACAGCAGCCACTAACACGGATGACCTTTCATTCGATTTCGACACTCTTGATGCAGCTGAGCCTCAGGTAGAAAGCGCAGAGCAGTCGTCCGCCAATGAGGCCTTGCCCGACGTCGATCTGCAGCCTTTCTCCTTCAATGATCTCGGTTTGTCGGATGACGAGATCGACTCGCTTGGCTCCAATTTTCCGAACGAGGAGCGAGCATCCAGCCTTGACCTGACTGAGGATGATCTGGCTGGGCTGGACTTTGGCACTGATGAATGGACGCGAGCAGCGCCGCAAGAGCAAACCGAACAGCCGCAGGTCGAACATGACGCACAAGAGACGGTCATGAGCCAGCTTGTGTCGCTTGGGCAGCAGCAAGGTTATGTCGATATCTCGGACATTATTGGGGCGATTGGGAACGATCAGGCCGATGAGTCACGGGTTGAAGAAGTTGTTCAGCAGCTGCAAGACGCAAACATCCAGATTCGGGATGGCGATGAGGTTATTGATCTGAGCGCGGAAGATAGCGGGGATGAGTTAGATCTTGCTCCGCCATCTCAGGCTGTAACTGAAGAAGAACCGGATCTCACGCCATTTTCGCTGTCAGAGCTTGGTCTCTCTGAGGATGAGATTGCCTCACTCGGCCTGGCGAATATCGAGTCTTCGCAATCTGAACCTGCTGGTGAACAGGAAGTTGATGCTGAGATTGCCCCATTCTCGTTATCAGAGCTTGGCTTATCCGACGAAGAGGTTCATGTTTCAGGTGAGGAATCACCGCAAGCCCCTGAACAAGTAGCAGAAGAGCCTCAGCAGCCACAGCCTGCGGTACATCCTGCGCCTGCTACTGAGGCACCGCGCGCGAGTGATCATGGGCAAACGTCAAGCGCTTCGTCTGAGACGGAGTCACAGCTTGCGCCTGCGCTTGCTGAATACGTGCGCCAGCTTGAAAGCGACCCGCAAAATCATATTTTGCGGTTATCCGTAGCTCGGGCGGTGGGGCAAGCAGGCATGTCAGACATGTCGGTTCATCAATACCGTCATCTTATTCGGCAGAACGCGCTCCTTGATGTTGTGGTGGATGACATTCGCGACCTGATTGATGAGGTAGACGATCCACGCTTCCTCCAGCGTCTCCACCGGCTGCTTGGTGATGCATTTGCAAAGCAAGGCCGCCTGAACGAAGCCATGGAAGAATACAAGTGGGTAGCACAATAGCTCGATATGGACTTAATTGGTTGTTCTCGTGGGAGATGGGAGGGAGCAGCCACATGTTCTGTTCCCTACCTATAGCCATGAGAATAGCTCATCAGTGTGATTCATTATACTCATGACAAAAACAGCACTCACACTCTTTGGAAGGAAGGTTTGAAGCCATGCGACGGATCGTTGAAGATCTTATTCGAGTTGAAGGCGTTATTGGAAGCCTGCTTGTCGGGAAAGATGGTCTGGTTGTGACCAGCACTCTGCTCGACGACGAGGATGCCGAAATACTTGGTGCCATGTCGGCGGCAGTGTTCGGTGAGATAGATAAAGCGACCAAGCGCATTGGCGTAGGCACGCTGGTTGACAGCATTATCGACGCCGAGCAGGGTTCAATATTGATGCTAGAAGCCAAAGACCTGATCCTTGTGGTGATTACCCAACGCATGGTTAACCTTGGCCTGGTTAAAATGGAAATGCGCCGTGCTTCCAAGCGAATCAGTGAAGCTGTGCCAATCTAGGCATTTGCCTGTATATACCTGCACACGTATGTGGTAAGTCAGTGTATACTAGTGCGGCATGTGAGCGGTGACATGCTCATTGTCATGTTTCAACGCGCTTACGGCTTTGTTTGTTCACTATAGCAAGGAGAAATCAATCCGTTTGAAAGGCGGATTGATCAACATGTATGGAACGATCTCTCATAATTCTGAAACCAGATGCAGTGCAGCGCGGGCTGATTGGCCCTATTCTGACACGGCTTGAGCAGCGCGGGCTTCGCCTGGCAGGCCTAAAGATGATGCAAATCTCTGAGCCACTGGCGCGCCGTCACTATGCGGTTCATGAAGGCAAGCCGTTCTTTGAGGGGTTGGTTGGCTACATCACATCGGGGCCAGTTATCGTTGCAGCGGTCACCGGCAATAATGTTGTGCAAATTGTTCGTACCATGCTTGGTGCAACCAATCCTGTGCAAGCGGCTCCGGGAACCATTCGCGGTGACTTTGCCCTTGAAGTTGGCCGTAATTTGATGCATGCCTCTGACTCGCCAGAAAATGGCGACGCAGAAGTGAATCTCTTCTTTCAGGAGGATGAGCTTATTGAGCTTTCCCGCAGCGTCGATCCCTGGATTCACGAATAGAATATTTTGAAGGATGCAAAAGGCCGCCTGTGATCCTGTCACAGGCGGCCTTTTGCTTTTGCAACTTACATGAATATACTACCGGGCGCTATCTCCATGATCTTCGGGTTTTTCACCCAACGGCACCGTTGAGGGAGGTAGCGATACTGAAACCGGTCCCTGCGTCGGTTGTGACAACGGCGCTTGAGTCGGTGCCTCGGTCGGTTGAACCGCTGCCGGAGTTGGATCTTCGGTCGGTTGAACCGCTGCCGGAGTTGGATTTTCGGCAGTTGGCTGTGCAGGCGGCGGCGCATCTGTCGGCATGCTTGTCGGTTGATCGCTGACAGGCGACGGCACTGGCGTCCCAATTGGCTCAAATACCACCGTTGGTATAGGTGTAGAAGGCACCGTTGTTAATGTTGGATTCAGCGGCGGTGGCAGTGGGCCTCCTGGTATAATAATTTCGGTAGGCAATATAATAATTGGCACCTTCGTTGCTTCAGGAGGCACATCGGTCGGCATGGGCGTCTGCATACCCTCTTGCGTAGGCGTTGCTGGCGCTGTTGGCGTTATTGCTGTTGGTTCCGGCAGCGATGTGCCACCCGAACTAATGGTCGGCGTCACAGTCGTTGTCGCTGTTGGCGT
>DASTWM010000549.1:0-3028 GCA_035765855.1 Roseiflexaceae bacterium
GTAGCAAGGCTCATGTCAATCGAGGAGAGCGGCGCGGCGACGTAGAACGGGATGCCGAACTCCTTCGCCAGAATCGCCACACCCATCGTGCCGATCTTGTTGGCGACGTCGCCGTTCGCGGCCACGCGGTCAGTGCCGACAATGACGGCGCTGACTTTGCCCTGCGCCATGACCGTGGCGGCCATGTTGTCGGTAATCAGCGTGACCGGAATGCCGGCCTGCTGAAGCTCCCATGCCGTCAGCCGCGCGCCCTGAAGCAGCGGGCGGGTTTCGTCAGCAAAGACATGCACGGATTTGCCCTGCTCGGCGGCGACGTACACCACCGCGAGCGCCGTACCCCACTGTGCTGTGGCCAAGCCGCCCGCGTTGCAGTGCGTCAAAATGGCATCCTGCTGCTGAAGCAACTCCGCGCCATGCTGCCCGATCGCCCGGCAAATCTCGTTATCTTCGACAATCATCTGGCATGCTTCGTCAAGCATGATCTCTTTCAAAGAAGAAACGCTCTGATTTTGGCTGCGTTCAACCAGCGCCTGCACGCGCCGCAGCGCCCACACCAGGTTCACCGCCGTTGGGCGGGCGGTTGCGAGGTAATCTGCGGCATGGTCAAGCTCGGCTTTGAATCCGGCGTAGTTGCTGGCAGTGCTGCCGCGCACCGCGAGATACAGCCCGAACGCCGCCGCGATGCCGATCGCCGGCGCGCCGCGCACCCGCAGCATCTTGATCGCCTCCCACATGGCCTCGACATCAGTGACATCAATGTAGCGCACCTCACCCGGCAGCAGCGTTTGGTCGAGCAGACGCACCACGCCGTCGGGGCCACCTGCCCACTCGATTGGTTTCACAGGTTCACGCATGGTCTTCCTCGTTATAGATGTACCACAAGACACAGAGAATACGGAGCATATATCAAAAACCCGCATCCGTTGTGTCTCTACGGCTCAAGTTTGATGACACCTTTAGTATCGCACATGTGATAGCATACAGAAAATTGCAGATCAAGCAAAACGACACCATCCACGAGTAATCCATACTCGTGGATGGTGTCGCACGTTGCTCCTGAAATGAGAATCGTTATTTAGCCAACGGTAAACGTAACCACCTGCACAATGCCGCTGCTGGTGCCTTGAGCAACTAACTGCCACGTTCCCAGCGCAGCGCCGCCCGGCACAGTCCATGTTGTGCTGAACGCGCCATTGCTATCAGCACGATGCTGCACATTGTCGAGTGAGACGATTGTTCCGTTGGGCGCGTTGAGCCAGTAACCAATGCGCTCGCCGCCCGTAAATCCGGTTGCGTAGAACGTAAAGGTTGTCCCAACCGTACCAGTTGGGGGAATAGCGCTCGTCGAACCTACCGTTGTCCCGCCTTGCGGCTCAGTTACCTCAAAGGGAACCACGCGCTGCGCGCCGCTTGAAACGCCCTCAACAACGAACTGCCACATGCCAACAGGAATGCCGACGTGTGATGTCCAGCTAAAGGTGAACCGCCCTTTCCTCGCATGCGTGCTGTTATCACCAATCGCCAGCACCGTCCCATTTGGCGCATTGAGCCAGTAGCCAACAAGCTCGCCGCTGTCAAGGCCGCTGACCTGAAAGGTAAATGTGGTGCCAGCCGGACCAGATGGTGGATTCACGCTCTGGTCTTGCGCGGCGGCTACAGATGGAAACGACACTGCAACAATTGATACCAGCAACCACACCGCCGTACATAGACTCATGATGCGCTTCACACTGACCTCCTTCTACTGCACTAACGTTATCAAAAGCGCCCTGCTTTAATAGATAGCTGTCGCATTTGTAAATCCTGGAAATCCAGCAAATGATGCCCATGCCAACGTTCGTGATTCCTCCTACACGCGCCGATCGGCGCTGGCGTCGAGCGCCTCGATCAGCATGGTGAGCAGCGCATTCACCGGCGTCGGCACGCCGAGCCGCTGCCCCTCGCGGATCACCGCGCCGTTGATCATGGCGATCTCGGTGGGGCTGCCGCGCAACACATCCTGGAGCATCGAGGAGCGATTCTGCGTTGTGGCGCGGGCGACGGCGAGCACATGCGCGACGGGATCATCGTATGGCAAATGGATGCCGTGCGCCGCCGCAACCTGGGCCGCTTCGGTCACGGCCTGCTCCAGCAATTGTCGCGCTTCCGGCACATCCACGAGCGCGCCGTTCGGAACGCGCAGCAGCGCGGTGAGCGCGTTGATGCCGACATTGATCAGCAACTTGCCCCACACGAGCGCATCGAGATCATCGGTGACACTGGCAGGCAACCCCGCCGCGCAAAACAGGTCAGCCAGCGCCTGCGCCATGGCAGGGTCAGGCTGCGCGCCAAACATCGTTTCGCCATGCCCGGCCCAGCGCACGCGACCCGGCCCCAGCAACGTCGCGCCCAGCGATGTCACCGCCTGCCCAACGCGCTCAGCACCTAACGCCTCCGCAAGAATCTCACGGTTGCCGATGCCGTTTTGCAGCGTCACGACGAGCGGAGCAGACAAGGAGAGCGGGAGAGCGGGAGATAGTGAAACGCCGTCAGTGTCTCTTTGTCTCCCTGTCCCCCTGTCTCCCTGTCGCAACTGCTCCGCCGCCCAACCAGTCTGATGCGCCTTAACCAGCACCAATACAACATCACACGCGCCGACAACAGAAAAATCACTCGTCGCGTGCGGGTAGCGCACCGCCTCGACACCGTTTTCCTCACAACGCAAGCCACGCGTGTTGATGGCATACACATGATCAGGACGGCGACTCAGCAGCCACACCTCGGCCTGCGCGCTCAACACGAAGCCGAGCAGGCTGCCCATTGCGCCCGCGCCGATGATGCAGAGTTTCACAGCTTCCGCAGCCACACTTCCTGCACGGCGTGCTCCGGCCCTTTTTTCAGAATCAGGTGCGCGCGCTCGCGGGTCGGCGCAATATTTTCGCGCAGATTAAGGCCGTTGATGCTGTCCCAGATGTGCATGGCGGTCTGGATCGCCTCCGCTTCCGACAGCGACGAATAGTTGCGGAAGTACGACTCAGGTTTCTTGAAC
>DASTWM010000550.1:0-8230 GCA_035765855.1 Roseiflexaceae bacterium
ATTCGCCAGTTCGCCCTCCAGCTTTTCCAGACGGGCTTTGCTGGCGCTGTCCTTCTCTTTCTTCAACGCCTCGCGCTCGATCTCAAGCTGCATCATGCGCCGCTTCAGGTCGTCCAACTCCTGCGGGTCGCTGGTGATTTCCATGCGCAGCCGCGCCGCCGCCTCGTCCACCAGGTCAATCGCCTTGTCGGGCAGGAAGCGGTCGGAGATGTAGCGATCCGACAGCACCGCCGCCGCGACAATTGCGCCATCGGTGATTCGCACGCCATGATGCGTTTCGTAGCGCTCCTTCAGGCCGCGCAGAATCGAGATCGTGTCCTCAACCGTCGGCTGATCGACGGGAACTGGCTGGAAGCGCCGCTCCAGCGCGGCATCTTTCTCAATGTACTTGCGGTACTCGTCCAACGTGGTCGCGCCGACCATGCGCAACTCGCCGCGCGCCAGCATCGGCTTGAGCATGTTGCCGGCGTCCATCGCGCCCTCAGCCGCGCCCGCGCCAACGACCGTATGGAGCTCATCGACAAACAGGATGACATCCTCGCGCTCCTGGATTTCCTTGAGCACCGCCTTGAGCCGCTCCTCGAATTCGCCGCGATACTTCGCGCCCGCTATCAGCGCGCCCATGTCGAGCGCGAACACCTTGCGATCCTTGAGCGACTCTGGCACGTCGCCGCGCATGATCCGCTGCGCCAATCCTTCGACGATCGCCGTCTTGCCGACGCCTGGCTCGCCAATCAGCACCGGGTTGTTTTTGGTGCGGCGGCTCAGAATCTGGATGACGCGCCGAATCTCTTCGTCGCGGCCAATCACCGGATCGAGCTTGCCGCGCCGGGCCAGTTCGGTCAAATCACGCCCGTACTGCTCCAAAGCGGCATAGGTGCCTTCCGGGTTGGCGCTGGTGACGCGCTGGGTGCCGCGCACTTCGCGCAGCGCCGTCAATAGATTGTCGCGCGTGATTCCAGCCTGTTGCAGGAGACGCTGGGCCGCGCCGCCGGCATGCTGCAAGAGCGCCAGCAGCAAATGCTCGGTCGAAACGAACTCGTCGCCGAACTGCCCAAGCTCGTCGTAAGCGCGCAGAATCACGTTCCGCAAGCGGTTCGAGAGGCTCAGTTGCACGCCCGCGCCACTCACGCGCGGCAGCTTGTTGATTTCATTCGTGACCTGCTGCGCCAGCGCGCCGACGGCCACGTTCATTTTTTGCAGCACCTGCGGCACAACACCGTCCGACTGCTGCAAAAGCGCCAGCAGGAGATGTTCTGGCTCAACCTGGCTGTTGCCGTTACGCTCGGCCATGTTCTGGGCCGCAACAATCGCTTCTTGCGACTTTTGTGTTAAACGATTTGTGTCAAATGACATTGATTTCCTCCATTCAGTTTGCTACTGATAGGATAGCAAACCAGTATCTGACAGGCATTAGTGAAGTGTTAGCGTTCTGCTAACATTGAAAATCATGCCATTATGCTGAAGCAAGCAATGTGAAGCAGTTCATAGATCGGCAGCGCCTGGTGCGTTACAGTACCTGTGTGAGCATGATGTGACGGGCGAACAACCATAGGACGAGGCGGCAAGCCAAAGGTTGCACAACACAACAAAGATCTGCAACCATGCGAGCGCTTCATTCGTCGTACATGGTGATGTTCCCGGAACACATCTCGTCTGCGCAGCCGTATTCAAAGCAATGGCAAGCAGTGGTCGGACGCGGCGGCGGGCTTTGAGCGCAAGCGCAGCAGGACACGGGCGGTCATGAAGGCCGCCCGTGTTTCTTGCATGGCGCGCCGTGCGGCACCTCCCGCAAGCCTCTCATTCTCACCATGCCCTTACCGATTGTGTATTGCATGCCCATGCTCAAAAAGGTATAATAGTATAAACATAAATAACGAACGGAACTGATACAGATGCGGTGGAGCTGAGTTGTCGTTGCCTGGTATCGAGCGTTTGAGATCAAAGAATTGCGTGATTGAGGAATAAAAAGTGGCTGTTTCTAATGATATTCAGCAGTTAGTGCAAGAAGGGCGAGCGGCGGCGCTGGCAGGCGATACGTTCACCGCGCGGGAGCGTTTTCGGCGCGCAACCGAGCTTGAGCCTGAGAATGTCGAGGCATGGATCGGGCTGAGCAGTGCCGTGCCACGCCTGGCCGAAAAGCGCGAATATTTGCAGCGCGCGCTGCAAATCGCCCCTGCGAACACCGAAGCACAGGCGAGCATTCAGTACGTCGAGCGGTTGCTGGCCGAGGGATTGCAGCTTGCGCCCTCCAGACGCCGCGAAGAGCAGCACCGCTCCGGCAATGCGTCGCCGTTGCTGTCTACGCCGGAGCAGCCTGCTACCGAGGTCGAATATTGTTACCGGCATGCGGGCCGCGAAACGGGTCTGCATTGCGTGCAGTGCAACCGGCCAATCTGCGCCGAGTGCGCCACGCCCGCGCCGGTCGGCCAGCTTTGCCCGGAATGCCGCAACGCGCGCCGCCCGCGTAACTACCAGGTTTCAGCGGCGAACATGATTGTCGGCGGTGTGGTGGCGTTCTTCACCGCATTGTTGCTATCGATTCCCGTGGCGCTGTTCGCGCGCGGCTTTTTCGCGATTTTTATCATCATTTTTGCTGGCCCCGCCCTCGCCGAACTGATCGTGCGCGTCGTCGATTATGTTACCAGGTTGAAGCGCGGTCGCCCCATGCAAATCGCTGTTGGCGTGGGCATTGCGCTCGGCATGCTGCCAACACTATGGGCGACATCTAATATTTTTCTGCTGTTTTTCATGATCCTGGCGATCAGTGTGGCGGTGGCGCGGCTGCGTTAGCAAGGGTTTGCCTGCCACCAAGGTCACAGAGACTACAGAAATACAATCGGTACAAATCTTTCTGTGTGTTCTGTGACCTTGGTGGCTCAGGTAGCGACTAGCGCTCGCCCGCCGAAATACGCAGCAGCAGTCCCACAATCAGGAAGTTCATGAGCACCGACGAGCCGCCGTAGGAAACGAACGGCAGCGTAATGCCCGTCAGTGGAATCAGGCGCAGGTTGCCGCCGACAATAATAAACGTCTGCACCGCGAGAATGGTCGTCAGCCCAACGGCCAGCAATTGCTCGAAGCCCCGGAAGCGGCCCGGCACGCTCAACGCGATGTGGTAGCCACGGAAGATCAGCAGAATGTAGGCGATCAGCACCGCCAGCGTGCCAGCCAGCCCCAACTCCTCGCCAATCGCTGTGAAGATAAAATCGGTATGCGCCGCTGGAACCACGGTCGGCATGCCCTGCCCTAGCCCTTCGCCAAACACGCCGCCCGACGCCAGAGCATAAATCGCCTGCACAAGCTGGTAGCCAAGATCCTGCGACCACGGGTCGAGCCAGATCGTCACGCGCGTCTTTACAATCGAGATGACCTGATACAGCACATACGATCCGACGCCAAACGCGGTGAGACCAGCCACAACGTACAGGCCGTTGGAAGTAGCAACGTACAACATCGCCAGGAACACCGTGAACAGGAGCAGCGCCGCGCCGAGATCGCGCTGGAACACGATCAAACCCATGGCAATGCCCCACATGCCAATCAATGGCACGAGGTATGGCAAGGGCGGCAACGTCAGCGGTCCCACGCGGTAGCCGCCCGCAACAACCTCGCGGTGCTCGTCAAGGTACGACGCCAGAAAGATCACGAGGATGATTTTGAGCAACTCGGACGGCTGGAAATAGAACAAGCCGAAGTTAAACCATGCCTTGACGCCACTATTATTCGGGTCTGAGCCGAAGAAAAACGTTGCCAGGATAAGCGCAATACCAACTGCCAGCCAGACATAGCGATGGTGCGCCAGCCAGACCATGAGCGAGGTGCTCTGCGTACGCCGTAAAATGTCATCCCATGGCACAAATAAAATCGCACCAAGCACCCCAACGCCAAGCGTAACCCACAGCGACTGCTTCGAGTCGATGCCGGTGTACGCAGCAGGTTGGGCGGCGGAAAGGCTCGGCTCCAGGCGCGCCATGAGCAGCAGCCCCAACCCGGCAAGCAGCGCCACCAGCGGCAGCACAATCTGATCGGCGCGCGGCACCCGCCAGGCCATGACCAGCGACACGGCGATGAACAACAGAAACGGCAGCACCGACGGCCACAGAATATCGGCAACGCCGCGCGCCGTGGGAATAAACTCAGACGAGCGAATCACTGCAACGACTAACACGTAGCCCACCGCGAAGAAGATCAGCGCGGTGAGCAGCAGCTGCAATTCAATCGAGCGCAGGCGACGAAACCATTGGAACATGCGTTTCTCGTAACTCTCTCATTCAGCAGAATCCAGAGCAGGTCTACACATTGAACAGGAAGTTGCACACATCGCCGTCTTGCACAATGTACTGCTTGCCTTCCATGCGCACGGTACCGGCTTTCTTCGCTTCCACCATGCCGCCAGCCTTGACCAGATCGTTGAATGCGACAATTTCAGCACGAATAAAGCCGCGCTGAATATCGGAATGAATCGCGCCGGCGGCCTCCACGGCGGGTGTGCCGCGCCGAATCGTCCAGGCGCGCACCTCATCCTCGCCCGCCGTCAGGAAGCTTAGCAAGCCCAGCAGATTATATGATGTTTCGATGACGCGCTCGCGGGCCGCCTCCCTGATGCCAAGGTCTTCCATGAACATGGCGGCGTCCTCATCGTCAAGCTGCGCTAACTCGGCTTCTACCTTGCCGCACAGCGCGACCACGCCGCTGCGTTGGTGGGCATATTCAACACTGGGCGGGTTGGCAATGTGATCTTCGCCGATATTAAGCAGCAGGAGCGTTGGCTTGCCCGTCAAAAACTGATAGCCGCGAATGAGCTTTTCTTCCTCATCGCTGATCTCGACATCGCGGATCGGCGTTTCAGACTCAAGCGCATCCTTCAGGCGGATGAGCAGATCGCGCTCTGCAATCCGAAGCTCGCGATCTTTGGCAGACATTTTGTTAATCTCCGCCTGAAGACGGGTGAGCCGCCGCTCCACAATCCCAAGGTCAGAAAAAATAAGCTCAAGATCGACGGTTGCCACATCGCGGGCGACATTAACCGCGCCAAGCGGGTGCGGCACGTTATCATCCTCAAAGGCGCGCACCACATGCAGCAGCGCGTCGGCACTGCCGATGAAGTTCAGCAGCGCAGGCGGAAGGCCGCCACCTTCGCGCGCGCTGCCGCTGAGGCCACCGACATCGACATATTGCACATCAGCCGGCGTTATCTTCTTCGGATTAAACATATCCGCCAGGACGCTCAGGCGTGCGTCGGGTACCTTGACCATGGAAATATTTGGCTCCAACTGCCCCGACTCGTAGGTTGTTGTTTCAGCGGTGCTTCGCGTTAGCGCGTTGAAAACAGTGGTCTTGCCGCTATTCGGCAGGCCAAGAATCGCAATCTTCATAGTTTCCCCTACGCAGAAATTATTACAACGTATAAGATTCTTTTCAAAAACAGCATTGAGCTATGTACGGAGAAGCCGGAGCAACATGCCAATTATGCAATACATGTGATAGCAACGCGCTCAATGCAAACGACTGAAGTATAGCGCGCCGCTGCGCTTCACGCAAACTTACAATATTGTCAAGTAACTCTCACCTAAAAATGCTTTACGGTTAGTACCGACATCGCTATAATAATTGATGACATGGGTATCCGTGAAGATGACAATTTCGAGAAATTGCTCATGGATGCGTAACTACTACGTCATTCGTAGCGTTGATATAAGTGTATCAGTGCTACGGCCATGTCACGAACCACGCGCACATAGGTCGAGGGCACATGGTCACAGAACTAGACCACGAGCTTCCAGGTATTATTGCACGGGCGCAAGCTGGTGACAGTGGTGCCTTTACAGAATTATATCGGCGGTATGCGAGTGTTATTCTGCGCTTCTTGTACGCACGGACCCAGGAGCAAGAAGGAGCGCAGGATCTCACACAAGAAGTGTTCATGCGCGTGCTCAAAGGCATCAGCAATTTTGAGTATCGGGGCGAAAAATCATTTCTTGGTTGGTTGTATACCATTGCTGGCAATGTCCTTGTGGGGCATGTGCGGCGGAAACAGCCAATTTCAACACCGCTCGATGAAGATTTGAAGCTCGTTGATCCATATGGGCAGCAAGCCGTATTGTCATTATACGATCGGCTTGAAATCCAGGAGGCGATGAGCCAACTGACAGAAGATCAACAACGGGTCGTGACGATGAAGTTTTTCGCCGACATGACCAATAGTGAGATCGCGACTGTCATTGGCCGCAGCGAGGGAGCGGTGAAAGCGCTGCAAAATCGGGCAATCACCGCGTTGTCGCAGATCATGAAGCAAGATCATTCAGAGCCTCTCCAGGCACGGGAACTGAACGGTCACCACGAACACTGGGAATCAGCGGGCGTAGCGGGCGCACAACTCGACGGGGCAACCTCAGTTGCATCGCCGATTGGGGCTCAGGCGAGATTGACAGGCAATGGAGCGGAGCGAGAAAAACGCACACCAAGACTTTGATCAGATTCTTGATCAAGCCATTACACATCTGCAACAGGGCGAGAGCATGGAGACATGTTTGGCTCGCTACCCTGAGTATGCGGATGTTCTAGAGCCGCTGCTGCACGTTTCAGCCGAACTGCACGCCGCCGCTGATGTTACGCTTCCGGTAGAGATGGAAGCGTGGCTCGCGGTTGGCGCGCAGGAGTTTGCGGTGCTTGCCGAGCGCAATCTCGTTCCCGAAGCTGTTCCATCGGCAGATCGTGGACGGTTACCACGCCGTACTTCGCGCGCCGAGGATCTGGCAACGATGCTTGACAGCGCGCTCAACCGAACCAAGCGCGGCGAAAGTATTGGCATGGTATTGGCGCATTACGATCGCCATGCGGATGAACTTGAGCCGCTGTTGCGCACTGCCGCGACGGTGCGCGATATCGCAGCAACGCCGCTGCCGCCAGAAATGGAGGCGTGGCTTGCGACAACTGGTGTTCATGAATTTTCTGTTCTCGCGGAGCAGGCCACTGTTCGTATTCGCAAGCGCCGGCCCGTGGCGCGCACGCTGACGCTCCAGCGCGCCGCTGCGGCAACGCTGGTCGCGGCAGTGCTGCTTGGCACCATTGATACGGTGTCAGCGCAGAGCTTACCGGGTGAGCCGCTGTACGAGTGGAAGCTTGCCCATGAAGACCTGTCAGCTGCTTTGACCATTAATTCAAGTGAACGCAGCAAGATCCAACTGAGCTATGCTGAAAAGCGTAAAGTCGAAGTCAGAACATTAGTTGAGCAGGGTGTGCCAGGTAATGATGAGCGAGTCACATCAACCCTTGCAGCGTTAGCTCAGCACCTGGGCGCTGCTGTAGCTGAAGCCTCCCAAGCGAAAGAGGCGAAGGCTATTGAGATAACTGTAAAGCAGATTTCCAGTGAAGCAGAACATATTATTGCTCAGGCTTCGCAATCATCATCAAGTGATTCTACACCATCGCAAGCTACCGATCAGACCACGCAAAATACGCTTGCTGAGGTGCAAGACACACTGAATGATGTGCAGGAAAAGCTGGCGACCAGCGTAGCTGCTGAGTCCGTAACGGTGGCCAGTAACCCTACTGCTGTGCAGCCGTCGCCTACGCCGACAGCTCAACCAGTGGCAGCAGGTACCGGCAATGTGTCGCCCTCAGCCACGCAGCCTGCGAATGCGACGGTTGGCTCTAACATCATAGCGGAAGTTGGCAGCACCACGACTGCTGCTTCACCTGAGCCATCGCTGCCAACGGGTACGCGAACAGTTGTGCCGACAAATACATTCGTGCCGACGCTGCCGCCTGTTGCACCGACCACTGTTGCGCCTGTTGTGCCAGCGCCAACGAATACGCCGGTGCCAACAAATGCGTCAGAGCCGGTCGTGCCAACACGTGTGCTGCCGACGCTTGCGCCACCTGAGCCGTCGTTGCCAACGCAGGGACCAGCGGCACCTACTGATCTGCCGACGAGCACACCAGCGGCGACAGCGACTCCCCTGCCTGAGCCTTCAGCTCCGGTAGAGCCGCCGACGTTGCCAACAAAGACATCACGTCCGACCAGCACGCCAGTGCCAACGGCTACAGCGGTGCCGCCAACGGCTACAGCGACATCTGAGCCGCCAACGGCTACATCTGAGCAACCAACGGCCACGCCGGTCACGCCGACGATACCGCCGACCAATACACCTTTGCCGCCGACGTCTGCACCGACGCAGAAGCCAACCGATGTGCCGGCAACTGATACGCCAACGAACACGCCAAC
>DASTWM010000551.1:0-13620 GCA_035765855.1 Roseiflexaceae bacterium
TACGTTCTTCGCGAACTCTATGGTGTTAGTTCAAGCTTGGCGCGGGATGCGCAACGGACGCCGGAACGTCTGCTGGCGCGGGCTGCGCCAGCACACTCGCCGCCAGCAGCACCATGAATAGCCAGACCAGATCAGCAAACAACAGATGCACAAGCTGCATCCAGACCGGCGCGAGCAGATAAATGTTCAGCGCGCCGAGCAGCAGTTGAGTGAAAAATAACGCGCACAGCCCATACGCCATCGCGCGCGTCTTCGGGCTGGGTCGCAGCCGAACAGCCGCCAGGCTTGCCAGCACGGTGTAGATACCGACCAGAATCGCGATCACCGGGTGGAACACGCGCAGCCGGATCAGGAAGTGCGCGGTCGGCGAAAAGTCCTGCGCGAAGCCTGCGCGGAATGACGTTGACGGGAACAATGTGTCGCCCAGCGCCGTGACCGCGCCGCTCGCGCCGAGCAGCAGCGCCGCAACCAGGCCCACGCCCAGCATCACGCCCAGCACGCCCTGCCCGCGCAGCCGTGGCGCGGCCCCGCCCGATGCCCACCATGCCGTCAGCACCATCGCGCCGGTCAAAAAGAAGGTGTTCACAAGGTGAATCGAGCCGACCAGCGCGCGCGACAGCGAAGGGTTGTCAGCCACCAGGCCGAGCTTGACCTGCACCGCGCCCACCGCGCCCTCCAGCACGATGAACAGCATGGTCAGCGCCGCGCCCCAGCGCACGCGGTGGCCGCGCGGAAAAGCGCGGAAAGCCCACACCACCAGAGCAATGACCAAAAATCCAGCCAGCCCGGTCGTCATGCGGTGCGAAAACTCGATAATCGTCTCGATACGCGGCGCGCGCGGAATGATTTGGCCATTACAGACCGGCCAATGCTCGCCGCAGCCCGCGCCGGATCCAGTTGCGCGCACAAACGCGCCCCACATAATCACAAGTAAATTATAAACCAGAACGCCCCAGGCAAACCAGGCAAAGCGCGTTTGTTTCATGACGAGTTCCTTTCGTCGAGCCACAGCATGTCGTTGAGATGTTGTAGACGGCGTTGCAAGTGCAGATATGTGTACATTTTATCACAAGCATGCCGGAATAAAATCTTTATTTCATCATGTTGTTGACCTTTTTAAAGGGGACAGCTATATGTTCCCAGGAATCTATTAAACGCTGTCCTCCTTCGACAACAATATGCGGTTCAAAACATTGCAGTTGTTGCGATCCATCCTCACTAGTACAGAAGGAGATGTTGTAGACACGTCGTGCTCTCAACAAAGGCTCTCCTAAACAAACAATATGATCCTTAAATACAGAGCCATCATTAAGATACATGTATGCAGCCTTTATGGAACAGTATGAATCGCATCTACGTTTCTGCAAGTTGTAGTGATGGGTAGCATAAAGCTGCTCAGCTATTTTTAGCATCACATCATTTTGAATTTGATGCGATAGTAACGCCTCAAATGTATACACGATCTCTCCAGAGTCCATCACATGCTCCCACGTCACGAGCCATGCGCGCCGCATCTCGTCACCTTTCATTTTGAAATATGCCTGTGACCGTACATGTCACAATGCTGGAGTATACTTCTAATACAAGAACAAACGTTCATCAATAACAGCGTTCACGCCTTGGGCGACACGTAACTTTGCAGCAACACACAAGGAACGCGGCATGACAACACCAACGATTGTTCCCACCGGCGAGCCAACCATGCGCCGCCGCTTTCAGCTCACCAACCTCGACGGCAACAACAACAAGTATTACATGGTCGAAACGTGGTCGCTGCCCGACAGCAGTGTGTTCTTCCGCGCCACGTATGGCCGCGTCGGCTCGCGCCCGCAAATCGATGAGAAGATCACCACCGAAGCGGTGGTCGAGCGCAAAATCCGCGAAAAGCAGAAAAAGGGCTACCAGGAAGTCGCGCTGCACCGCCCGTCAGTCATCGCAACCGCGTCTGACGCCGACATCACGCTCCCGCCTAAAGTCCAGCAGCTCGTCGATTTTATTTACAGTGAAGCAGGCGAGAAGATCGCGTCGTACCTCGCGGTTGGATTGGACGCACTCTCGCAGGAACAGATCGAGCGCGGGCGCAAGCTGCTCATGCTGGCGCAAGGTCAGTTCACGACATGGCAGCAGAGCCAGACCCCGGCGAATGTCCAACTCCTCGCTGGCACGGTGCAGACCTTCTACAACACCATCCCGACGCAGCTCCCGGCACGCATGGAACGCGAGCAGGTCATCCGTGATTTTTGTAAAGCCTTTGACGAACAGGAAGATCGACTAAATCAGCTTGAGGCCGCCATTGCGACAGCCGCCATCCAGAAGAACGACCCGCGCGCATCGCGCTACGACGCACTCGGCGCAGAACTGGCGCTGCTGCCGGAGAGCGACACAGCCTACGGCGAAATCACGGATTCCATTGCGCGCACATGCGTCCACGGCTACCGCGTGCGCGTCCGCGACATCTTCACCGTCCATGTGCCAGACGAGCGCCGCGCCTTCGAGCAGAACACGCGCGGGCGCAAGCGCGTCGAACGGCTGTTTCACGGCACGGCCGGCCACAACGTGCGCCATATCATGCGCAGCGGCCTGATCTGCCCGCGCACGCCCTCGAACGGGCGCATGTTCGGCCACGGCATCTACTTCGCCAACAAAGTTTCCAAATCGGCCAACTACTGCTCGACGCGCAGCCGCCACACGCCGCAGTTCCTGTTTCTGGCGGATGTGGCAATTGGGCGGCCATATGTCGCCAGCCAGGCCATGCCGGATTTACGCAAGCCGCCGTTCCTGCATGATTCCGTGTGGGGCAAGGCCGGACACACCGGCGCATGGAACAGCAAGCTGCTGTTCGACGAACACATCATCTACCACGCCGCGCAACAGACGCTACGCTATCTTGTGACATTTGAGCGGTAATTTCAGTTTTCACAACAATGAAATTCATTGTCATGCTGAACGAAGTGAAGCATCTCATTGAGATGCATTGAGATGTTTCGCTTCGCTCAACATGACATTGATATTCGTAGGGTTAAGCGCAGGGAAAGGAGCGATACATGCACCTCGGCGAATGGGTTGAGTTCGATACGATTGTCGTCAAGAAGGTAGCGGCGACGGGCAGCACGCCCGCCTCGTTCCCGCTGGGCCGCGCGCGGCAGGGCGTGATCATCGGCGAGCGCCCGGTGTACGATGTAGAGTTCGGCACGCCGCCCATGCTCTCGAACCGGCAGCAGGTGTTGCTTGTGGCGGTGTCGCTCCACCGCTGCTACCGCGTATTTCATGGCGACGCGCGCCCGACTGCGCCCCGGCAGCTTCGTGTTCCCCCAGCCGGCTTATTACCGCAGACCGCAACCGGCACGACGATCGTTCTTTCACCAGGAGGCAGTGGCATGAGTGGGCGCGCGACAATTTCTCAGCAAGATCTTGAACTTTTGGTAGCCGACCAGATCAACCAGCAGCTTGCGTCCGACACCATCTTCACGGCCTACGACGTGACCGCCGCGCTGCGCGCCGCCAACCCGCAGATCAACTTGCCGCACGACGCCGTGCGCGCAGCCGTCCACGCGCAGATGGAAGCGATTGTGTCCAGCGGACTGTACGAGCGGGAGCATGCGACATTTGGCAGTACGACGGCATGGCGCTACGTGCCGGTGTAAGGGCGACATGCTTACCTGTCTACCGCCACGGTCTGCCCGCTCTCGGCGGCCTTGTTCGCGGCCTCCACCAGGGCGACATGGTCGAGTGCGAGCGTGATGTTGTCGGTGGCCCTAGTGCCGCGCTCGATGTGCGCGACCCACTGCGCGAATGGGCCGGGCTGGCCGGCAGGCACTTCCAGCACGATCCACTCCATGCCATTGTCGGCGGCAGCGCTGCGCAGCCGCAGCTTGCCGTCGGCGGCGCTGTACAAGAGGCTACCCGCCGTGCCGTGTGCCTCAATCATTGGCGGCGAGGCCGGACTGACAAAGCTGGTTTCCACAATGCCGATTGCGCCGCTCGGATAGCGGAACAGCACCACCGCATTGTCCTCGACCGCGCGGTGCGTGACAAATCCGTAGAGCGCCTGGACGCTTTCGGGCATGCCAGCCAGCAGCCGCACAAGGTACAGCGGGTGCGCGCCCAGGTCAATCAGCGCGCCGCCCTGCGCCTCGGTGGGGTCATAGAAATGCAGCGGCAGCCGCCCTTCTGGCAGTTCGGCGGTGCGAATCGCTTGCCCATGGGCAATCCTCACCCGCACCTGCGTCAGGTCGCCCAGCAGCCCGGCGGCGATCATCTCGTTGAAGGCTTGCGTGTAGCCATGCGCCAAACGCGGCAGCGAGACCGTGAGTACGATAGTAGCCTGCTCCGCCGCATCGACAATTGCTTGGGCATCCTGGAGCGTGGCGGCCAGCACCTTTTCGGTGAAGATATGCTTGCCAGCCCGCGCGGCGGCAACCATGACCGCGCGGTGCAGCGCGGTCGGCGTCGTGACGATCACGCCGTCAATTTCAGGATTTGCCAGCAGTTCGTCAAGCTGCTCGTAGAAACGCCAGCCGCGCTTCTCGGCCTCGCGGCGGCCACGATCCGGCTGCTCGTCCCACGCGGCGACGATTTCGGCGCCGGGGTGCTCGTTCGCGTCACGTTCGTAATCTTTCGCATGGACATGCCAGAAGCTCAATAACGCTAATCGCAGCATAGCAAACTCCTTTTCACCGCAGAGGCGCAGAGAACGCAGAGAAATATAATGTACCACAGAGACACTGAGGACACAGAGCATAAAAACAAACGAAAGCATATCAACAAATATTGTCACCCTGAGCGCAGCGAAGGGTCTCGTCGTAAATGCAATGAGATGCTTCACTGCGTTCAGCATGACTATGCGTAAGGCTCTACATTCCTGACTTCGTGCCCTTCGTGTCCTTCGTGGTTAATTTATCTCTCCGCGTTCTCTGCGTCTCTGCGGTAGTTCAGCAATAACGGCCAACAGGAACAGTGGCACAGCATCCACGATGCGCCGCCAGCGCCACGGCTGCAAATACAAGCGATACACCCACTTCAAGCCCAGGCGGTGCAGCCATGCCGGGGCGCGCGGCACGACGCCCGCAAGCTCGTCGAACGTGCCGCCCACGCCGATCGCGACCGGCACGCGCATGAGCGGCTGGTTGCGGGCGATCCATAAATCCTGCTTTGGATGCCCGTAGGCGACTAACAGAATGTCGGGCTGCGCCGCCATGATCAAGGCGTGGATGTGCGGCTCGTCGTCCGGGCGCGGCGAGCCAGCGTAGCATCCGGCGATTTGCAGGCCAGGATTGCGCGTTTGGAGCATGGCGGCGGCCTGTTCCGCCACACCGGGCGCAGCGCCAAGCAGAAACATTCGCCAGCCATGCCGCGCCGCCTCCGCCGCCAGCCGCTCGGTTAGCTCGATGCCCGTGACACGCTCATGAAAGCGCTGGCCCTGAAGCCGGGCCGCCAGCAGCAGCCCTGCGCCGTCCGGCGTGGCAAGGTCGGCGGCGTGGAGCACGCGCCGGAACGCACGGTTGCGCCGCGCCTCCATGATGAACTCGGGATTCACGGTGACGACATGGTGCGGCCTGCGCTCGTCAATGAAGCCCGCGATGCGCTGCACCGCTTCGTCCTCGGTGACGTTATCAACCGCGACGCCGAGGATGGAGATGTGGCCGCCAGATGAGATCGTTTGCGTCATAGACCGCATTATACAACCTGATACGCCTCTCATTTTCTGCTAGCTGAAATTCACCTGTTTGCAAGCAGGCGCTAAGTCGGCTCTGATCAGTGCTTGAGCGCGCCGTCATCGTATTTCGCAGTCCAAAATGTTACAGTACAACCATCGCAAGCGCGGGAGCAACGAACCGCCGATGGACACAGATGAACGCCGCTGTTTCATCTGTACATGTAACAAGGAGGACACCATGAAACGGATGACAGGAACAATTGTGGGGCTGGGGCTGGCGCTCGTGACAACGGTCGGATCAGTGCTGGCAGCGCCCGGCTTCGGCAACGACGCCTTTGCGCGGGTGTGGAACCGCCAGGACAAGGGCGTGGCCGAGCAGGTGACGGGCCGTTCATGGACGTGGGGGCCGGGGCCGCGCAGCGAACTCATGCGCGAGCAGTACAACGAGGGCGTCGAGGAACAGCGCGCGGTGCAGTACTTCGACAAGAGCCGCATGGAGATCAACGACCCGACCGCTGACCCGAACAACCAGTGGTACGTGACCAACGGCCTGCTGCCATTGGAGATGATCACTGGCCACATGCAGCTTGGTAACAACACCTTTGAGTTCCACGGCCCGGCGCGTGTCTCGGCGATCGGCGACCCGGATACCTTCCCGACCTACGCCGACCTGCTGCCAGTCTACCAGCCAGTCGGCGTGGCTGGCCCGAACCCCGGCGATATTGGCCGCCCGGCGACCGGCTTCCTGAACCCCGACGGTCGTGTGACTGGCTTCAACGATTACGCCAGCGACCCGGGTACGGTGCTGAACGATCAGGGCGTGGCGAAGGTGTTTGTGGACTTCATGAACCAGCGCGGGCTGGTGTATGAGAACGGGCGCTACGTGCAGGGCCAGGTGTTCGATCCGCTGTTCGTGTTCGGCAAGCCGATCACCGGCGCGTACTGGGTCAAGACCAAAGTCGGCGGCAAGGAACTGCCGATCCTGTTCCAGGTCTTCGAGCGGCGCGTGCTGACCTACAACCCGGCCAACCCGGACGCCTTCAAGGTCGAGATGGGCAACGTCGGCCAGCACTACTTCCAGTGGCGGTACGGGAAATAATTTTAATAAAATTTCCTGATAAACCTGTCGGGTCTGTAAATACCGATTATTTATTATTCGGATTGCAGACCCGACTGGTTTTACGTATGGTAGAATAGAAACAGCATTGCGGTTCGACGATGAACATGCGCTCAACAACAGTGGTTGGGATGATGGCTGGCGCTGTCATCCCATGTTTCTATTTCAAGGAGTTCTGATGTACCGTACCCACACCTGCGGCGAACTGCGCGCTGAGAACGCCGGGCAGGAGACCGTTCTTGCGGGCTGGGTCAACCGCCGCCGCGATCACGGCCCGCTGATTTTTCTCGATCTGCGCGACCGCTATGGTATCACCCAGGTAGTTTTTGATTCGGCCACCGCGCCCGAGGCGCATGCCGTCGCCAGCGAGGCGCGCGCCGAGTATGTCATGCAGGTGCGCGGCCTGGTCAGCATGCGCCCGCCGGAGTCGGCCAATCCCAACATCCCGACCGGTGCGATTGAGGTACGCGCCGTCGCCGCCACTGTGCTGAACCCGGCCAAAACCACGCCGCTCTACATCAGCAAGGAGGGCGGCGAAGACGAGGCGCTGCGGCTGAAGTACCGCTACCTTGACCTGCGGCGCGAGCGCATGCAGCGCAACATCATGTTGCGCCACCGCGTGGTGAAGTTCATCCGCGACTTCCTCGACAAAGAAGGCTTTATCGAGATCGAGACGCCAATTCTGATTAAATCGACGCCCGAAGGCGCGCGCGACTACCTCGTGCCGAGCCGCCTGCATCCCGGCGAGTTCTACGCGCTGCCGCAGTCGCCGCAGCAGCTTAAGCAGTTGCTCATGGTCGCCGGTTATGACAAGTATTTCCAGATCGCCCGCTGCTTCCGTGATGAAGATCAGCGCGCCGACCGCCAGCCCGAATTCACCCAGCTCGACATGGAAATGAGCTTTGTGGAGCAGGAGGACATACTGAAGCTGATCGAGCGGCTGTTCACCGAACTGGTGCGCGAAGTGACGCCCCACAAGCGGCTGGTCACGCCCTTCCCGCGCCTGACCTATGCCGAGGCGATGGAGCGTTACGGCTCGGATAAGCCAGATCTGCGCTACGGCATGGAGCTTATGAATCTGAGCGACGTGGTTGCCAATAGCCAGTTTGGCGTGTTCCGCGACGCGGTTGCGAGCGGCGGGCAGGTCAAGGGCATTCGCGTGCCGGGCGTCGGCGGCTACTCGCGCAAGCAGCTTGATGAAGTTGTCGAACTAGCAAAACAGGCTGGCGCGAAAGGTCTGTTGTGGGCTTCGTTGCAGCAAGGCACCAACCCTGAAACCGTCCGCTCGTCGTTCGGCAAGCAGGTTTCCAACGAGGAGATGGGCGCAATTATCGAGCGCATGGGCGGCCAGTACGACGACCTGCTCTTGATCATCGCCGACCAGCCGAACGTCGCCGCCGCCGTGCTTGACCGAATGCGGCGTGAGTTCGCCGCGCGGCTCAACCTGGCCGATCCGAACGTGCTGGCGTGGGCATGGGTGCTTGATTTCCCGCTGGTGGAATGGAACGAGGACGAGAACCGCTGGGATGCGGTCCATCACCCGTTCACCGCGCCCAAGGACGAGGATCTGCCGCTCATGGACAGCGACCCCGGCAAAGTCCGCGCGAAAGCCTACGACCTCATTCTGAACGGCTACGAGGCTGGCGGCGGCTCGATTCGTATTCATCGCCGCGACGTGCAGCAGAAGCTGTTCGACCTGCTTGGCATCAGCCGCGAAACGGCACAGTTGCAGTTCGGCCACATGCTGGAAGCGTTCGAGTACGGTGCGCCGCCGCATGGTGGCATCGCGCCCGGCATCGACCGGATTGTCATGCTACTGGCCGATGAGCCAACCATCCGCGAGGTCATGGCCTTCCCGAAGACACAGCAGGCCGCCGACCTGATGACCGGCGCGCCGTCGCCCGTGGACGAGCGCCAACTCAAAGATCTGCACATCCGGCTGGCTGCCGAAGCAAAAGAGGCAACCAAAGACGAGCCGCACGCGCTCGACCCGCGCGAAATCGTCCCAAAGGATCGATAAAGGAACTGTGGAACTGAGGGAACTAAAGGAACTGATCAGTTCCCTGGTTCCTTTGTTCCCCGGTTCCTTTAATGAAGAACACTCATGACAATGACACAACATTATCTCATCACCGGCGGCGCTGGTTTCCTGGGTATTAACCTGGTGCGCTACCTGCTGGAGCGCGGACACAAGGTCACGACGCTTGATATTATCGATTTCGACTACCCCGAGCGCGACTGCGTCACGCATATTAAAGCCGACATCCGCGATCTTCCGGCGCTGCAACGCGCCATGCAGGGCGTCAATATCGTCATTCACACCGCCGCCGCGCTGCCGCTCTACAAGCCAGAAGATATCTACTCGACCGACCTGGACGGCACGCGCAACGTCTTGCAGGCCGCGCTGGACAACGGCGTCGAGCGCGTGATTCACGTCTCCTCGACGGCGGTGTACGGCATTCCCGACCACCACCCGCTGTACGAGGATGACAAGCTCGAAGGCGTTGGGCCATACGGCGAGTGCAAGGTCAAGGCCGAGGAGATTTGCAAGGAGTTCCGCGCCAAGGGCCTGTGCGTGCCGATTGTGCGGCCCAAGTCGTTCGTCGGGCCGGAGCGGCTGGGCGTGTTCGCGCTGTTGTACGACTGGGCCAAGGACGGCAAGGGCTTCCCCATGATTGGCAGCGGCAACAATCGCTACCAGTTGCTCGATGTGGAAGACCTGTGCGAAGCGATTTACCTGTGCGCCACGCTCGACCGAGATAAGGTCAACGACACCTTCAACATCGGCGCGAAAGAATTCACGACCATGAAGCAGGACTACCAGGCTGTGCTGGATCGGGCGGGCTTCGGCAAGCGCGTGATTGGCTTCCCGGCCGCGCCCATGATCTGGACGCTGCGCTTTTTGGAGAAGCTGCACCTGTCGCCGCTGTACAAGTGGGTGTACGAGACGGCTTCAACCGACTCATTCGTCTCGATTGAAAAGGCCGAGCGGGTGTTGGGCTACAAGCCGAAGTATTCCAACAAGCAGGCGCTGGTGCGCAATTATGAGTGGTATGTCGCCAATCTTGACAAGTTTGAGCACACCTCCGGCGTGTCGCACCGCGTACCGTGGAGCCAGGGCGTCCTGAAGGTGGCAAAGCTGTTCTTCTAGAACATTTTAAAGGTTGAGCCACAGAGATCACAGGATGATCTCTGTGGCTCAATCAAGCCGGGAAGTGACGTATCGCCTAGCTAACCAATGCTGGCTTGCGATGCCATGCCGGGTTTTCCTGCACGGTCGTCCCATCAACCGCCAGGTTCACCACGACAAACACAGCCTGGACAAACGCCCAGGCTGATGTATGCGCGCTCCTAATAGAAAGATGAAATACAAATCGTACTATCTGTCATTCTGAGCGAAGCGAAGAATCTCTCCAGAGAGATTTCTCGCTTCGCTCGAAATGACATGATCATCCGAGGTTTACCTGATCTTTCTATAAGGCTCGCTGTTACTGAATCGGCGAGTAATCGGTTGGAAGAAGCACGGTGCTGGTCACTTTAACGGTCAATGAGCCGTCGCTTTCGCTGGCGGCCTTGCCCGACTGCCACTCCGGGTCAGCGCGGAAGGCGGCCCATGCCTTTTTCATGGCATCCTCGTCTGCAAAGCGCAGCATGTACACCAGCGTGCCACTTTCTTCGGTTTCTGGCGCTGGCGTCCAGAAGCCAACTACATCCATCGCATGGCGCGCGAACAGGCGCAGGGTCAGATCGCGGAAGCGGGCATGGAGCGCGTCGGCCTTGCCCGGCGCGGCCCAATAGGTACGAAGTTCATAGATCATTGAAACATTCCTCGCTGCTATAAAAGGATGAAAGCAGAAGTGAGACGAGCGCTATACATCGCATGTTCCCATGCCATCCTGTCGCCCACTAGTTCGCCGCGATATGCTCGAAATCTACCTCATAGTTGCGGGCGCGCACGTCGCCCAGCTTCTCCGGCCAGTGGCCGGTGAAATCAGCCGTAATCTTGCCAACATGCTCGTGCGCATTTTCGATGAAAATCGTGTAGCGCTGCTGAATGCCAGCGGCAACCGTTCCGGCCAGATACAGGCCAGGCACGTTGGTTTCCATGGTCGCCTCGTTGAAGACCGGCACGCGATTCTCGCCCTCAAGCTCCACGCCCGCCATCTCCAGCAGGCTCTGGTCGCCGCGAAAGCCGGTCGCCAGCAGCACGAAGTCAGTCTCATGGATCATGGTCTCGCCGGTGGCGACGGACTGAAGCACGACATGCGTCGGCGTAATCTCAAGCGGGATCGTTTCCGGGAAGAATCTGATCGTGCCGGCCTCGACCTGCGCCTCCATGTCGGGCAGCAGCCAATGCTTCACCCGCTTGTCAAAGTGCGGCTTGCGATAGCTGACCGCCACCTGCGCGCCTGCGCGCCAGCAGCGCAACGCCGACTCCACCGCCGAATTCCTGCCGCCGACCACCAGCAGCCGCTTGCGGAAATACTCATGCGGGTCGCGGAAATAGTGCGAGACGTTCGGCAAATCTTCGCCGGGAATGCCGATCTTGTTGGCATACTCCATATCGCCGATCGCCAGCACCACCCGGCGGCAGCGGAACTGCCGTTCGCCAGAAAGCGGCGCGGTGGTGAGCAGGAAGCCACCCTCGTCGCGCTCCAGCGCTATAACTGGCTCATAGCTGTTGATCTGGATATCGAACAGCTCCACGACGCCGCGCAGGTAGGCCAGGTAATCCTCGCCGGTGATGCGCTGCTGCCGATTGTTCTGGATCGGCACGCCCGCAATCGCCAGTCGCTCGGTCGTGCTGAAGAAATCCGTGTTGCGCGGCCACCATGTCATCGAATAGCCGATCTGGTGCGCGTCGAACTGCACGTAATCGACGCCGGCGCGCTTGAGGCACACCGCCATTTCCAAACCAATCGGCCCCGCGCCGATGATCGCCACGTCATGAAACGGCACATGGCCGTTGGAATGTTCACTGGTACTCATCATGATGCCTTAGATACATATTCTACTACACAAAAAGAGGCGATCATCATCGCCCCGTTGCAACAATTAGTATAGGTATAAATCACAGTGATAGCAAATAGAATGCCCTTACAACAGCGGCCACAGCGGGCTGAGAATAAATTCGCTCAGGCGGCTGTACCACGGGCGGCGCTCCCATTCCGCAAGCGTCAGTTCCCTGGCATTGCTCAAATCCACCATGTAGATGCGTTCCATCTCTTTGGCAATCGCCCGATCGCGAATCTCCACATTGACTTCGTAGTTGCCTGCGAGGCTCAACCGGTCGAAGTTAGCCGTGCCAATCGTGGACCACAGGCCGTCGATGGTCGCCGTTTTGGCGTGGATCATGGCCTTCTGGTAGGCGAACAGCCGCACGCCGCCCTTCAGGCAGGCTGTGAAAAAGCCGCGCGCCAGCCAGTCCGCCGTCACATGGTTGGACTGCCACGGCAACAGCACCCGCACGTCCACGCCGCGTTGGGCGGCGGCGATCAGCGCCTGGAGCACGGCGCGGTCGGGGATGAAGTAGGCGTTTGTCAGATAAATGTTGCGCTGCGCGCGATCAATGGCGTCGAGAAACATGCCGCGAATCGGGAACAGCAGGCGCTCCGGTTCGTTGCGATGCACGGTGATTGACTGCGGCCATGGGCGCTCGCTCGGCACGTCAAGCTCCGGATCCTGCCCGCAGTTCGCGTTCCAGAAATTAACAAACGCAAACGCCAGTTCGCTGGCAGCCGGCCCGCGCAAACGCAGGTGCGTATCGCGCCATTCAGTGGCGTACAGCTTCCCAATATTGAACCCGCCAATAAACGCGACCCGTTCATCCACAATCAGCAGCTTGCGGTGGTCGCGAGCGTAGCGGCGCGGATCGATCACATGGTGGGCATGCTCCAGCGCGCGATATTCGAGCACATGTATCTGCGGCGAAAAGCGCTTGAACGACGGCGGCACCACCAGATTTGCAAAGCCGTCGTAGATGACGTACACCCGCACGCCCTCGGCGGCTTTACGTTCCAGATGCGCTTTGAAGGCCTGCCCCAACTGGTCGCCTTTCCAGATAAATGTTTCAAAATAGATCGTGTGCTGCGCGCCGTCGATTGCGTCGAGCATGGCGTCGTACAACTCCTGCCCATACACGAAGATCGACACCTCGTTGCTGTCAACCGTGCTGACCTGCACCGGCACATGCGGAAAGCTCGCGGGCGGCGCGCGCCGCTTGCGGACCTCGGCCAGCGCGCCCAACACGGTGATGATCAATGCTTGCGCGGCAACCAGCACGCCGCTCAACACCAGCGCAATGCGGCGCAGCGAAAACCGTCTCCAGATCATGAAGTTCTACCATCCTCCGTTTCCTGCCAGCTGAGCACGGTACCGCCTTGCCCAAGCAGCACCGTGCCGGGAAACACTCGCAAGCGCCATGGCTCCAGCTTCAATACGGCAAAGGCAGCGGCGGTCGGGCTAGTCCACGCTGGCACGACCTTTGGATCGTAGCCGACCGGCGCAGGACCATGGAGAAACAAGTTCCAGGCCATGGTGCGTGTCGCCTCGTCAAACGCCAAGGTCGCGCGGCATTCCGCCGTGCATGTATCGTGCGAAGGCGACCAGTAGTTCAGCGATGTGTAGGGATGCGCGGCCAGGTGCGCGCGTTTGGTGGGGGTTGGCGAGGTGGCGATCCAGCCAGTGAGCCGGGTACCGTCCCATTGCCAGATTGGATGAAGAATACGAGAGCGCGGACGACCCTTTGTATCAACAGTGGCGACGCTGCACCACACAATCTGATGCGCCATGTTCATAAAGGCCGGTGCCACTTCTGATAACTCGTTCATCATGCCCTCCCACCTAC
>DASTWM010000552.1:0-9658 GCA_035765855.1 Roseiflexaceae bacterium
TAATGACGAGAAGCGAATTGGTGATAACGGTGAGGTTGGATCGGGTGCGAAGCTGGCGGGCTACTTCAAAGGTTGTCGTTCCACTGCTCAGGAAAACCGTATCGCCGTCGCCGACGAGATCGGCTGCCGCCCGCGCGATGCGCTGCTTTTCGGCGGCCTGCTCATCGGCGCGCTGCAATGCTGGCAGCTCCGGCGGCGCACGGTGCAGGGCCAGCGCCCCGCCATGGACGCGCTGCACCACGCCCTGATCGGCCAGCGCCTCCAGGTCGCGCCGCGCCGTCGCTTCACTGATGGCGAACTGCTCGCACACATCGGCGACGGTCACGCGCTGCCGCTCCTCAATGAAGCGCAACACCTGCTGCTGGCGCTCGATATTCGAGAACACCTGGCGAGTCGTCATAGATGTCAGAAACAATCATCAAGTAGTCACGTTCAATCAGAGTATAAAGCCCAATCATCACAATGTCAACATCGGTGTGAGGGAGAATGAATGTTCAGGAGATTGTTAGCACGCCCATGCAGGCAGCCGCCCGTCATTGGTCATTCACATGATAATGATCGATATACCTTCTAAATCATATAAGCTATGGTATAGTACGCACTAGCAAAATCTCCCTTTATCCACATGCACGAGGGTATCATGACAGCTCCCACCACGCCAACTCTGCCTGACGACATCAAGCTGATTGACGACATGCATCTCGGCCAGCGGCATGTGATCGGCTCCTACCTGCTGCTAGGCGACGAGCCTGCGCTGGTCGATCCCGGCCCGACGACCGTGCTCCCGACGCTTGAGGCCGGATTAGCCGAACACGGCATGAGCTTCAGCGATATTCGCGCGCTGCTGCTGACCCACATTCATCTCGATCATGCCGGAGCAACGGGAACGCTTGTATCGCGCTACCCGCACCTCCATGTGTACGTTCACGAGCGCGGCGCGCCGCATATGATCGCGCCGGAGCGGCTGCTGCGCAGCGCAGAACGGCTGTACGGCGACGACATGGGGCGGCTGTGGGGCGAATTTCTGGCCGTGCCGGAGCAGAACATCACCACGCTGGCCGGCGGCGAAACGCTGCGGCTCGGCAGGCGCACGATTCAGGTACACTACGCGCCCGGCCACGCCTCGCACCATGTGATGTATTTCGATGAAGGAACCGGCGCGGTGTTCGTCGGCGATACGGCGGGCGCGCGCATGCCCGGTTTCTCGTATGCGCGCCCGGCCACGCCGCCGCCCGACATCGATCTTGAGTCATGGCGGCGCAGCCTGGACACCATGCGCGATCTCGATCCCAGCCTGCTGCTACTGACTCATTTTGGCCCGGTAGCCAATCCGCAGGCGCACATCGAAGCGTATTGGGAGCGGCTGCAACGCTGGGCTGAATTAGTGCACGGCTGGACAGATCAAGGGCTGGACGAGCAGACGCAGATCGGGCGACTGCGGGCAGTGGCCGCGCAGGAATTGGGGCAGATTCCGCCGATTGACGAAACAAGCTACCAGCGCGCCACGCCGATTGAGCAGAGCTGGCAGGGACTCGCCCGCTACTGGCGCAAGCGCGCCGAGCGTGAAGCGAATGCCTCATGACACCAATGTTGTCACGATGTATCTTACCCGGGCATCCTGATGACTATCGAGGTACGCTGTCGGTTTGAACCAATGGCCTATCTAAACCCAGTTATTTTGTAAATCTTCATGAGTGCAGGTGACAGTTGTGGCGATAGCAGTCGCCGCTCCCTTCTGGCGTTCAGGCGCTCAATATCCTACATCGCTGATTTTCTTCTGGAACACTGTAGCGATCATGCACAACTCAAAACTCAGAACTTCCAACTCAAAATCTTACCTTCTGCTCTGTGTCCTTGGTGTCTTTGTGGTATGTTCACCTTTTTCCGTTCGCACGGCCTACGCGCAAGCTGGCTGCTTCACCCAGACCGGGCAGTGCATCAGCGACCGCTTCCGGGCCTATTGGGAAACGCATGGCGGTTTATCCATGTTCGGCTTGCCGATCAGCGGTGAATTGTGGGAGGACGGGCGGCTGGTGCAATATTTCGAGCGCAACCGCTTCGAGTTTCACCCCGAGAACGCGCCGCCCTACGACGTGCTGATCGGGCGCTTTGGCGCGGAACGGCTCGCGGCGTCGGGCCGCAACCAGTGGACCATGCCGCATGGCGCTGCCCAGAATGGCTGCCTGTTCTTCAATGAAACCAGGCACAGCCTGTGCGGCGCGTTTCGGGCGTACTGGGAGCAGCGCGGCGGTCTGGCGATCTTTGGTTTTCCGATTACTGAGCCTTTTTCTGAAATGAATGAAGCGGATGGCAAGGTCTATACCGTGCAATATTTCGAGCGCAACCGCTTCGAGTTCCACCCCGAGAATCCCGCGCCGTACAATGTGCTGCTCGGACTGCTCGGCGCATGGCGCGCCAACTGGCTGCTGAGCAACACCGACCGCCAGCCGCACCCGACGCGCGCTGCGATCAGCGGCCCGGAAGGCACGCAGGGGCCGCTGGCCGACGTGACGCTTCAGATCAGCGCGCCGGGCTACAGCGGCCCGGCAGAACTGCGCGTATTCGACGGCAGCGGTTGGCTGGAGTCGAGCCGCCCGCTCACGATCCGCGACGGCGCGGCGGCGGCCACGTTCACCAGCGGCGGCGCGCTCGGAACGCACTCGGCGGTGCTGGTGATCGGCGGCAAGCTGGCCGGCGCGACCAGCCAGGCCTACACGCTCGACGCACAGACCAGCATCACCACCGGGCAGCCCAGCTACGACGAGCTTGTGCCGCTGGCGCATCAATGGCTATCGCATGACATTTCTGAATACACGATTTCCGGCCTCGATGTGCGCGGCTACCGCTCACCCGACAGCGACCTGCTCTGGCTGCGCGATCATGTCTATCAAGCGCTCGGTTATCGCTATTTTGAGCCGGACATGACCAGCCTGCTCGATTATTTTCGCCATGCGCAGCACATCGACGGCTCGTTCGACGATTATGTCGCCAACCCACCGTGGGGCTTGATCAAGGGCCGCACCGAAGTCGAGGCCGACCTTGAGTACCTGTTCGTGCAGGGCGTGTATCAGGCATGGCAGGCGACCGGCGACGACGGCTGGCTCCAGAGCAACCAGGATGCCATGCAGCGCGGCCTGAACTACACCATGACCAGCCCAATCCGCTGGGAACCGTCGCTGGGGCTGGTGAAGCGCCCGTACACAATCGACACATGGGATTTTGAGTACGGCGGGCCGACGACCGACCCGAACGGCAATCCGTCGCCGCGCCACTGGATCGACAGCAAGACTAAATGGAGCATCATGCACGGCGACAACACCGGGCTGGCGTATGCGATGACGCTCATGGCGAAGATTGCCGAGCAGCGCGGCGACTGGAACGTGGCCAACGACTGGCGCAACCGAGCCACCGCCCTCATGAATCGCCTGAATGCCGTCAGTTGGAATGGCAATTTCTTTGCGCATCAGGTGAACCTGACGCCAGTGCCGATTCCCGGACTCGACGCTGCCCGCCAGCTTTCGCTCTCGAACGCCTATGCGCTGAACCGCGACGTGCTTTCCGACGGACAGGCCGTCGCAATCTTGAACGAGTATCAGCGGCGCATGCAGCAGCACAACGCCTTCGCCGAGTGGTACAGCATCGATCCGCCCTTTCCGGCGGGCAGCTTCGGCACGCCGCCCGGCTGGGGCAACCAGCCCGGCGAATACGTCAACGGCGGGATCATGCCGCTGGTCGGTGGCGAACTGGCGCGCGGCGCGTTCCGCTACGGCCAGGAAAACTATGGCTTCAGCATCTTGAATCGCTATCATTTTCTGGTGCAATCGCAGGGCGGCAGCTATCTATGGTACTACCCGGCTGGCAATCCGGGAAAATCCAGCGACAATACGCTCAACACCGACGGCTGGGGCAGTTCGGCCATGCTGGTGGCGCTGATCGAGGGCGCGGCGGGCGTGGTGGACAACGGTGCGCTGTACAAAGATGTGACGCTGTCGCCGCGCTGGGCCGCTGATAGCTCGGTGAGCACCGCGACGGTTGTGGTGCGCTATCCGGCGTCCTACGGTTATGTCGCGTATCGCTGGGAGCGGCAGAGCGACGGCATCGCGCTGCGCGTGACGGGATCAGCCGAGCGCGGCACCGTGCGGGTGCTTTTGCCAGAAGCAGTGACGGGCAACGTCGCCGCGAGCATCAATGGCATGCCAGTAGCAGCGCAGGTTGCCACCGTCGGCACGAGTCGCTACGTCGAGCTGCCGCTGCCGCGCACGACTGACGCCGTACAGGTGACGTGGGGGAAGTGAAGTATTTCATGGACGCACAATGACCTGCTTTCTCCTCACGATTGAAGAAATGCACTCCTACGCCAGTGCAATGGCAAGTGCCTGTTCAAGCGCTATTTGCTCTGGCAGATGGGCTAGCGAGTCCTGGAAAGCGTCCAGGCGCGCATGGACAGCCGTGATGATCTGAGTGTAGGCATGAAACTCAGTGTTATGTAAAATCATGCCCGTTCCTTGAAGCAACGACTCCGCTACCTGTATAAGTATTGCCGCGTGCATTGGTTGCGGATCAAGGTGCAACCATGCGAGCAATACCAGGCACAAACTCATACCCGGCTTGTTCTTCAGCATGTGATACAACTTCAGCCCATATGTTGCGTGCTGGCGCATGGCAAAGGTATTGCGCTGAATCAGCGCGATCTCAGCGAGCACGCGATGTGCCATGGCACACCCAAGGTTATTTCCCAGTCGTCCGAACAAGGCAAGGCTTTGTTCAAGCACGGCATCCGCATCGTCATAATGCTGCATCTCGCTGAATATCATACCGCGCCGAAGCTGCGCCCACGCTATGCCCTGCCGATAGTCGTGCTGCTGAAAACACACCAGCGCTTCGTCCGCATGGAGCAATGCGCGATCATGGTGCTGGAGCACCCGGGCGAGGCGGGCCATATTAAGCAGCAGCCACGCGCGCTCAACCGCATCATCGGATCGGCTCAGTGCATCGTAGCTCGTTTCAAAATGCTGCTGAGCTTCTTCGTAATCTCCAGCATCCACCGCAATACGACCGAGATTAGCGTGCATTACGCCCGCGCGATCATAGCGATTGCTGCGCTCGAACAGCGTCAGGCTTTCTGCAAACAATGTGCGCGCGCGGAGCTTTTCACCTGCATCTGTAGCAACCAGGCCAAGCTGAAATGTCGCCTCGGCATACTGTTCTTCATCCTCCAGCAATGCCCACAAGGCCCGACTCGCCTGATAGCGTTCGTGCGCCGCGTGCGTATCACCTCTCACCCGCGCCAACGCACCGGCATACATGAGCGCCTGAGCTTGTACGTGGCAGGTATTGTGCGGCGAGTTGGCCAGCGCAACACGCAAGGTATCGTTGCCTTCGTCAACATAGTCACGCGCGATCCAGAACGGGCCAAGCGCCACCGACAGCCGCAACAACAACTCATACGATTGGCTCTGATCCAGCCATACACAAGCAGCACGCACGTTGGCATGCTCGCGCTCCATGGTCGCAAGCCACTGCCCATGATCATTGTGATCGGCGGTCATATTCTGCTCCGCCAGTTGCAGAAAATATGCAGCATGGCGCTGCCGGGCAGTTGTATCATCTGCAAGATGACGGAGCGCAAACTCGCGCACTAAATCATGGAACTGATACCGCCCTTGCGCGGCATCCCATTCAATCAAATGATGATGCCGCAACTGACCGAGCCGCGCTGTGGCGTCACCATGAGCGACCTGCATGACGGCTTGCGCTGCACGCAGATCGAAACTGGCCGGGAAAACGCCAAGGTATGCCATGGCTTGCTGTGCCGCCGCCGGGAGCGCATGGTAGCTCAAGGCCAGCGATGCCTCGATGCTCGCCTGGGGATCATCGGTTGCTTCGGGAACGCATAGATGCGGCAGGCGCGCCGCCCGCAGCTGAGTCAGATAATATTCGATTGCATAGCTATCGTCGCTGGCAAGCAGCCCGGCCCCCACGCGCAGCGCCAGCGGCAGGTAACAACACAGCGCGGCCAGGCGTGGCGCGGCGGCACCGATGCGCGGGCAGATTGAATGGAGCAGCGCTACAGCAGCACCTTCCGGCAGCATGTCAAGATCAAAGCTGCGGATACCCTCCAGCGTGAAGCGCTGCCGCGAGGTGATAATTACTCCGCTGCCGGGTGGCGGCAGGAGCGCGCGTACCTGGGCAGCATCGGCGGCGTCATCGGCCAGTACCAGCACGCGCTTGCCATGCAGATACGAGCAATAGCGCGCCTGAAGTTCGTGAAGATCCTCGGATAGCTGGGCCTGCGGATCAAACGAGCGGATCACATGCTGAAGCGCCTGGGTGGGCCACATGGGCGTATTGCCCGTCCCGCGAAGCGCCAGCACAATTTGCGCATCGGGAAAATGGGCGGCAAGCCGCTGCGCCACCACATAGGCAAGCTCGGTTTTGCCGACGCCACCCATGCCATGCACGCCGCAGATGGCCGTAGTCATGCTGCCAGCCGCCTCGGCCAATAATGCGACAATCTGCTCAATCTCATGTTCACGTCCGACAAAATCGTGCGTGGGCGCGCGGAGCTGGTGCAGCGCTGGCGATACCCTGGCGACTGGAGGCGCGGGCAGGCGGATGGCGTAGCCACGCGCGACGAACTGTGCAATGCGCTGATCATCGGGCATAGAGATGAGATCGCAGAGGCGTTGGAGCGTGGAAGGCGGGATGGCGTTGGTGCCATTGAGCCATTTGTGGAGGGTACTGCGGTCATAGCCGAGCATTCTGGCAAGCCAGGTAATTGATCGTCCGCTCGCCTGTACTGCCCTGGCAAGCTGCGTGTGGGCATCGTCGTCAACGATGGTGCGGCGTTTTGGCATGGTGTTCACCTGTGGACAAAACGGCAACAAAAGTGTGGACGCAACGCGGGTGATAAGCTGCTACATTCTAACTATCTTCTACACGGACTATGAATACGGACTACTATCTGCGGGTACGATGATACTGCGTTTTCTGCCGGTGTGCAACTTGCGCGCCAGAGCATGACACAGCACAGCTTCGTTTAGCAGGGGGTGTTTATGCAGACAGTCATGTATGAAGGCCACAAAATAGAGATTAAAGAGGAAAGCATCACTGGCGTCGAGAAGGTTTTTTATGATGGCAGAGAAGTTTCTTCTAAGCGATCTATGCTTGGCACCACGCATGTTTTCAGTGTTCATGAGGACGGCCAGAATGTTCAGTATGAGGTGGAAATAGGCGTGAAAACAGTTTTTTTCATGCCAAGGCCGTACACTACGGTACGGCGTAATGGTGTCCTGATATTTTCTAACCGCTAATACGCACGATATCGGAAATAGTTTGCCGCTTTGCGAAGTCGCCACCATGTCATTAACCGATTACCAGAGCCTGTTCAGCATGCTTGCGTCGGCGGGGACAACACTCGCGCTGATCATCGGCGGCTGGTGGAGCTGGCGCTTGTTTGTTCGCAAGCGCATCAGCTATCCGCGCGCCAGGATCGAGCATGCCGTCAGCCATAAAAAAGCGTTCTATCAAAAAACAATGCTGATTGTAGACATCAGCATTGCCAATGTCAGCGAAGTATTATTGACGTTGCGATCTGGCAAAACATACGTGCGGCAGTTACTCCCGATCCCGGAAGACGTAGTGCATGCAGTGCAGGCAAGCAGCATTCCCGCCAAAGATCAGGCCCATGGGTGGAACCTGGTAGCGTTTCAGCCGGAAGATTGGGGCGACGAGCCACTGCTCCTCGAACCGGGCGAAGCCGAGCATCTTTTCTATACATTTTTCATAGATGCCAATGTACAAACCGTTGCTATTTACAGCTATTTTCCGTATGTCGAGCAATCAGGCTTGCGCTGGTTCAAACGACAGCCGAAACAACTGGGATGGTCGTTGACGACTGTGCATGATTGCCATGCGCCTGACAACACTGCAAAGGACCGCCATGTTCAGACCGCCTAAGTTCGGTCGAGGGCCGCGCATCAAAGTAGCGGTTGAGCGACACACTGGCCTGTTTCATAAAGGCATTGTTGTACAGATCACCAACTGCGACCCTGGCGAGCCGCTGGAGGTGCTGTTCTACGCCGAAAGGCAACAATTGCATACGATGACTGTCACGGCAAACCACAATGGCGAGGCGGATATTTCATTGAACTGGAATCCGACTGCGGATGGAAAGGTGCGTGTTCGCAGCGCGGCCAACAATGACACGACGGAAGTGGGGTTCTGAAACACGCGATACTATTCCATTTATTCATAAAGTCGTTGAAGTAGCACAAGGAGGAAGCCACAATGCCCAGCACGCGCACTGAACTGATTACACGGGCCGCACTTGCCGCTGCGAAGCAAAGCATTCCATTGATGGTGACATTGAAAGACATGCTCGCAACAACTGAGGACTCTGTGACATTTGAATGTATTTCTAACTACCAACGAATAACTATTCTCGGTGGTTTCGTTGTTATCGAGCGCGGTGAGCGGAAACTTATTACTGTGCGCGGAAAGCCTGCCTTCCGCGATTATGTCATCGCGCAACTGCAGGAACCAGGAACATCCGTCAAACAACTACTGGCGTAAATGTGCGCACGAAGAAACACGCGCAGTTAGCCTCATTGCATGTACATGAAGTGAAAGGAAATGGGATATGGCGATGTGGAGAAATGTTCCAAGCAGGCGGAGTGGACGAAATAGAATTCTCACATTGGTACTGCTGCTGATCAGCGCGGCGCTTCCTATGAACCATTCCTTGCAAGCTGCTGCGCCCACAGCTACTCCGCTACTCAAAGCCCGCCTTGCGCGCCTGGCAACGTTGCCAGTGACACAACCATCGGCACCTATTTCATGGTCACTTGATGATGGGCTGGTGGAACACATGCGACGCAGCCAGCTTCCTGTGGCGCACTCGTGGCCGAAAGATATTCCTCGTGGCAGGGAATCGGTACCGGACGTTCGGCCGGAGCAGGATGGCCTTGATAGCTTGGGCGGATACAGTTTTATAGCAAACTATCCAGGTGGGCCGCTGGCAAATGACTATGTGACAGGCCAATTTGCTCAGATGTTTAGTGACCCACTTAAAGGGGTCTCAGTGCCAGTCGCAGGGTGTGGGCAAAATCTTATTGTATGTCGGCCAGGTGGTCAGCAGCAGGTTATTGCATCAGCACTGTTGGGCTTTAACGACGATTATTGGGCGAGTACCCTGCAAAGTGCATTCACTGGCGGCTATGGAAATCAGTTTGCGGGACAACTCTCCTGGCCCCAACCTAGCACAATCACCTTCCAGCAGCCAGATTATGCGGGAGCGGTGTTCAATAACGCGCTCAATGACCCTATCCTCCAGACCGCGCTCGGGTACAATGATACTTCGTCGCTTAATTTCGGCGCGTTCGCGCTACAGAATATCAACAACTATCTGTATCAACCATCCTCGCAACCAAATTTTTCCTTCGGTGGTCTGTTTACGCAGGGTGCAAAGCAGCTTCGGCCATCGTCCGCGCATGCAACGCCAGCTGATGACATCGAGCAACGCTACTTCAATCTAGGGCAGGATCAGATCGCGATCTATTACGACACGGAAGATCTTTCAACACTCCGCAGTGAGTGGAACACCGTCATCTTTAGTCGTCTCTACTTCGATCCCGCCTATCTTGCCATCAACTACCGT
>DASTWM010000553.1:0-4731 GCA_035765855.1 Roseiflexaceae bacterium
ACGACGACTCGGCTGCCCTGCCATGGATCGGTATGATCCTGAAGCCATGGGCGTACCTGCGCGCGATGGCCTTCGAAAAACGGCGCGGCGTCTTTCAAGCTGTTCAGAATTACTTCATAGGGATGCGCCGTAGGATTGTCAAGCCCCCATGCGCCCGCCCACCAGAGCGACGGATACGGCATAGGATCGATGTAGTCCGTGTGCGGGGCCATGCGCGCGATGTCCTGGGCGATGGGCATTGATGGGCCAAGCATGACGCGGCCAAACACGTCAACCGACATGAAAGCGCCAGCGCGATTGATTTGTTCGTGCGCCTGCTCCATGAAGTTGGCGATGTTGTTATACATGGCTTCCGGATCTTTGGCTGGATCGGTTGGCTGCGAGAACTGGAGTTTTTCACTGTACGTCGAAAGCTTGTCGGTCCAGTCAGAGTAGCGCACGTAGTCGAAATTGATTTCGTCAAAGCCCATGTGCGCCGCTTCGACCGCCAGATCGATATTGTACTTCCACACGTCCTTGTTCCATGGATCGAGATAAACGTATCGAATGCCGGGGCCGGGCTCGTCGGCGTAAATCTCGCCAGTGGAGCGGATTTTCACGGCGACATCAGGCTTCGCGTCGGCCAGCGCATTGTCATGGGAGAACAGTTGAATGCGGGCAATGGTGTAAATACCACGCTTCTTCGCCTCGGCCAGCACCTGCTTGAAATCAATCACGTCAGCCGACGTGTGCAACTCTTTCACCATCGGCGTTTGCGAGTCGTAATACACCAGGCCGAGATCGTCGCGCTGATCGGACTTCAGGTCGATCACAATCGTGTTGAGCTTGGAGCTATCGATCAGATCGAAGAAGTCGTTGAGCCAATCTTGCTGCGAGGCCACCGCAACCGTGACATACACGCCTTTGGCAGTGAATGGTTCCAGCTTGATCTCGTTGAGCGCAACGCCATCTTTCAGTTCGACTGTCGCCTTTTTATAGCCCGGCGCAAGCACAAACAGCGTGCCCTGCTCCGGCGCATTCTTGAGCGAGAAGGTGCCGTCGGCGCTGTTTTCGACCTTGGCTTCTGCAGTATCGTTGTCATTCGCATCAGGCGTTGGTTTGGCAACGATTGTGGCAAATTTTACCGGCTCACCAGTTTCACTATTCACCAGCTTGCCGGTGATCGTGCTGGCGCGCAGAGCAGCGTCCATGGTGAGCGTTTTGCCAAGCGGCTGCTGGACAGAACTGTAGCCATCCGCGCTAATTTGTACTGTCGCGTTTTCAGGCACATTGGTGAGTTGGTACACGCCTTTGGCATCGGTCGTCGCCGTAGCGTCGCCAGCCTTCACCGTTGCGCCCGCGACTGGCTCGCCGCTGCGCTTGTTCGTGACCGTGCCGGAGAGCACATTCGGACGCAGCGCAACATCGCGTGATGTTTGTCGCTGGATATTCTCAGTGAACTGCGCATGATCTGGCGCAACAATCGTCAGCGGGAATGTTTCTGGCACGTTGTTCAGCACATAATGCCCGGTTGTATCCGTCGTTGCGCTGATTGCGTCGGTGACATGCGCCTGCGCACCGGCAATCGGCTTGCCGGTGTACGCGTCTGTGACTGTGCCACTGAGCGTATTTGGGCGCAATGACACCGCATCGATCGATACGGCGGGCGGCTGTGGTTTGGCAAGCTGAGGTTTATCAGCAAGGTGTATCGCGGCGGGCTCGTAGCCCTTCGCATCGATATTCAGCGTATCCTCCTGGCTCCAACGCTGCACCTGAAATTTCCCGCCAGCGTCCGTTGTTATTTCAGATGAACCGACATGAACCGTTGCGTCGGCGACAGGCTGGCCGGTGTAAAGGTTTGTGACCGTGCCATTCAAAGCGATTTCTGGCCCGCCACATGCGCTCAGCAGCGCGGCGAATGTGAGACTTCCACATACAAATGAAGAGAATCGGCGAAGAGGTACAAAGCGTGTCATTGGTCCGTTCGTCCTGTGTAAATAATATCCTGTTTTCGTGTTTTGGCTTGGTGGGAAGCCGTACTTGCGGCGTATCATAAACATTTTACAACGCACTGTCAAGCGGCACCTCCAGAGCGAGGCACCGCGCTTCCGTACCTGTTCAGATGTACCACAAAGGCAAAGCCTTCGTGTTCTTTGTGCCCTTGTGGTGAACTGTTTTCAGATAACAGGCAGGCAGCATTGCCGATTTGACGTGCATTGATGTGTAGGGTATAATACCCAACGCGTTGCCGAAGTGGCGGAATGGCAGACGCGACGGTCTCAAAAACCGTTGGGGGCAACTCCATGTGGGTTCGACTCCCACCTTCGGCACCAAATTACCATCGGGGCGTGGCTCAGCCTGGTAGAGCGCAGCGTTCGGGACGCTGAGGTCGGAGGTTCAAATCCTCTCGCCCCGACCAAAATAGTTAAGAGTTATGAGTGTTGAGTTGCTGGAAATATCCTTTAACTCAAAACTCTTAACTCATAATTTCCTCCGGCCCCGTAGCTCAATTGGATAGAGCGTCAGCCTCCGGAGCTGAAGGCTACTGGTTCGAGCCCAGTCGGGGTCATTCTGCCTTTTCAGGTTAGCTCTTCTTTCCTCCGTCTGGCCGTGCTGCAATCTGCTCATTCCGATGCCCGTCAAGGCGCAGACGAATCCCTCACCGTTGGTGCCTCGCCGGTAGTGGTCAGCGCTTTGGGAAAATATAGCTGGCCTGTTCGTCTTTGAGCCAATCGATCAGCTTCAAACCCCCGACATAGTTGAGTACGATTCCCAAACCAATCCCCAGAATCCAATCGAGCAATGTTGCAGAATGATTGCGCAAGAGCAGGTAAAAGAACGATACCGCAATGGGCAAAAACTGGAGCACTGCGGTAACTGGAGTTGATCCACGTTCGTGGACACCGAATACTATACAGCGACTTGTTGTTCGTGCCAGCGTGGCTCATAGGCCGCTGGTGTAACATATGCCAGGCCCGAATGGCAGCGTTGGCGATTGTAGAAGCGTTCGATGTAGTCGCATATGCTACTGCGGGCTGCAGCGTACGACTCACACACCAACACGCCGACCTCGGCTTTGAGCGAGGCAAAAAAGCTTTCCATCGGTGCATTATCCCAACAATTACCTTTCCGGCGCATACGCGGCGTAACGTGGGCGGTTGCCAGCACCGCCTGATAGGCGCGGCTCGCATACTGGCTGCCGCGGTCGCTGTGGTGGACGAGTCCAGCGGGTGGTTGCCACCGGTCGAGGGCGTGCTGGAGGGCCGTCAGGACGAGTGCCCGCTCCAAGGTCGGTGCCAGCGCCCATCCTACCACCCGCCGTGCAAACAGGTCCAGCACCACTGCCAAGTACAACCAGTCCGCGCGCGTAGGCAGATACGTGCTATCGGCCAGCCACACCTGATTGGGCGCGTTGGTCTGGAAGGTGCGCGCCAGCACGTTGGGCGCGACGGGCTGATCGTGGCGACTGTCGGTCGTGCGGCTGCTCCGCCAACGTCGGCGCGCCACCAGCGCAGCAGCCCGCATCAAGCGTGCCACCCGCTGGCGACTACAGGGCCGGCCCTGCGCCTGGAGCGTGGCGTGGACGCGGGGGCGGCCATAGGTCTGACGGCTGTCGCGGAAAATCGTCTGGATGTGGGGGGTGAGCGCAGCATCTTGCTGTGCGTGCGCACGTGTGGGACGGCGCTTCCAGGCGTAGTACCCCTTGCGCGCCAGCCCCAGCACCCGGCACAGCATCTTGACCGGCTACGCGTTCGCATGCGTGGCGACAAACGTGTATTTCTGCGTCATTGGGGCATCCGCGAAAAGATGCCCAGCGCTTTTTTTAGGATCTCGCGTTCCATCCGCAGCTGCTCCACTTCGCGCCGGAGGCGCGTTAGTTCAGCGGTCGTGGTCGGTGCAGCGCTGGGCGGGGCGGTGGCTGGGCGAGCAGCATGCAGCCAGCGATGAAGCGTATCAACACTGATATCGAGGTCGCGTGCCACCTGGCTCGCGCTCATCCCCTGCTCCAGCACCAGTTTAACCGCTTCCTATTTGAACTCGTTCGCGTACGGTTTTCGCGATTTCATCAATCACCTCCTGGTCATCATCATACCCTCTTGAGGGAGTGTCCATGAAAGTGGATCAATACCACTACCCATGCCGAATGATCCTGTGTCCATGAAAGCGGGTCAAGCCCAACGTGTAACTTGGCAACTACTTGGACACGCGCAACCGCGAAATGTCCAGCAGAATTGTGCGTAGTGATGACCAATGTGTACGCGGATGGGTGGGTGTTGCGTCATTATCTGAAACGGATGCATATTGAGGAGAGCTTCCGGGACGACAAATCGGGCGGGTTCAACCTTGATAAGTCGCATTTGACTGATCCCAAGCGCTTGGATGCATTGCTACTTGCCTTAGCTATCGCTGTGTTGTGGGTGTATGAGTTGGGCGAAAAGGTATTACTGAACGAGCAGCGTCAAACCATCGACCCGGGATACCATCGGCAGCTAAGTGTATTCCAACTCGGCTGGCGCTATTTGCAACGTGCTTTGAGTTGTGCGTTGCCACTCACTTGTACGTTAAAGCTTCGCCCCTTCAAACCTGACCCGATTTGCAAAAGTGTTAGTTAATCAGGCCCTTTACACAAATCTGCGTACACCCTCTGCTGTGAGCATGCTGTAACCATTTTCCTTAGAACGGCATGTTAGACTTAGCCGTGGCTTAATGCAGCGCATGGATGATAAAGTGATACTGACTTGCTCGGACTAC
>DASTWM010000554.1:0-9511 GCA_035765855.1 Roseiflexaceae bacterium
GTATGAATTATCTCAGGGCAACAGGAATGAAAGTATGCTTACTGCTCAACTTTGGCAAACCGCGTGTTGAGGTCAAGCGCATCGTTCACAGCTTTTAATTATAGGAATAGTAACCGCCGATACACGCTTTATATATCTTTATCGGCGTTCATCTATATTCATCGGCGGTTTTATCTAATCATCGGCGTTCATCTATATTCATCGGCGGTTAATTAGAAAGGTTACACTATGTCTCACGGTTTTACGCTCGTGCGCGAGCAGGACATACCCGAGCTACAGACACATGCGCGCCTGTTTCGGCATGACAGGACTGGCGCTGAGTTGCTGTCGCTCGAAAACGACGACGAGAACAAGGTATTCGGCATTGCGTTTCGCACCCCGCCCGGCGATTCGACCGGCGTGGCGCACATCATGGAGCATTCGGTGCTGGCCGGGTCGCGCAAGTACCCGCTGAAAGACCCGTTCGCGGAGCTGCTGAAAGGCTCCATGAAGACATTTTTGAATGCCTTCACCTACCCTGACAAGACCTGCTACCCGGTCGCCAGCACCAATTTGCAGGACTTCTACAACCTGGTGGATGTGTATCTCGACACGGTGTTTTACCCGCTGCTGCGCCGCCAGACATTCGAGCAGCAGGGCTGGCACTACGAGTTGGAGCAGCCCGGCGGCCCGTTGATCTACAAGGGCGTGGTGTTCAACGAGATGAAGGGCGTGTACTCTTCGCCCGATTCGCTGCTGGGCCGCTACACGCAGCAGGCGCTGTTTCCCGATACCACCTACGGCGTCGATTCGGGTGGCGATCCGCGCGTCATGCCCGACCTGACCTACGAGCAGTTCGTCAATTTTCATCACACCTTCTATCACCCGTCGAACGCGCGCATCTTTTTCTATGGCGACGACGACCCCGACGAGCGGCTGCGTATCCTTGACACGTACCTGCGCGAATTTGAGCCGATCGAGCCGCATTCTGAAATACCGCTTCAAGCGCCGTTTAACGCGCCGCGCGAGGTGACGCAGTTCTACGCCAGCAATGACGACGAGGGCGATGGCAAGAGCATGGTCAATGTCGCCTGGATGCTGGGCGAGCCTGCCGATGAGGAAACGTCGCTGGCGCTCGGTATTTTGGAATATATTCTCATGGGTACGTCCGCCTCGCCGCTGCGCAAGACGCTGATTGAGTCCGGGCTGGGTGAAGATGTGATCGGTGGTCTGGGCGACCATTTGCGCCAGTACGCCTTTTCGGTTGGGCTGAAAGGCGTGGCCGCCGAGAACACCGACAAGGTCGAGCCGCTGGTGCTCGACACACTTGGGCAGCTTGCCCATGACGGAATCGACGCGGCGACAGTGGAAGCATCGCTGAATACGATCGAGTTCGCGCTGCGTGAGAACAACACCGGCTCGTTCCCGCGCGGCCTGGCGCTGATGATCAGCGCGCTGAATACATGGCTGTACGGCGGCGATCCGCTGGAGGCGCTGGCCTTCGAGCAGCCGCTCAATGCCATCAAGGCGCGCCTGGCGAAGGGCGAGCGCCTGTTCGAATCACTGATCGACCAAAAATTGCTTCAAAACCAGCACCGCATTACGCTGCTGTTGCAGCCTAGCGCGACGCTTGCCGAGCGTGAAGCCGAAGCCGAGCGCGAGCGGTTGGAAGCCGCCCGCGCGACCATGACCGATGCCGATTTGCAGGCGATCATGGACAACACCGAGTTGCTCAAGCGCATTCAGGCCACGCCCGACGCGCCCGAGGCGCTCGCCCGCATCCCGACGCTGACATTGAACGACCTCGACCGCGAGAACAAGACGATCCCGCTTGACGTTTCCGAGCGCGACGGCGCGCGAATCCTGTTCCATGATCTATTCACCAACGGCATCGTGTACCTCGACGTTGGCATGAACCTGCACCAGTTGCCGCAGGAATTGCTGCCCTACGTGTCGCTGTTCTCGCGCGCGCTGCTGGAGCTTGGCACCACGCATGAGGATTTCGTGCAGCTTTCGCAACGGATCGGGCGCACCACCGGCGGCATTCACCCGCAGGTGCTGACCTCGGTGCGGCGCGATTCGGATGAAGCGGCGGCATGGTTGTTCCTGCGCGGCAAGGCGACGCTGGAGCACACTGACGATCTGCTGGCGATCATGCGCGACGTGCTGCTCGACGTGCAGCTTGACAACCGCGATCGCTTCCGGCAGATGGTGCTGGAAGAACGCGCCGGGCTTGAAGCCGGGCTGATCCCGGGCGGCCATGGCGTCGTCAATTCCCGGCTGCGCAGCCGCTTCGACGAGGCCGACTGGGCCGGCGAGCAGATGGGCGGCGTGAGCTACCTGTTCTTCCTGCGCGAACTGGAGCAGAAGGTTGAGAAGGATTGGCCCGCCGTGCTGCAAGCGCTCCAGCGCATGCGTCAGACGCTTGCCAACCGCAACGCCATGCTTTGCAACGTCACGGTGGACGCCGAAAGCTGGCAGACGTTCGAGCCGCAGCTTGGCGCGTTCATCCACGCGCTGCCCGCCGCGAGCAGCACGCTGGAGCGCTGGGATTGGCAGGCTGGCATGGCAAACGAGGGCTTGACTATTCCGGCGCAGGTCAATTATGTCGGCAAGGGTGCGAATCTGCGCGAGCTTGGCTACCGGCCCAGCGGCGCGACCTCGGTGATCACGCGCTTTCTTGGCACGACATGGCTGTGGGAGCAGGTGCGGGTGCAGGGCGGCGCGTACGGCGGTTTCGCGTCGTTCGACCAGCGTTCGGGCGTGTTCACGTTCCTCTCGTACCGCGACCCCAATTTGCTCGAAACGCTCGATGTATACGATCAGACCAGCACGTTTCTGCGCGCGGCCAACATCGACGAGACGGCGCTGACGCGCAGCATCATCGGCACGATCAGCGACATGGACGCCTACCAGCTGCCGGACGCGAAGGGCTTCACCTCCATGGTGCGCTACCTGGTCGGCGACACCGACGCGATCCGCCAGCAGTTGCGCGACGAGGTGCTGAATACGACCGCAGAGGACTTCCAGACCTTCGCCGACGCGCTCGACCAACTGCGCGCGTATGGCCGGGTGGTCGTGCTGGGCGGCCCGGCGGTGACGGCAGCGGCAACTGAGCGGCCCGGCTGGCTTGAGGTAATCAGGGTGATGTGACGACGAGGAATGACGAATGACGAACGACAAAGGACGAACGTTAGCGCTCGTCCTTTGTCGTGTGAAACATGGCAATAGTGGCTACTTTTTATGCCGTGGCAGCGACCGGCTGGCCCTTCGCGCGCCTGCTCCACAGCACCACGCCGCCGACAATCAGCGCCAGCAGAATAATCAGTGCGATGATGCTGTGCGCGATCAGCGAAATGATCACCGTGACAGTTGAAAGCGTCAGCGCCGCGCCAAACGTCGCCAGCCCGATGACGCAGCCACTGGCGTTCCCCAGGATCGGCAGCACATCCAAAAACGTGGTGATTGGGCCGAGCGTCAGCGCCATGCCGATCCACATCATGAGAAAGCCGACCAGCCGCAGAATCCACGTGAGCATCACATGCTCAGAGTGCAGCTGCGCAATCGCCGTCGCGCGGTCGCCCGACAGCGCCCGGAAGAACGAACTATCGCCGCGATACAGGTATGCCACGATGCTGCTGCCCTGCTGCGTGCCGAACACGGTCACATTCGCATTGTTTGGCACGGCCAGGTACTGAATGCGCATATCCCCAAGTTGCGGGTTATCGGGCGTGCCACTGCCGATAAACAGGTAGTTGTCGACTACTGGCCGCTTGCTGTCATAGCTGATCATGGAGTCGTTCAGCGCGATTGGCGTGCCGTCTGGCATCTCCAGTTGATCTGTGTTGAGCGTGTAGGCACCCAGATGCGCGCTGGTCACTGTGTGTTCCGCGCTTTGGATGCGCTGTGGCGGATTAACATGGTTCTGCGAATACTCGAAGCTGCTTGAGTCCTGTGGGTTACTCGTCCAGACTTTGGAATAGTCGTAGGTCGTCGTGGTCGTGCTGCCGCCGCCCAGCTCCTTCTTCGTGTCGCTGTGCTGCTCTTCCTTCCATGCGAACATTTCCACCTTGCGCTCAAGCCTGAGGTAGCTGCCGGGCTGAAGGTACGGCGCATCGCCAAGCTGCTCGGTCGAGACGAGATTGCCGGTGGCCGCGATAAATTTGCCGTCATGGGCGGGATTGACCGCGCTGGAATCGACCGCGATGCTGCTGCGGGCGACCTGCGACCAGTCCGTTTTGCCTTCGTTGGTCCAGAGCACGACGAATGAGCCGAAAAAGAGGAGAACGCCGAGAACTGCCCCGATAAACGAGTTGAGAATATTCTGGCCCCAACTCTGATGCGTGACCTTGGTGAACCGTTCGACCGTCATGAACATCTCCTTTGAGCGCTCGCTTGAAAGCATACCATTGGGTGAACGTAGCGCGAACGTTCTTTTTGCTCATCCTTTGGGCGGATGAGCACTGTAGAAGAACGGCAGCAGGCCACGCCTGAGGAATCATGGTAGCGTACCCGGGCAGCAAAAAGAATAGCAATTCAGTTCGGTTCGCTAGCGACTTTATAATTGAATGCGGGGCGCTCCAGTGGAACGTTTTTGGCCGGGGACATGAATATCATGGAGCAGCGCAATCAAGCGCTGTTTCTCAAAGGCGACACCTGCATCGGGGCGCGGGTTGCCGCCTTTGAAAGGCATTGATGTCTTTATAACTGATTTTCGTTCGTGCCGTCCTGCTGGCGCTGCCGATCCTCGGCTGGGCCGCCGGCACGCGACAGGTTGCGGGCCGTGTTGATCAGGCCAACATGCGAGAATGCCTGCGGAAAGTTACCGAGCATCCGCTGCGAGCCGGGACTGTACTCCTCAGCCAGGAGCCCCACGTCGTTGCGCAGGCCGCTCAGCCGCGCGAACATTTCGCGCGCTTCGTCATAGCGGCCCTGCAACGCCCAGTTATCGGCCAGCCAGAAGCTGCACACCAGAAAAATCCCTTCGCTGCCGGGCAGCCCGTCTACACTGCTGTCGGTATTGTAGCGATACACAAAGCCGTCGTGCAAAAGCTGGCGCTCGATTGCCTTGACGGTGCCAACGATGCGCGGGTCATCAGGCGGCAAGAAGCCGACCTGTGGCAGCATCAACAGGCTGGCATCCATCTGGTCTGAACCGTATGATTGCACAAACGCATTCATGTCGGCGTTGTAGCCCTTCGCGCACACATCGTCATGGATCGCTTTCCGCATGCGTCGCCATGTATCGATTGGGCCGTCGAGTTTGAATTCCTCCACCGCTTTGATCGCGCGATCGACCGCCACCCACGCCATGACCTTGGAATGTGTGAATTGGCGACGCGGGCCGCGAATCTCCCAGATGCCGTCGTCAGGCTTCTGCCAATCCGTTTCCAGAAATTTCATGAGCGCGCGCTGCACCCGCCATGCGTTCGCCTCGGGATCGAGCCCGGCGCGGCGTGCCAGGTGAAAGGAATCCATCAATTCGCCGTATACGTCAAGCTGGTGCTGGTTAGATGCCGCATTGCCGATCCGCACCGGCGATGAACATTCGTAGCCCGGCAGCCACGGCACGGTCCATTCCTGCAGCCGCCGCTCGCCTGCCAGGCCGTACATGATCTGCATCTGAGAGGGCTTGCCAGCCACAGCCCGGACCAGCCACTCGCGCCATGCCCTGGCTTCGGCCTTGTAGCCGCCAATCATAAGCGCATACAGGGCGAAGGTCGAGTCACGCACCCAGCAGTAGCGGTAATCCCAATTGCGCACGCCGCCGATCTCTTCCGGCAACGAGGTTGTCGCGGCGGCCACGATGCCGCCAGTTGGCGCGTAGGTCAACGCTTTGAGCGTGATGAGCGAACGGAGCACCTCGTTGCCCCATTCGCCATCGTAGGTGCAGCGCCCCGACCATTCCTGCCACCAGCGCTCGGTTTCGCGCAGGCTCACGAAGGGATCTTTTTCTTTCGGCAGTGATTGGTTGGAAGGGTACCATGTGAGGGTAAATGGCACGCGCTGGCCTTCCGAGACGGTGAACTCGGCCAGGGTGCGGAAATCTTCGCCATGCGTCGGCACATCGGTGTCAAGGTGCATCGCGTCCGGCCCGGCAATCGCCGAGATTCCATGGCCGGTGTTGTGTACCCACGGCACGATCGAGCCATAATCGAAGCGGATGACTAATTCCATCTTCATCGTAACCTGCCCGCTGCGCCCCTCCACAATGCGGATCACATCGGGTGCAAGCGTGCGCGGCGGCATGCAGTCGATCACCGCAACCACGCCGCTATCGGTGTGAAACTCCGTTTCGAGCACCAGCGTGCCGTCGCGGTAACAGCGTTGGATGGAACGGATTTCGCCTTTCGGGGCGATCTGCCAGCGACCATGATCGGGCGTGCCGAGCAGCGCCGCGAAGCACGCGCCGGAGTCGAAGCGCGGAAAGCACAGCCAATCAATTGAACCTTCGCGGCTCACGAGCGCGGCGGTATGGCAATCGCCGATCATGGCATAATCTTCAATGCGAGCAGCCATCGTGTTCGTCCTTTACGTGTTGCAAGGCGTTGGGGCCGTAAACTTTGAATAATGCTATGCTAAAATCATTGAGAACAATCCAGCACGATACGTGCCGGTATTTGCATGAGTTTATGCTCATTACGCTGTGGCATGACTTGTGCCGTAACGGTGCAGGATGCTGATGTGCATGTTTGGCACCCCTATGCTATACTTTTTGAAAGTACAAACGTGATATTGTATTGAAAAGCCAGGAGCGCCGAGCGCACCTTGCACGGTAGAAAATCTGCTGGAATGGGTGCCAGTGTCGGTGCCCTGAGCTTTGGCAAAGGACATGCCAATGAATAATCTTACACTTTTTTATGGGCCGAATGCTGGTTATGTGCTCGAATTGTACGAGCGTTACCAGCACGATCCGGAATCGGTCGATCCGGCGACGCGCGCGGTTTTCGAGCACTGGACGCCTACTGAAAATGGCACGGCTCCGGCGACACATGCTCGTTCTGCACCGGCAGCCGCGAATGGAGCATCGGTGCGCGCCGATGTCGATAATGTGTCGTATGATCATGGCCGCTCGCCGCTTGATGTCATGCACACGGTCGGGGCGGCGCGGCTCATCCGCTACATTCGTGAGAAAGGACACCTGGACGCCCATATTGATCCGCTGGGCAGCGCGCCGCCCGGTGATCCGGGGCTGCGCCCGGAAGCGCACGATGTGACCGACGAGCACCTGCGCGCGCTGCCGGCCGAGATCGTGCGCGGGCCGCTGGTTGCCGGTTCCGCCAATGCGCTTGAAGGGGTCAAGCGACTGCGCGAGACGTATAGCGGCGCGATTGGCTACGAGACCGATCATATTCAGGATTATGAGGAGCGCTCATGGATTCGTGAGGCAATCGAAAGCCAGCGCTATTTTTATGGCATGGATACCAGCCGCCTGCGCGACGTGCTGGAACGCCTGACGGCGGTGGAGGTGTTCGAGCGCTTTTTGCACCAGACGTTTATGGGCCAGAAACGCTTTTCGCTCGAAGGCTGTGACATGCTGGTGCCCATGCTCGACTCGATCATTCGCAACGCCGCCAGTGTTGGCTCGCACGAAGTTGTGATTGGCATGGCGCATCGCGGGCGGCTCAATGTGTTGGCGCATGTGCTTGGCAAGCCGTACAGCGCGATTCTGGCCGAGTTCCAGGCCGCCAACCGCAAGGAAGGCGCGTCGGCTGCCGATAAGGGCAGCATCGGCTGGGCGGGCGACGTGAAGTATCACCTCGGCGCGCGGCAGGCCTACAAAGACAGCGGGATCGATGCCATGCCGCTCACGCTTGCCTCGAATCCGAGCCATCTTGAGTTTGTCGATCCGGTGGTCGAGGGCCGCGCCCGCGCCGCGCAGGAGCGCCGCGACCAGCCCGGCGCGCCGGTGCAGAACGAGCATGCGTCGCTGGCCGTCCTGATTCACGGCGATGCGGCCTTTCCCGGGCAGGGCATTGTGGCCGAAACATTAAATTTGTCGCAACTGAAAGGCTACGATACGGGCGGCACCATCCACATCATCACCAACAATCAGATTGGTTTCACGACCGATCCGGTTGATGATCGCTCGACGCTCTACGCAAGCGATCTGGCGAAGGGCTTTGAAATCCCGATCGTCCATGTCAACGCCGACGATCCGGTTGCCTGCATCGCCATGGCGCGCATGGCGCACGCCTACCGCGAGCAATTTGGCAAGGATTTTCTGATTGACCTAGTAGGCTACCGGCGCTGGGGCCACAACGAAGGCGATGAGCCGTCGTTCACGCAGCCGCTGATGTATCAGAAAATCAGCGAGCACCCCACCGTGCGGGCGATCTGGGCCAAACGGCTGGAGCAAGAGGGCGTGATCAAGCCCGGCGAAGCCGATGACATGGTTAACGCGCTCATGGAGCAACTGCGGACGACATGGCAGGAGGTCAAAGAGCAGCCGCACACCGGCGAGAAGCAGCGCCCAACCCAGACCGCCGCGCCGGTGCCTGCCGAAACCGCCGTGCCGGCTCAGGAACTCGTCGCGTTGAATGAGGCGCTCTTGCAGCGGCCAGAAGGCTTTACGCCCCACACGCGCCTGGATCGTTTGCTCCAGCGCCGCCGCGAAGCGATCGAGCAGCCGGGCGGGATTGATTGGGCGCATGCCGAGACGCTGGCCTTTGCCGCGATTCTGGTGGACGGCACGCCGATCCGCCTGACGGGGCAGGACGCCGAGCGTGGCACGTTCAGCCAGCGCCATCTGGTGCTGAGCGATGTCGAAACCGGCCAGAAGTTCACGCCGCTCCAGGTGCTGCCGCAGGCCAAAGCCTCGTTCGCGGTGTACAACAGCCCCTTGTCCGAAAATGCGGTGCTTGGCTTTGAGTACGGTTACAGCGCCCATGCGCCGAACGCGCTGGTGCTGTGGGAGGCGCAGTTCGGCGACTTCGCCAATGGCGCGCAGGTGATCATCGACCAGTTTATTGTGTCGGGGCGCGCGAAGTGGGGTTCGACGCCCGCGCTGGTCATGTTGCTGCCACATGGCTACGAAGGTCAGGGGCCGGAGCATTCCAGCGCGCGCATCGAGCGCTTCTTGCAACTGGCCGCCGAAGGCAACATCCGGGTGGCGAACTGCACGACCTCGGCGCAATACTTCCACCTGCTGCGTCGTCAGGCCGCGCTGCTGGAGCGCGAGCCGCGCCCGCTGGTGGTCTTCACGCCGAAAAGCCTCCTGCGCCACCCGCGCGCTGGTTCGTCGCTTCAGGATCTGGCGGAAGGCGGCTTCCAGCCGGTTATTCTTGATCCGGTGCCGCGTGAAAACGTTGCCCATGTGTCACGGCTGGTCATGTGCAGCGGCAAGGTCTATGTCGATCTGATCAGCGCCTACGAGGAGCAGCCGCACGACGCGATTGCGATTGCCCGGCTGGAGCAATTGGCGCGCTTCCCGGCGGAGCAGGTGCAGGAAATCATGGGGACATTTCCGTCGCTGCAAGAGGTGGTCTGGTTGCAGGAAGAGCCGCGCAACATGGGCGCGTGGCGCTACGTC
>DASTWM010000555.1:0-14065 GCA_035765855.1 Roseiflexaceae bacterium
CATCTCGCTGACCGCGCCATCCATCTCGGCGCGCAGACGATCAATTACGGTTGTGTTATCCATACATCCTCGTGATGCTTGATATGTGATGCTTGATACGTGATGCTTAAACCCTGTTCAAGTACCCCGCATGAAGCATCAGAAAATACATCAGACGTGAATCGGCTCGCGCTGACGCTCACGCAGGGTGCCATCGAGCCGGGTGCGCCGAACTTTGTCGTGCAGCTGTATAATGCCGTCAATCAGCGCCTCGGGCCGGGGCGGGCAGCCAGCAACGTAGACATCGACCGGCACAATCTCATCCACGCCCTGCACAATCGCATAGTTATTGAACACGCCGCCACACGCCGCGCAGTCGCCCATGGCGATCACCCACTTCGGGTCGGCCATCTGGTCGTAGAGCCGCCGCACCACTGGAGCCATCTTGCGCGACACGCGCCCGGCGACGATCATGAGGTCGGCCTGACGTGGCGAGGCGCGGTTGATCTCCATGCCGAAGCGGGATGTGTCATAATTGGCCGCCTGCGCGCCCATCATCTCGATCGCGCAGCAGGCCAGGCCGAACAGCAACGGCCACATCGCATGCGTGCGGCCCCAGTTAATCACTTCTTCCAGCGAAGTCGTGATCACGCCCATGTCGCCAGCTTTTTGCTCTAATCCCATTGGAGAGCTCCTCGCTTCCAGATATATATGTATCCGACTAATAAAATCAGCATAAACACGCCCATTTCGATCAGCCCAAACAGGCCAAGCTGACGATACACCAGCGCAAAGGGAAAGAAGAAAATCACTTCAATGTCAAACAGAATGAATAGCATTGCAATGCGATGGAACTTGACATCGAAGCGGCCCTGCGCTGAGCCAATCGGCACCATGCCAGATTCGTAGGGCATGGTCTTGCGCGGCGTCGGCCTGTGCGGCCCCAGAAAGCCCGAGAACACAATCACAAACACGGCGATGAAGAGCGCGACAAGAAATAACGCCAATATGGGAATGTAGTCAACGAGCATCGGGTGGGCTCCTTACACAAACACGCGGTCACACCGAACGCGGCCACGCCATGGCTACCACAGCGCGCAAATGAGCATGAGTGCTGTACAATGCGTTATTGCACCTTGCATTATACCCCGCTACGAGTTTGTGTCAAGAAGAACAAAGTCGATTCAGGTGAATAGAACAGAGAACAAAGAACACATAAACATGAACTCTATTTGCGCGCTTTGCTTTGTTCTTTGTTCTGGCATTGCTCGATATCTGGTGTAATCAAACATTATGAAATGTATATCTGTACTTTGGTCCCATTGCAGTGCGACAAACGGCATGCTATACTGCGCTACACCCCAATAAAAAGCAACCACTCTATGGAGCAGTTATGCAACCATTAACGTCTGTGAAACTTAGCGACACGCTGACGCCAGAGCAACCGCTGCTGCCGCCGCGCCCGCGCAGCCTGGAAGATACTGGCCTTTCCATCTCATATGTTTCCGATCTTGTGATTCGCGCGCTGTATATCGTCGGCGAAATGACCGGGCAGGCCATCGTTGAACTGCTGCACCTGCCGTACGAAAATGTGATCGATCAGGCAATTGCGTACCTGCGGCGCGAGCAAATGTGCGAGGTGAAGGGGTCGGGCGGCATCGGCGAAAAATCCTACCGTTATCAGGCCACCGCGCGGGGCATCGAGCGCGCCAAAGAGGTCGGCGAGCGTTCGCAGTATCTTGGGCCAGCACCGGTCACGCTCAAGGCATATGCCGACATGATGAAGCGCCAGTCAACGCAGGATGTCATCGTAAGCGAGGACAACATTCGGCAGGCGTTTTCACATCTCGTGCTCAGCGATGAGGTGCTCAAACAGGTCGGCCCGGCCATCAATTCTGGCCGCTCGATCTTTCTGTTCGGCCATGCCGGCAACGGCAAGACCAGCATCGCCGAGTCAGTCGCCAAACTGCTCTCCGATCTGGTGGTGATTCCCTACGCGATCATTATCGACGGGCAGATCATCCGCGTGTTCGACCCGATTCACCATGAGGCGCTGCCGGTCGCGCCCAGCCAGGAGCAATCGTATGATCGCCGCTGGGTCGTCTCCAAGCGGCCAATCGTGATTGCAGGCGGCGAGCTGAACATGGACTCGCTTGACCTGGTGTATGACGAATATAGCAAATATTATGAAGCGCCGCTCCAGATGAAGGCCAACGGCGGCTTGTTCCTGATCGACGACTTTGGCCGCCAGCAGATGCGCCCGCGCGACCTGCTGAATCGCTGGATCGTGCCGCTCGAAAAGCGCCTGGACTACCTGACGCTGCACACCGGCAAAAAGATCGAGGTGCCATTCGATCAGCTTATTATTTTCTCGACCAACATCGAGCCAAAACAACTCGTGGACGAGGCATTCCTGCGGCGCATTCGCTACAAGATCGAGATCGGCAACCCCACACCCGCCGAGTTCCGTGAAATCTTCCGGCGCGTGTGCAAGAGCCGAAACATTCCGTACAGCGACGATGGTCTGCGCTACCTGTTCGAGCAGGAGTACGCCAAACGTAAGCTGGAACTGCGCGCATGCCATCCCCGCGACATTGTCGATCAGGTCGTCGATCTGGCCCGCTTCACGCGCCAGCAGCCCGCGCTCTCACGCGACTTATTGGCGGCGGCGTGTAATTCATACTTTGTCGAAGTGTAAACCACTGACCGGGGACGGAGGACGAAGGACGAACGCCTGGTGTAATGGCCCATGTGTTCGTCCTTTTTATGGTGTGTAGGGGCAGACCGATGTGTCTGCCCGCGTTGTCATTCATGGGAGGCGAATGCGCCGGTTCGCATGTTGACAGGCGAACACATTGGTTCGCATTCTACATGATGATGCATTCATCGGGTACAATGCTATGCATTGCAGGGCAGACCGATGTGTCTGCCCCCGTTGAACATCAATGATTTCCGTGCGGGCGAACACATCGGTTCGCCCCTACCCAATGATCTGAACTGTGGATACCGATGACTAACACCGAAATTCTGCGCGCCGCCCTGTGGGACATGGATGGCACGCTGATCGACTCCGGCGAATACCACTGGCTGTCATGGCAGGGTGTGCTGGCCGCCGAGGGCCGCCCGATCACTCGCGACGAGTTCGCCGCTACTTTCGGCCAGCGCAACGACACGATTCTGCGCGGCTGGTTCAGCGCCGACCTGCCAGACGCTGAGGTCATGCGGATCAGCAACGTAAAAGAAGCGCGCTACCGTGATCTGGTGCGCGAACACGGCATTGAACTGCTGCCGGGCGTGCGGCACTGGATCGAGCGGCTCCATGATGAAGGCTGGCGGCAGGCCGTGGCATCGTCCGCGCCGCTCGAAAATATTCGCACGATTCTGGCGGTCATGGAGATCGAATCGTTCTTCGACACGCTGGTCTCAGCCGAACATGTGCAGCGCGGCAAGCCCGACCCGCAGGTCTTTCTGCTGGCTGCCGAAGGCGTCGGCGTGCCGCCCGCGCGCTGCGTGGTGGTCGAGGACGCGCCCGCCGGGCTGGAGGCCGGGCAGCGCGCTGGCATGCGAACGATTGGCGTGCGCTCCTCGCACCGCAACCTCCATGCCGATATCGTCGTCGATACATTAGACCAGCTGCCGGATGACGCCTTCGAGCGATTAACTGAGCCACAGAGGACACAGAGACCACAGAGATAAAAGATACAATTCGACTCTGTGCGCTCTGTGGCAAAGAGAAATGAAACTTACGCCAGAATTGCTGCTTTCGGCCTACTGCCAGGGCGTGTTCCCCATGGCGCACGACGACGGCATGTATTGGTACGATCCCGACCCGCGCGCGATCATTCCGCTTGACGAGCGCTTTCATGTGCCGCGCCGTCTCAGTCGCACCGTGCGCAGCGGGCGCTTCGACATGCGCGTTGATACCGCCTTCCGTGCGGTGATGGAGGGCTGCGCCGCGCCGCGCGCCGATCATGAAGGCACATGGATTTCGCCGGAGTTTGTGGATGCGTACACGAAATTGCACCGGCTCGGCTTCGCGCACAGTGTCGAGGCATGGCGCGGCGGGCAGTTGGTCGGCGGGCTGTACGGCGTGGCGGTGCGCGGGCTGTTCGCGGGCGAGAGCATGTTCAGCCGCGAAGCTGACGCCAGCAAGGTTGCGCTGGTGCATCTGGTCGAGCGGCTGCGGCATGGCGGCTTTGTCCTGCTGGACACGCAATTCACCACGGAGCACCTTCAGCAGTTCGGCACATATGAGATTTCGCGCCGCCAGTACAAGGCGCTGCTGGCGCATGCGCTCACGGTTGAAGCCACGTTCTGAGATTTCACCACTACGCCACAAAGGACACCAAGAAGCTATTTGAACGCTTTCTTTCTCTGCGTCCTCTGTGGCTAAACAAAAGGAAATATTGTGCAACGACGAACGCTCTGGATCATCGGCGGCATTGCGCTGGTGGCCGCCATGCTGCTGTGTACATTGATTGGCGCGGGCGGCTTCCTGCTGTTCCGCTCGGCTAACACTCAGGCCCGCCAGGTCAACGATGGGTTTGCGACCATGGAGGCGGAGCTTAACACGTCGCAGGCGCTTCCGAACCCGCCCGCGTTGGATGAAGCCACCGCCGCGCCGCTGCCAACGACTGATGAAGATGTCATGCCGACTCCAGTGCCGCCCGCAGCAAGTGATGCGACCGATGTGCCGCCTGCGCCGTTCAGCAATGAAACGCCGACCTCTCGCATCGAGCGCCCGCCGCCTGCGAACACCAACACCACCGCGCCTGTAGACATGCCGTCGGGACAACTCCCCGATTTCAGCGCGGCGCTGGCACCTGAGACGCGCGGCAAACTGGCGCAGTTCCCCAACGCGACCACGTACCAGATCAACGCCCGGCTCGATCCGGCGGCGCGCACGATTAGCGGCGCGCAGGTCGTGCATGTGACGAATACTGAAAACGCGCCGCTCAACGAAATCTATTTTCGCCTGTATCCCAACGCAGCATTCTACAACGAGGGCAACCTCGCCGTGCAGGATGTGCAGATCAACGGCGCGCCCGCCCAGACCGCGCTGGAAGTGAACGACACCGCGCTGAAGATCGCGCTGCCGCAACCGCTCGCGCCCGGCCAGCAAGCAACATTCAGCATGCGCTTCGTGACCACCGTACCGACCAGTGGCGGCTACGGTATCTTTCGCTTTGCCAACGGCATTTTCTCGCTCTACAACTGGCACCCGGAACTCGCCGTGTACGAGAACGGCGGCTGGCTCCTGAATCCGGTGACGGAGCAGGGCGACCCGACCAACACCGACGCGTCGAACTATAGCGTGACATTCAGCGCGCCCGACGGCTACCAGATCGTGACCAGCGGCATGGAGGCCGAGCCAGCCCGCGCCAACGGCGAAACAACCTACCAGATCGTCAGCGCCCTCACGCGCAATTTCGTCGTCGTGTCGAGCAATCTGTTCCAATCGGCCTCGCAGCAGGTCGGCAATGTCATGGTAAATTCGTATTATTTGCCGAAGGATGAACAGAGCGGCAAGGCAGCGCTCCAAACCGCTGCGTCAAGCATCGACCTGTTTTCCAGGCAGTTCGGCGCGTACGCCTACCCGGAGATGGACGTGATGGAAGCACCGCTTGGCGGCGGCGCGGCAGGCATGGAATCGACTGGCCTGATCATGCTGGGCGAAGAGTATTACGATCCGGAGCAATCGAATCAGTTGCGCGGGCTTGAAACGCTGGTTCCCGGCGCAGACAAAATCAGCGTACTCGGCTTTGTTACCGCGCATGAGACGGCGCACCAATGGTGGTACGGCGTGATCGGCAGCGATGCCTACAAACAGCCGTGGCTCGACGAAAGCCTGACGAACTGGTCGGCGGCGTTTTATTATGACAAGACGGCAGGCGAGCAGGCTGGTGCATTGGCGCGCGATCTGTTCATCAGCACGCCGTACATGGCAACGCTCGCGCAGGGCGACGAAAAGCTCGACCAGCCGGTGGACCGCTTCAACGAGACGGAATACAGCGCGATTGTGTACGGCAAAGGCGCGGTCATGTACGACGCACTGCGCAAGCAGATCGGCGACGAGAAGTTTTTTGCATTCCTTCAGCGCTATTACCAGCAGCATGAATTTGGGCGCGTGGACGGGCAGGAATGGGAAAAGACGCTTGCCGAGGTCATGGGGCAGGAGCAAGCCGACGCGTTCTACCAGAAATGGGTCGAAGGCACCAGCATCACGCCCGCTGATTTGCCGCCCGGAGGGCCGTTGAGCCAGATGTTCGGCAACATGGGCGGGTTGAATCAACTCGTGCCGACGCCAGCGCCGTGAAGCGGCGCGCAATTGAGCGTAGAGCGGCGAGCATCGAATGACGAACAGAGCACGAAAAATGTAAGTAGAGCAACCCAACATCACGTTTTACGTTTTATGCTCTGCGCTTTATGCTCGCCGTTTATTGTGAGGGCCGCTGGCCGAGCGTCAGAGGAATGCGTTGTTCCGCGCCGTCGCGCCGCACCGTCAGCGATACATTGTCCCCAACTCTGGTCTGCATCTCAAGGAAACCCACCAACTCATCGGCACTCCGCACCGGCTGATCGTTGATTGCCGTGATAATATCGCCATGCGCGATGTCATCCTGCGTGCCGCTACGCAAGCCAGCCTGGGCAGCCGGGCTGTCCGGCAGCACGCCAGTGACCAGAATGCCCTGCTGCACCGGCAAACTGTATTGCTGCGCCGTAAAAGGCTCGATGTCGCTCATGCTGATGCCGATCCATGGATGCGCGTAGCTGCCGGTGCTAATTAACGCGGGCGCGACACGGGCGACCATGCTGGCCGGAATGGCGTAACCAACGCCCTCAAAGCTGCCAGACGTGCTGCTAATCGCGGTGTTGACGCCGATCACCTCGCCGCGAATGTTGAGCAGCGGCCCGCCTGAATTGCCGGGATTGATCGCCGCGTCGGTCTGAATCAGGTTGGGCAGGCTGTAGTTACCCTGCTGCGAAGCGCGCAGCGTCCGCCCAATCGCGCTGATGACGCCGACCGTCAGCGTATTCTGCAAGCCAAACGGATTGCCGATTGCCACTGCCGTCTGCCCGACCTCGACCGTTTGCGAATCGGCTAACGTCAGCGGAGCCGAGCCTTCCGGCAAGTGATCGACCTTCAGCACTGCCAGATCCGCGCCTTCATCACTGCCGACAAGGTGCGCGCTCACCATGGAGCCGTCGGCGAAGCGCACCTCAAAGGCCGACGCGCCCTCGACAACGTGGTGATTTGTCACGATGTGGCCCTGGTCATCGATCAAAAAGCCAGATCCTTCCGCAAACGGAATAACCCGATCAGATGATGGCGCGCCGTCGACCGCCGGGTGCTTGCCAGCGACCTCGATGCTGACCACCGCCGGGTTGACCCGCCGGTACAATTCAACCAGCACCTGCTGCTCCTGATCCAGCGCGCTGGTCAGGTTTGGGCCGAGCGTTGGCACGGGCGCGGCGGGTGGCAGCGGCGCGGAGGTCAGGCGCGGGCCGCTGGTGGCGCTCGGCAGCGCCGCAACCGCGCGGGTTGGCATGGCCGTTGGTTCGCTGCCAAGCCGCAGTGGTATGTTTACGTCGGGCAGCGCGCAGGCCGCCAGCATGCCGGCAGCCCCAAGCACGCCCAGGGCAAAGCGTAAGGAACGCATCGTTCGTCTCTTCTTCCAGCCCGGCGCTCAATCCGAGCCGTCAGGCTTGAGTGAGCGATGCCGGAGCATGTGTTGCAAGCAGACCGGGCCAGATCGAGCAAACGAATAGCCCGGCGCTGAAGCCAGCCAGCGCGCCGTTGATCAGCAGAACGCCGAGCGGCGCGGCAGGCCAATAGTTAATTTCAAGTACCCACAACGCAAACGGCAGCGCGGCCAGTGCCAGCCGTAGCGGCCATGCCAGCAAGAACAAAGAACAAAGAGCAGTAAACAAACCCGAATGCACTAATATGCTGTTTGTTTTTTGTTTTTTGTTCTTTGCATATTCTTTGTTCTTCTGAACAGCAAACCACGCCACCCACAGCCCAATCGTCGCGCCCCAGCAGCGCGCGCAGACCGCCATGGAATGCCCCGCCAGCATGTACGACTTAGCAGGCGTCGGGCAGATGTATGTGGAGAGTATATCACGCGCCAGCCAGCCCGAATCAGCGATCAGCGGCAGCCCGGTCGCCTGAAACAACGGCGCGATAATCGGGCCGAGAAACAGCACCGCCAGCACGGTTTTGAGCGGCCATGTCGGCCATGATCGCGCAGGCGCTGGCACAGAGCGTAGATTGTCGAGCGGGTGTGAAAGCATAATACTTTATTTGCTATCGCCACAGGCAGCAGACTGCACGCGCGGAAGTGCCCGCAAGCCCCGCGCCACGCGTGGAAGAGTCCGCAATTTCTCGGCCATTGACAGACGCGCGCGCTGCGAAAAGACATCATAACGATTGGCGACAATTTTGTTCAAAATACCACGGTACACTTCCGCCGCCGCGCCAATTGCGAACTGGCTGTCACGACTCAGCAGCGCGATGCCCGGCCATGCCTCATCGTACAAGGCGTGCGCGCGCTCAATTTCGAAGCGCATGAGCGCGTGAAAACGCTCGTCGCAACGCCCCTGCAAAATATCGTCATCGCTCAGCCCAAAGCGCTGCATATCCTCTTGCGGTAAATAAATCCGCCCGCGTTGCGCGTCCTCGCCGACATCGCGCAGAATGTTGGTAAGCTGCAACGCCACGCCGAGCGACACCGCGTAGGGCGTCGCGCCTTCTTCATGACCAATAATGCACATAGAAATCAGGCCGACGACGGACGCAACCCGATAACAATACAGCCACAGATCATCGAACGTCGCATAGCGGCTGACCGTCAGATCCATCGCCACGCCTGCCAGCAATTCGTTGGCGAGCGCCTGCGGAATGGTATAGCGACTGACGGTGTCCTTCCATGCCACCAGCACCGGGTGATGCTGCGGCGGCGTCGGAGCCTGCGCAAGCGCCACCCAGTGCGCGAGTTCCCGCTCCACATTTTCGCTCAACTGATCAACAATATCGTCGCTCGTGCGGCAGAATGCGTACAGCGCCCGGATGGCACGCCGCTTTTCAGGCGGCAAAAAGTGCGAGCTTAAAAAGAAGCTGCGCGAATGAACACGCGTGATGTCGATACACCAGCGGTACGCTTCGTCTAATGAGAGCGGCGGCTGAGTGGGATCAGTAGTGTGAAAGCGGCTCGGTAGCTCATGGTCGACCAGGCGGCGCAACGCGGAAAGAAGCGCCGAAGCTTCGTCCGGCGAAACCTGCCGTAAGCCATGAACCGGCGTTACCCAGGGAGTAGATTGGCGGAGTGACACACTGCTCTCCTTCAGATCACACGCCGGCGACCACAGTATGCCGGCCAAGACTGCGCGTTATTGCAGAGCGACTACACGCCATCCACTTGCGCCCACACCTGCAAGTGTACACCATACAAGCATTATTCATGCCCGATCAAGCGCATCGGCATGCACGTTTCTACAACGAGCGGCTACGTATCATACGCTCATAAGGCGAGAGCGGATGTTGAAGGAGCGTTAAACAGCTTCGTCACCGTGCTGACCACCTCGCGCGCATTCTGGCCGAGATAGATTCCGGGCATGGCGGTGCGGAGGTTTGCGTCGATATTGAAAATGCGCCCGCCAAAACCAACACACACCTGTGGTTCACTCTCTTGCAGGCGCGTTGCAACGTCAATCAATTGCTGTGCCGTGTCTGCCAACGAAGCGGCGAGGCACACCAGCTGCGGCTGAACGTCGCGCACTGTTTCCAGCAAGTCATGCTGCGGCACCTGCGGCCCTAAATAAATGACATGCCAGTTACGTCTCATCAGAAACAGTGCCACGAATAAGACACCGATGTCATGAAGCTCGCCCGGAGCGCAGGCGACAATGGCAGTACCGCGCGTCGTCACTGGCTCGAAGGCGCTGAGCAGGCCCGACAACTTGCGCCGCACGAGCTGTGTGGTGAAATGCTCAATCGCGACGCTGACTTCGCCGCGATGCCAGCGGTCGCCAATTTCGACCATCAGCGGCTCGATCAATTGCAGCAGCACCTCTTCAAAAGGGTACAACGCAAATGCTTCAGCCATAAGCTGTTCCGCATGCGCGCCATCAAAATGCATCATGCTTTCGAGCAATTCATTTTGCAGCCGTTGCAAAGCGCGCGGTTCGAGCTGAATGGCATTGGACGAGGAGGTATCGGAAGCGGAGGAATCGCTGTTCTGGAGCAGCCGCACCGCCTGGCTGATGTTCATGCCTTCCGCAGTGCGGTCGCGCAGCCAGCGAATAATGGCAATGTCGCGCTCGGAGTACAGCCGGTGGCCGCCTTCGGTACGGTGCGGCTGCGGCACGCCATAGCGCCGTTCCCACGCGCGGAATGTGTCGGCGGGTACGTCAGTTTCACGCACAACAGCTTTGGTATTATACATGGGCGTGTCAGAGAATTGCCCCGGCAGTGAACTATTAGCCACATGAGCCTCACTTATTCATCGAAGCGAGCATGATTGTAACGCTTTGCACAGCAGGCGTTGACGGGATGGACACGTTTTGCATTATATGAACGCTGCTGTAGCTTCGATTACGTTGTCGAGGGGTTATGTGGATGTTTTCACCGCTTCTTCCATGCCGCGCAGTGTTGTGTCTGCGGTGCGCTGCCATGATAACTGCTGCGCGCGCGCCAACCCGGCAACATGCAATTGCTCGCGGAGCGCTGCATCAGCAAGCAGCGTTGCCAGCCTATGCGCCAGCGCAGCCGTGTCGCGCGTGTTCACCTGAAGTGCGGCATCGCCAACCACTTCTGGCAAGCTTGACGCATTGCTGCATATCACTGGCACGCCGCATGCCATCGCTTCCAACGGGGGCAACCCAAAGCCTTCATACAACGACGGAAAGGCAAATACCGTCGCGCCGCTGTACAGCGCCGGTAAATCTTCTTCGGCAATGTTGGGCAGCAGGCGCACGCGATCATGCAGTGCATGCTGCGCAATGAGTGTACGTACCTCGCTGTAACGCGGATCCCAGTGGCCCGCGATAACAAGATGAGCGGGTGAGCAACGTTGTGGCTGGTCAATCTGCAATCTGCAATCTGCAATCTGCAATGTACTAAATGCCTCCACCAGACCCGCCAGGTTTTTGTGCGGCTTGTTCGAGCCGACGGCAAGCACGTAGCGTTCGGGCAAATCGTATTTGGTGCGCATGGCGGCAACGCGCTCGGCTGGTTGAGGATGAAAGCGCTCGTCGGCGGCCAGCGGCGTGACAATCACGCGCTCGGGCGCGAGGCGGTAGGCAGCGATCAGGTCAGCGCGGGCGCTGTGCGAGATGGCGAAGATGCGGCGCGCATCGCGGACGGCCAGCCGGGTCAGCATGTCGAACAGCAGCCGGGCGCGCAGCGAAACTTCAGCAGGGAACAGGCGCGGGATGGCGTCGTACAGCGTCACGACAACCGGACATGGCAGCCCGAAGTATGGCCGCACATAATAGGGCGCGTGGAAGACATCAGCGCGCAACTGGCGCAGCAGGCGCGGCATCGTAATCTGCTCGCCAAACGAGAAAGGGCGCGCGTTAGTCGCAATAAGCTCAACATGCGGCGCATGGGCAAGCGCACCGAGATCATGGCGCGTGTTCGGCAGCGCCGGGTTGTGAAGCACGAGCAGCGTGTGATCATGCTCGCCGCGCGCCAGTTCGCGCAGCAGGTTGTACACGTAGCGGCCAATGCCGGGGAAGTGGTCATTCACATAGCGGGCATCAATCGCAATGCGCATGGTAATTCACCAGGGAGCTAAGGAACCAGGGAATTGAAACAATAAGGAATATCTGGCTGCTTGTGTTCCTCAGTTCCGCAGTTCCCTCCGTTCCTGGCCTTCGTGATGCCAGCCCCACGCGTAGCCGAGCGCGCTGGCGTAGGAGGCGAGCGCCTTGAGCGGCTTGAAGCCGGGCCGCCATGAGGGCGCGGCAAACGAAAATGGCAGAAAGATATTTGGCACGAGAATGGCCGTGCGGAACAACAGAAATGTCGCCATGCGCAGCGTGGAATCGAGCATGCGCCCGCGCGCCCGCGCTGGATCGCGCTGAACTTCCTGCGCATGGCCGTAGCCATACAAAAATTGCTTGCGCAGCAGCGCCCGCAATGTCGCAGGGGCGGGGTGATAGGTCCAGGTGTTAGGGACGAGGATGAAACGATAGCCTGCCGACGAACGACGAATGACGGATGACGAATGATGCACATTCAAAGGCCCATGTTCCTCACCTTCGTCCATCGTCCGTCGTCCATCGTCCACCTGCGTTCGCCGCACGCGCACAAAGAACTCGGTGTCGACGCCGCGCACCAGCGTTTCATCGAAGCCGCCGACCTGCTCGAAGGCCGCGCGGCGCATGGCGCAGCATGTCGTCGTAATCTCGCAGTAGAACAAGGGCGGATCGGGGTTGGTCTCCAGCGGCGCATTGACCACAGGGTGTTCGATACGCGGCACTTCGCGGGCAGTCCAGCGCTGAAACCATGGCGCTTGCGGCGGCAGCAGCTTCGACGCGCCGGTGACGCCAATCGTCGGATCGTGAAGCAGCGGCTCCACCAGATTTTCAATGACATGTTCGTCGCCCAGCAGCGCGTCGTCATCCACAAACACCAGAATCGGCGCAGTGGTCTGTGCAACGCCCTGATTGCGGGCTTTGCCGTTCGGGCTGACGCCGCGCACCACCGCGATTTCGGCGGGCTGCCATGTCTGGCGGCGCACACTGGCAAGCAGCGGCTCCACCTTGCCGTCGAGCGAAGGAATGATCAGAGCTATATGAGGTATCACTCGTCATCTCGTGGCTCAACACCGAGCGCGCGCAACTGCGCCAGCAAGCGCTCGGCCCGCAGCCGTTCCTGCTCGCGGGCATGCTCGGCCTGTTCAGCCCGTTGGCGCTCTTGCTCGCGGGCTTGCTCGGCCTGCTCGCGGGCCTGCTCGGCCTGTGCGCGGGCCTGCTCAAGTTCGACAAAAGTGGCGAAGCGGCGGCCATCGGGGCGGTAAATGTGCAGTTCGCCGGCGCTATAACTGAACCGCACATGGAGCCGGGGACTTGCCCAACCTTCAATCGGATCGATCAGCCGTAAGTTATTGCCCTCGCGCTGCCAACCGGCAAGTTCGTTTCGATCTGGATCATAGACGTAGTATTCCTCGACACCATAGCGCTCGTAGAAATCGAATTTACGCCCCATCTCGATCACGGTATTACCCGGCGACAAAATCTCAAACACGACCTGCGGCGCAATGCCATCTTCCTGCCATTGAAGATACGAATCGCGATCACCCTTTGGCCGCCCAAACGCCACCATGATGTCAGGCGCTGCGCGTATTTTCGGCGCGCCCTCGACCGGATACCACAGCAGATCGCCAGCGACGAACACGTCTTCATGATCGGCGAACAGCGCATCGAGGCCACCCTGAATCATGACAATGTAGCGAAATTGCCTGGTGTTGTCGGCCATCGGTTTGCCATCGCTTTCCGGATACACAATGTCGGTACGTTGTTCAGCGGGCAGTGTTGTCACCATAGCAGGCCCCCAAAGGTATCGGAAATAGAATTCTATTCTAGCATATCTCGTTCAGCGACGCTGCGTGGCTTTGGCGCGCGCCTGCTCGTACAATCCAATTAGCCGGGTTCCGACACGCTCCCAATCGTAATCGCGCTCGATCACGGCCCGACCCGCTGCGCTTAAACGTGTACGTAGGGCGTCATCGTCGAGCAGGCGCACGATTGCCGCTGCAAAATCGCCAGGACGCTCGGCAAACAAGGCGCTCTCACCATCATGCAGATCGATGCCTTCCGCCGCCACCGCCGTGGTCACAAGCGGCAGGCCGGCGGCCAGACTATCGAGAATCTTGACCCGCACGCCACTGCCCCAGAAGATCGGCGCGACCATGACGCTGGAGCGGGCATACAACGGGCCAAGATCGTCGAGCGTGTCGGGAACGTGGATGTCGTTCGCGGCCAGCGCCTGAATCTCTGACGTCGGCGCGCGGCCCGCCAGCGTCAGGCATGCCGATGGGCGAGCGCGGCGCACCAGCGGCCACACCTCGCGCGCAAGCCA
>DASTWM010000556.1:0-2447 GCA_035765855.1 Roseiflexaceae bacterium
AGACCAAACGGCAGCGCCATCACATGCGGGTGCATGTCGCCCAGCCAGAACGAGAAGAACGGGAACTCGGTGATCGTGTAGCGGCGCTGTGGCGTCGCCGGGTCGGCAGGATCGGGCATGTCGTCCCACAGCGCCCGCGAAGGATACCATGTGTCAAAATCCTTGAGCATGTTGGTCGGCGTGACCACGCTCGTTCCCGCAAAGTCCCAGCCTTTGAACGCATGATCAAGGTTGAGCGGGCCACGTTCTCCCAGGCCATTGCCGATGGCGCGCGCAAGCTCATCGCCATGCAGCGCCGGAACCATCTTGATACCTGTAATCACTTGCAGCGCGCTGATCTGATTGCCAGCAAACAAAACGAGAACGACGGCGAGGATCGGCGCAAACAGACGAAGGACGAAGGACGATGGGCGCATGCGCGCCTCTCTAGCTTCGTCGTTCGTCCTTCGTCGTTCGTCCGTCAGATGTATAAGACTCACCACCACGCCCGCAATGCCGAGCGCCGCAAGCGCAAAGATCAGCGCGAGCGACAGGCTAAACGACACTTCCGGGCTGAGGCCGCTCAAGAGCGACACGGCGGCCATGAGCAAATAGCCAAAGTAGTAATAATTGATACTGAAGCCCGCCAGCCACGGATCGTGCGGCGGAAACATCTCGCTGCGGCGGATGGCATTGAAAAACGCGAAGTCCATGGGGCGTTCGGTGCCCCACGGGTTGGGATTGTAACTCCGCGCCAGCGCCATGAACACCAGCGCCACGAGAAAGAGCGCCTCGTAGCCGAGAATCAGCCGCCAGCGCGCCCGCATCCATGCAATCATCGCCTGTAGCCAGGGCAATCCTATGTGATTGCCCTGGCCTGCATCATTGCCATGACCTGCGCCCGCGCCTCGTGCAGCCAACACGCCAACCGCTGCCATGATCACCGCGCAGACAACCAGCAGCGGCGCGCTGAACGGCGCAAGGCCGAGCATAGCCAGCAACCATGCGCCGTAGCCAGTAAGCAGCAATCCGAGCGTTTTCGCAAACGCATAGCCGCGATCTGGCAGCGCGCCGAATAGCACGCTGGTCAGCGGCAATGCCAGCATGCCAAGCGCTTCGATGACAAACCACCAGATGAATATCTGTCCCACCATTTATTTTAATTGCTCCAACGCGCTGGTCGCCTGCGCGCGATGTTCGCCATTTGGCGCAGCGCTCAGGTATTGCTCGTAATTCTTGCGGGCCTGCTCGCGGTCGCCCTGCTGCTGATAGATCTGCCCAAGATAGAAGTACGGATCGGTCTCGCTGTTGCCGAGCGAGAGCGCCTGCCCAAACGCCAGCCGGGCATCGTCCAGCTTGCCGATCTTGAATAATTCGGTGCCAAGCTTGTTGTAGTTCGCGGACGTCGGCTCGGCTTGCGCAGCCAGCCGATACGCAACGATTGCATCATCGCTGCGACCCAAGTCGCGCAGCAAATCGCCCCACAGGTGATGAAGCGCCACGTCCTTGGGGTTGAACGGCGCGGCGGCCCCAAGCACCGCCGCCGCGTCTTCGAGCCGGCCCTGCTCGCGGTAGCGCAGCGCTAGCTCGAACGCCAGGCCAGCATTCTCCGGGTGCGCCTTAGCCTGCGCCGCCAGCGCCTCCAGCGATGGCTGCACGCTGGGCGGCGCGCTCACAGCCGGCGCTGCCGGAGCGGCCACGCTATTGACCGGCGGCAGGCCCGGCATGCTCAACACATTAGGCCGCACTTCGAATATTTTCACGCCTTCGTTTTGGTACGCCACGTCGAAATACTGGCCGGTGAGCAGATCGAACTTTGCCACGCCCTGCTCGCCATAGGCCGCGCGCTCGATCGGCCCGACGTACACGTACTGCGCGCGATACTTCGACAGCAAGCGTAATAATTCGTTGACATCGGACGTTGTATAAATTTTCTGGACATCCGTGTCGCGGGCAGCCACAAGGGCAGGGTCGCGCTGCTCGTTCTCATGCAGCGGGCTAACCACCGTTGGCAGGCCGGTATTGGCGGCCACGCGCACGCCATACGCGCGGTAGAACTCCAGACTTGACTGTAGCACGACCGGCGTGCCATGAATATTTTTGTTCAGCCACTGGATCGCCTCACCGTCGTAGCGCAGGTCGATCTGCTGATTCTGGTACGTGTACGTAGCGTCTTGCATGAACGCCAGGCCGTCGAGCGTCGGCGCGGGCGACACCGGGAAGCGATAGGCAACGCGACTGGGCGTGCCAGCCAGCGGAAACACCGCCGCCAGCGCGCAGAGCAACAGCAGCGCCGCCATGCCAATATTTTCCGCAACAGGATGCAGGCGACGCAGCCCGCGCAGCAGCACCGGCAGCAGCGCCGCCGCCGCAAGCGCCATGAGCACCCATGCCTGCAAGCCGAACTTGAACACCGTGTTCATGCGCTCCCAGTCGCCGCCCGCCAGGTGATCATGCACAAAAATCAG
>DASTWM010000557.1:0-10895 GCA_035765855.1 Roseiflexaceae bacterium
GGCGCGGAGGGCGCAGTGGCGCGGCGCGGTTCCACGACCGTCCGTGCTGCTGGCCCGACAGTGCAGGTGGTAGACACGACCGGCGCGGGTGATACATTCGACGCGGGCTTCATTTATGGTTTCATGAACGGCTGGGAGTTGGAACGAGCGCTGCAATTTGCCTGCGTCTGCGGCGCGCTCTCGACCCGCGCGGCAGGCGGCACAACCGCCCAACCGACGCTCGATGAGGCGCTTGAACAACTGGGCAGTTCGTCATAACTGGTCATAACAGGCATGGTACAATGCAAGCATGCCGATATGCTGGTCGGCTGTCTGTTTGCAATCCCGTTGGAGAACTATCCATGACGCTTGCCGATACCGTGTTTGTGCGCGGCGCTTGCCCGCACGATTGTCCCGATACCTGCGCGACTATCACAGAAGTGCGCAATGGTCGCGCGCTGCGCTTCTACGCCGAGAAAGATCACCCGTACACGCAGGGCTGGCTGTGCGCCAAAGTGCGGCCATACCTTGAGCGCGTGTATCATCCTGACCGGCTGCAATATCCGTTGCGGCATGTTGGGCCGAAGGGCAGCGGCGAATGGCAGCGCATCTCATGGGATGAAGCAATCAAGGAGATTGCCGCGCGCTGGAAGGCGATTATTGCCGAGTACGGCGCGGCGGCGATCCTGCCCTACTCCTACAGCGGCACGCTGGGCATGCTGCAACTCGGCATCTGCAACGCGCGGCTGTGGAACCGCATGGGCGCGAGCGGCCTCGAACGCAGCATCTGCGGGGCGGCGGCGGAAGCGGCGGTCGAGATGACGCTCGGCGGGCGCTGGGCTCCCGACCCGCGCGACGTGCTGCATAGCAAGCTGGTGATTGTGTGGGGCCACAACCCGGTCAGCACCGGCCCGCATTTCATGCCGCTGCTGCGGCAGGCGCAGAAAAAGGGCGCGTATGTGGTCGTGATTGACCCGCGCCGCACCCAGACGGCCCGCTCCGCCAACGAGCATATCCAGCCGCGCCCTGCCACGGATGGCACGCTGGCGCTTGGCCTGCTGCATGTGTTATTCACCGAAAACCTGCACGACGAAGCCTGGCTCGAACAGCACAGCGTCGGCTGGCAGGAACTACGCCAGCGCGCGAGTGAGTACCCGCCGGAGCGCGTCGCCGAAATAACCGGCGTGCCTGTCGAGACGATCATAGGGCTGGCGCGGCGCTACGGCACGACCAAACCGGCGCTGCTCAAGTTCGCGGATGGCTTGCAGCGCCATGGCAATGGCGGCCAGACGGTGCGGGCGCTGTGCTGCCTGCCAGCGGTGACGGGGCAGTACGGCGTGCTGGGCGGCGGGCTTTCGTACAGCACCAGCGGCTACGTGAAATGGGACGCCCAAGCGCTTGGGCATGCAAGCGAATGCCCGCCGCCGCCGCGCGTGATCAACATGAACCGGCTTGGCGCGGCGCTGACCGGCGAAGCGCAGGATCCGCCGGTCAAGTCGCTGTTTGTGTTCTGCGCGAATCCAGTCACTTCAACGCCAAACACCAGCAAAATTATTGAGGGCATGCAGCGCGACGATCTGTTTACTGTCGTTCATGACCTGTTCATGACCGATACCGCGCGCTATGCCGACATCGTGCTGCCAGCCACCAGCCAGCTTGAGCAGGTCGATCTGCACAAGCCCTACGGCCACCGCAATCTGCAATACAACCAGCCCGCCATTGCGCCGCTTGGCGAAGCCAAGAGCAACTGGGACGTGATGCGGCTGCTCGCGCGGGCCATGGGCTACGACGAGCCATGGCTGCACGAAAGCGCCGAAGATGCTATTCGCGGCGTGCTCGACGCGACCCGAGCGAAATCTCCGTTGCTTGAAGGAGTGACGCTGGAGCGGCTGCAAACCGAAGGCACTGTGCCGCTGCACTTCGCGCCGGACGCGCATGTGCCGTTCGCCGACGGGTATTTTCCCACGCCGTCCGGCAAGGTTGAGCTGCGCTGCGACGCCATGCGGGAGCATGGATTGGACCCGCTGCCGGACTACGCACCGCCTGCGGAGTTTAGAGTTATGAGTGATGAGTTACGAGTTGAAGATGATTCGGGCGACGAGGTGGTTAACTCAAAACTCAAAACTCAAAACTCAAAACTTATCCTGTTAAGCGGCGCTTCCCATCACTTCGTCTCGTCCAGCATGGCGAACCTGCCGAGCCTGAACGCGAAAGAGGGCGCGCCGTTCATCGAAATCAACAGCGGCGACGCGGCAGCGCGCGGCATCCATGACGGCGACGAGGTGATTGTCGAAAACGAGCGCGGCTCCTGCCAGTTGCGCGCCGTGGTGACGGACGATGTGCCGCCGGGCGTGGCGGTCGCGCCGAAAGGCCGCTGGGGTCAGCTTTCGCCGGATCGCCGCAACATCAACTGGACCACCTCAGACGCGCTGGGCGACCTGGCCGGGCAGAGCACCTTCCACAGCAATCTGGTGGAGATTCGGCGGGCGTGAACATCTAGCCATATGCTGCTTGCTATTTTAGAAAAAGCGTGCTACACTAAACCGTGTAAAAACTGTTAAAAGAGGCATGCGATGGCAGTAATAGCAACGCAGCCGGAACTACAATTCACTACAAGCCTTGTCGAGCAAGTGGAACTCTTTCGCCTCGATGCGAATCGGAGAATCAAACCTGCCAATCGGGTGACATTGGGGCAGTTTATGACACCTGCACCTATCGCGCGTCTGATGGCCTCAATGCTTGTGTGTGACACGCCGGAAGTCAGCATTCTTGATGCAGGCGCCGGTGTTGGCTCGCTTCTTGGCGCAGTGGTTGAAATGCTTTGTAGCCGACAGAAGCCGCCAGAAAAGATTCGCGTCACTGCCTATGAAGTAGATTCGCTCTTTATTCCATACCTCGAAGAGACACTTGCGCTTTGCTCGTTGGCATGTGCGCGGGCGCGTGTTGATTTTGATTCTACGATTTGTCATGAAGATTTCATCACGCAGGCTACTGAGCAGCTTACACAACCCCTGTTTGTTACAGAACAACCCAGCTATACCTGTGCGATTCTCAACCCACCTTACCGAAAAATCCAGACGATTTCGGCAGCGCGTCGTCATCTGAGTCGCGTCGGTATTGAAACGTCAAACCTCTACACAGGTTTTCTGGCGCTCGCTATGCATCTTCTTGCGCCTAGTGGCGAGCTTGTCGCCATCACTCCACGCAGCTTTTGCAATGGGCCATATTTCCGTCCTTTTCGAGAACTCATGTTGCAAACCCTTTCGCTCCAAAGATTCCATCTCTTCAACACACGCGAAGATACTTTTCAAGACGACGATGTGCTTCAAGAAAATGTTATTTTCTCCGCTATCAAGTCACCCGAGCAGTCTGCCACGGTTCACATTACCATGAGCGATGATCCTGACGATGACTTTTTCGCAGTTCGCCATGTTCCCTATAATCAGCTTGTTCATCCAGATGATTCTGAACGCTTTATTCATCTCGTACCAGATATATCAGGCGCGCAAATTGCTACCCACATGTCGCTGCTTCCTGCACAATTGACAGACCTTAATATTAATGTCTCAACCGGGCGGGTTGTCGATTTCCGTGCAAGTGATTACCTGCGCGCCATGCCAGATCAAACTACTGTTCCGCTTCTGTATCCTGCCCATCTTCGCTCTGGTACAATAGTCTGGCCGCAATCAAGCAGCAAAAAGCCAAATGCAATCGTTTCTTGCGAAGCGACACAGAAGCTGCTCGTTCCAAATGAATTTTATGTACTTGTCAAACGTTTCTCGGCGAAAGAGGAGCGACGGCGAGTCGTTGCAGTTATCCATGATCCGCAGACTTTTGATGTTGATGTCGTTGGATTTGAAAATCACTTGAATTATTTTCATGCACATGGACGGGGGCTTGATGCTACACTTGCGCATGGACTTGCAGCATACCTGAACTCGACACTTGTGGATAGCTACGTTCGTCAGTTCAACGGACACACTCAGATAAATGCAACCGATTTGCGGAACTTACGCTATCCTTCGCATGAACAGCTACTTGCGATAGGGCGGCGTGTTGGTACACAGCAGCTTTCACAAGATGAACTCGACGCGATAGTTGTACAGGAGTGTGGCGTGACGACTACTGAGTCACAGTTCGATCCGCTTCTGATCAAGAAGCGTGTAGATGAAGCATTGGATGTGTTGAAAGCACTAGGACTGCCACGCAGACAGCAGAATGAACGATCCGCGCTTACGCTTTTAGCGTTGCTCGATTTGACTCCTGAGAAGCCATGGGCGGCGGCGAGTACTCCATTGTGCGGCATTACGCCGATGATGGACTTTTTTTCGCAGCATTATGGCAAACAGTACAAGCCAAATACACGAGAGACGGTGCGACGGCAAACCATTCATCAGTTTCTGGATGCAGGCCTTATTGTGGCTAATCCTAATGACGCAGAGCGTCCGATTAACAGCCCGAACTTTGTCTATCAGATTGAGCAAGCTACCTTAGAGTTATTACGTACCTTTGGCACGGATGCCTGGCAGCAAAATCTACAAGCCTATCTCGCATCCACTACGACGTTGCAGCGCCGTTATGCCCAAGCACGCGAGATGCAACGCATCCCTGTGGTGTTGCCATCAGGAGAAGAATTAAAATTATCACCCGGTGGACAAAACATATTGGTCAAAGAGATTATTGACGTATTCGCACCACGGTTTACTCCTGCCGGAGAAGTGTTGTATGTAGGTGACACTGACGAGAAGTTTGCTTTCTTTGCTCATGAGCGCCTGGAAGAACGTGGCGTCACGGTGGACAGGCACGGCAAAATGCCAGACGTTGTTATTTACCATCAAGCCAAGAACTGGCTTGTCCTTGTTGAAGCTGTAACATCGCATGGACCAATCGATCCCAAACGGCGGCAAGAGTTGAAGACCCTTTTTCAATCATCACATGCCGGAATTGTCTATGTTACGGCATTTCTCAGTCGCACAGCCTTGAAAGAATATCTGGCTGATATTTCCTGGGAAACGGAGGTGTGGGTTGCTGAAGCGCCCGATCATCTCATTCACTTCAACGGTGAACGGTTCTTGGGGCCATACGCTGCCTAAATGTACCATCAATGTACATTGAGTGCGCATGCTCGGCGACCTGGCCGGGCAAAGCACGTTCCACAGCAATCTGGTGGAGATTCGCGCGGCATGACAATTTGTAGCAACGTCTGACGAGGCTATCGACGTTTTCTCGACGATGTGGGTGTACGCTGGTTCTATCAAATCTGATCGCTCGACAGATGGAGGACCGCAATGACCGCACTGGCACCAGCCGCCCAATCGTCAGCCTTTGGCATATTCCGCAACCGCTCGTTCACCTTGTTGTGGATCGCGCAACTCATTTCCGTGTCTGGCAGCGCGCTCACGTCACTTGCCGCCGCGCTGCTGGTCTTTAAGCTGACCGGCTCGGCGCTGAGCGTCGGCCTGGTGCTGATCGTTACGTCGCTGCCCAGCATGGTCGTCGGTCTGTTCGCCGGTGTGTTTGTAGATCGCTACGACCGCAAGCGCATCATGATCAGCGCCGACCTGCTGCGCGCCGCGCTAATCGTCGCCATTCCGTTTGTGGTGCCGTTTGGCATCGTCTGGCTGTACGTGATGCTGCTGCTCGCCGGAGCGGTCGGGCAGTTCTTTGAGCCGGCTCAGCAGAGCGTCCTGCCCGAAGTCGCCTCCGACGACGAACTATCTGCCGCGAACTCGATCATGACGATTGCGGACACTGGCTCGTGGGCGGTCGGCTTCGCAGCCGCCGGGCTGCTCGCGTCGGCGTTCTCCCTCGACTGGGCCTTCTACATTGACGCTGCCACCTTTCTCGTCTCGGCGGCATGCATCAGCGGCGTGCGGATTGCGGCGCATCAGCCGGAGGGCGACACAACGGTTGCAACCGTGCTGAGCGATCTGCGCCAGGGCATGCGCTTCATCGCCGAGACGCCGATCATCCGCTCGCTGTTCATTGTCATGCTGATCGTCTGGGTTGGCTTTGGATTGAGCAACGCGCTGCTGCTGCCGTTCTCGCTGCGGGCGCTCCACGCGACCGAATTCGAGTACGGTCTGCTGGAAGGCATCTGCTCGATAGGGCTGGTGATCGGCAGCCTGCTGATGTCGCGCGTGGCGGAGCGGCTGCACGAAAGTCAGTGGATCGCGGTCGGGCTGCTGGTGATGGCGATCACGCAAAGTGTGCTGGCATTGCTAACATCGCTGCCATTTGCGTTTATAGCTATGATGATAAGTGGTTTCGCCAACGCTTTCACGCTGATTGCGCGGCGGGTGCTGCTGCAACGCAACACGCCGAACGAACTGCGCGGGCGCATGTTCAGCGCCTTTCTGTCCGTCGGCAATCTGGCGCTGACGCTCGGCATGGCGACTGCCGGACTGGCCGATCTGATCAATGTGCGGCTGCTGTTTCTCATTGCTACTGTGCCGCTGCTGCTGGCTGGTCTGCTGGTGCTGGCGCTGCCGGGGCTGCGGCAATCGCTGGCGGAATGGCGGCAAGCGACACGTCTGCTGCGCGGCATGGTCAGCGCGCCGGGCCTTGGGCGTGGAAATGCGGCGACGTTGGGCGACTTCGACCGGCTGGCGAATCATTTGCCAGCGCTGTTTCGCCTGAGTCCCGTTGAGCAACGGGCGCTGCTGAGCCAGGCGCGGGTGTACGACGTTCCGGCTGGCACGGCGATCATGCGCGAGGGCGAGCCGGGGAACACCGCCTACTTTATCATCGACGGGCGCGCGGTGGCGGCCAAAACCGCGCATGACACCCAGCGCGCGCTTGGCCTGCTGTACGCCGGCGATATCTTCGGTGAAATCGGCGCGCTCATGGGTACGCCGCGCTCGGCGACCGTGCTGGCGCAGGAGCCAAGCAGCGTGATGCAGGTGCCAGCGGCGGTGTTGCGCCAGTTGATGGGCAATGCTGCGCTGAATACCGTGCTGTTGGAGCGCATGCTCGCGCGGATGGACCGCATGCGTACCATGAGCGAACCGCAAGTTGGCATGGGCGCGCAGCCGATGCGGCGCGCTCCCGAAATGCCTTCGCAGATCATGAGGCCGCAACCGCGATCCGCTGCGGAAGCGACAAAGGCGCTGTTAAGCGGGGCTGGTGCAAACGCAACGGTGATTCTTTCGGGCCAGTTGTAAGCTGCTGTCCTGATAGCGGTTTATTCGCTTGCGTTCCCTCGCCTCTGGCCTTTGCTCATGGAAAGGCCGGAGGTGAGGGTCTATGTGTGTATTCGTTCTCTGACTCGTTACTCTGCCATGGAAGTGGAACAGAATTTGGCACCAGGAGCGATGAACCGTGGTACAATGGAGCATTATCAAATTATAATAACTCCACTGTCCGCATTCCCATCGCTCTCGCCGTGCTTTACCTCTCGTGCAACTTCATAAGAGGTCTGCGGAAATACATGATGCGAGAGGATTTGGTCTCTCCGCGATCCCGTTGCAAACACATCGTTCTTTAGCCACCAGGTAAACACCATGACGGATCACTTGCTCAACAGCTATTTGGGGCCGTACCGTCTGATCGAAGTGCTTGGGCGCGGCGGTATGGCGACAGTCTACAAAGCGTACCAGGCATCGCTGGATCGCTTCGTTGCGATCAAGGTGCTGCAACATCCGAACAACGCAGATTATGCGGCGCGCTTCAAAGCCGAGGCGCGCTCGCTCGCGCTGTTGCAGCATCCCAACATTCTGCCGGTGCATGATTACGGCGAGCAGGATGGCGTGTTTTACCTGGTGCTGCAATATGTCGAACATGGCTCCTCGCTGGCCGATTCGGTTGGCGAACCGTTTGCCACGTCACGCGCGCTGTCGCTGATGGCGCGCGTGCTTGCGGGGCTGGAGTACGCGCATAGCCGGGGCGTTGTCCACCGCGACATCAAACCGGCGAATATCCTGATGCCCGCGCCAGATTGGCCGATGCTGGCCGATTTTGGCCTTTCCAAGATGTTGAGCGAATCGAGCTTACAACTCACCATGCCGGGAACGATCATGGGCACCGCCGCGTATATGGCTCCCGAGCAAGTAACCGGGCAGCCGATTGATGCGCGCGCGGATGTGTACGCCGCCGGTGTGGTGCTGTACCAGCTTCTGACGGGCCGTTTGCCATTCGAGGGTGATACGCCGACCGAGGTGCTGGTGAAGCAGGCCTACATGCTGCCACCTTCTCCACGCGAGTTCAACCCCAGCATCTCTGAGCAGCTTGAACAGGCGGTCATGCGCGCGCTGGCGAAAAATCCCGCCGATCGCTTCCAAAGCGCCGCTGAGCTGGCGGCGGCGCTCGAACAGATTGCGGCCCACCCGGAACAGGATCGCTCGGCAAGCCAGCCGCCGGTTCCCGGCGTGCTCGCTGCCCGGCCCGCGTCGTCCATGCCTGCTCCAGGCGGATTGCAAACGGCGCGCGTGTCATTTGAAACAGCCCAAGCGGCTCCGCCTGCCGCCGCGAGCGAGCCGCAGGCCAGCATGCCCGTATCTGCACCGCCAGCGCCGAACAAGCGCCGCGCTCCATGGATGATTCCTGCGCTGGCGGTGGTACTCATCGCGCTAATCGGCAGTGGCGCGTATTTCTTCTGGCCGCGCCCGTCCGGCCCGCAAACTGCCGAACAGGCCAATGCCGCTCAGGTAGCCGCCCTGACCACAGCCACGGCAGCAACTTCACCAACGGCGGCCCCGGCAACTCAGGCGGCTCCTACGGCGCAGCCCGCCGCTGCGGTGCCTGCGTCGGCGTCGGGTACGGTCGAATGGCATGACAGCGCGCTGCGGAACGACAGCGTCACAATCAGCGTGAACGGGCTGCCCGCGCCTGGAACGGATGAAGTGTATGCCGCATGGCTTTCGAATGCGCGCGGCAGCCTGGCGCTTGGCCCGCTCAGCCCCGGCACCGGCGGTGCGCTGAGCGTGAACTATGTTTCGCCCGCGCACACCAATCTGGTGGGCGAATTCGACCGCATGTACATCACCCGCGTGCCGAAGGACACCGCAACGGCTGAGGTGGCAAACGTGATCATGGCGGGCGGGTTGCCCAACGAGCCATTGACCCACATTCGGCATAATCTGTTTCACTTCGACACCACGCCCGGACAGATCGGTTTTGTGCTCGGACTGCGCCAGGAAGTGGACGAAGAGATTTTGCATGCCCAGTTGCTCAAGAGCGCCCTGGACGCAGGCAAGCTCAACGATGCTAAAACGCACGCCGAGCATGTTGTCAACATTATTGAAGGGCAGTTCGGCCCCGATTTTGGCGATCTGAACCATGACGGCAAAACGCAGAATCCCGGCGACGGCTTTGGCATTCTTCAGAACGGCCAGCAGGAAGGCTACATGCAAGGTGCGCTGCACCACGTACTGCTCGCCGCGTCCGCGCCCGGCGCGCCAGCCAGCATGCAGCGTCTGGCCGACAACGTCAAAGTGTTTAGCGAATCGGTTAATCAGCGCGTCGGGGAAATTCGGGATCATGCGCTGAAGGTTAATGCTGCCAAAAGCGCTGATGCAGCGCGTAGTGATGCCGATGCCGTTCTGGCCTTATCGCAGCAATTGCTCCAGGGCGAAGGAAGCATCCTGACGATCTACCAGCAGATCCAGCAGATGGCGAGCGTGCCGCTGGCACCGGTCGATCCCGGCTCGATCACCAATGCGCCGCCGCCCGTGCAGGATACCGCCGCGCCGCCGCCCGATGGTGTGACTGTTACGCTAAAGGGCGACGCATTCAACCCGCGCACGCTGACGGTCGCGCAGGGCGCGACCGTGGTGTGGAAGAATGACGACGACCATGCCCACACCGTCACCGCTGAAGATGGCTCGTTCGATAGCAAAGTCATTCCGCCGGGCGGCACGTTCCAATTCACCTTCACCAAGGCCGAGATTTTCGCTTATTATTGCACTATTCATGGCGCTCCGCATGGCGAGGGCATGTCGGGCGCGGTGAACGTACAAGCGGCGGCTCCCACTGCGCAACCATAGCATTCTGGTGCACGTCTCGACGAGTCATAATCACGCTCATGCATATCAAACGAGCAGATCTGGAAACATGCGGCAGCGTCACTGGCGTTGCCGTCGTTATCGACGTAATCCGCGCCTTCACGACCGCCGCCTACGCCTTTGCGGCTGGCGCAAGCGAGATCATGCCGGTCAGCACGCTTGACGAGGCGCGGGCCTTGCGCGAGCGCTTCCCGGGCGCGCTGCTCATGGGCGAAACAGGCGGATGGATGCCGGAGGGCTTCGACTTCGGCAACTCGCCCGCCGCGCTGATCGGGCAGGACTTACACGGAAAGAAACTCATTCAGCGGACGGGCGCAGGCACGCAGGGCCTGGTGCGCAGCCTCAACGCCGACGTGCTGCTGGCATGCAGTTTTGCAGGCGCGGGCGCAACGGCGCGCTACATCAAGCGCCTCGCGCCATCGGAAGTCACGCTGGTCGTCACCGGCGTCTTCCCCGACCGCGACGGCGATGAGGACATCGCCTGCGCCGATTACCTCGCGGCGCTGCTGCGCGGCGAAACCCCAGACCCCGCGCTGTTCACAGAGCGCGTGCTTGCCTCGGATGCCGCCCGGCTGTTCACCGACCACGACCACCCGGCCTTTCCCGCCGCCGACATGGCGCTCTGCACCGACGTGGACCGCTTCGATTTCGTTATGCGTATCGAACGCCGTCGCGACGAAGCGCTGCTGGTGATGCGGGCGCAGCCGCCTTTTTGACGTACCCCTAATACCCCGAATCTGGTTGCAAATATGTGCTAAGCTCTTCATGGGTATTATGTTCGTTGGAAGCAGGAGGAGCGCTGGCCGCATGCCCAAAGACCCACTCGCTGAAGTTTTCGGCTATCCAATCGGCAATATGTCACAGGAAGCTGTCAATCATCGCCAGGGTCGGCGCTGCCCGTTTCACAATTCATCG
>DASTWM010000558.1:0-33752 GCA_035765855.1 Roseiflexaceae bacterium
TGGAAGGCGGTCTTCGACGCGGTGGTGAGGTCGCTGTAGCGCGTGCCGATGCCGATCACGAGGTCAGCATCGCGGGCCAGCCGGTTCGCGGCGAGCGTGCCGGTCGCGCCGACCGCGCCCATGCAGAGCGGGTGGTCGTAGCGCAGACTGCCTTTGCCAGCCATGGTTTCGCCCACCGGAATGCCGGTCTGCTCCACAAATGAGCGCAGCGCGTCGGTGGCTTCGCTGTAGATCACGCCGCCGCCCGCGACGATCAGCGGGCGCTTGCTGGCCTTGATCCACGCGGCAGCCTGCTCCAACGCGGCGCGGTCGGGCCGATTGCGCGGCACATACCACACGCGGCGGCGGAACAGCGCCATCGGGTAAGCATAGGCTTCGGCCTGCACGTCCTGCGGCAGAGCCAGCGTCACCGCGCCGGTATCAGCCGGGCTGGTCAGCACGCGCATGGCTTCCGGCAGCGCCGTCAGCAGTTGCTCCGGGCGGTTGATGCGATCCCAGTAGCGGCTGACCGGCTTGAAGCAATCGTTTGCCGAAATATCCTGCGAGTGCTCGGACTCAATCTGTTGCAGCACCGGCGCGACGTTGCGGCGCGCGAAGATGTCGCCCGGCAGCAGCAGCACCGGCAGCCGATTAATCGTCGCCAGCGCCGCGCCAGTCACCATGTTCGTCGCGCCCGGCCCAATCGAGGATGTGCATGCCAGCGTTTGCAGCCGATTCTTCGTCTTGGCGAAGGCGACCGCTGCATGAACCATGGACTGCTCGTTGCGCGCCTGATAGTAGCGGAAGTCGGGCATCTGCTGGAGCGCCTGGCCCATGCCAGCTACATTGCCATGGCCGAAGATGCCGAAGCAGCCAGCGAAGAACAGCTGCTCCACGCCGTCGCGCTCGACATATTGATTCTTGAGAAAGGCGACGATTGCCTGCGCCATCGTCAGGCGTTGGGTATCCATTCCATGCTCCTTTACCTGCACAAACCCGTCGCGTCTCGCGCTAACCCTCCCGGCCTGTAACGATGGTGAGACGCGACGGGTTTAACAATCATAATCCACCATGCTGCTCAACGAACGCCATCACTTCGTCGTAGGTCGGCATGAAGTTCGCGCAGCCGTGCCGAGTGACCACGATCGCGCCGCATGCGTTGCCGAGCCGCGCGGCCCGTCGCCAGTCCCAGCCCTGCACAAAGCCGTACAGCGCGCCCGACGCGAATGCATCGCCCGCGCCCAGAATGTTAGCGATCTCGACCGGGAAGCCCGGCACGTCGATTCGCTCAGTCTGGCTGCCCGTCCGAATGTGAACCCGTGCTCCCTCTGAGCCGCGCTTCTGAAGCAGCACGCCCGGCCCCAGCGAGAGTAAGTGCTTGATCGCGTCCTCAATGTCGCCGCTCACGCGCGCGTCCGAGACTTGCGAATGAGTCAGGTTGATCTGCGCCGGGTCGGTCAGCATGGCGGCGTTGATCTCGTCCTCGGTGCCGATCACGACATCGACCAGGCGTAGCGCCGAGCGAACCGTCACGCCGAAGGCGCGCGGATCGTGCCACTGGTCAGGCCGGAAGTCGATATCGAGCGCCACGGCAGTGCCAAGCTGCTTTGCGCGTTCGGCGGCGAAGATTGTGGCGCTGCGGCTCGGCTCCTTGCTCAGGCCGGTGCCGGAGATCAGCAGCAGGCGGCTTTCAGCAATCGGCGCATGGAGAACGTCGTCAATCGTCAACTCGATGTCGGCGCAGTTGTCGCGGTAGTACACCAGCGGGAAGCGGTCGGGTGGCTGGATGCCGAGCAGCACCGCGCTGGAGCGGTGGCCGGGCTTGCGTTGTGTGAACTGCGTGTCAACATCCTCTTGTTCCAGAAAATGCATGATGAAATTGCCGACCTGATCGTCGCCCAGGCCGGTCAGCAGCGCCGAGCGCAGGCCGAGCCGCCGCGTGCCAACGCTGATGTTGAGCGGGCAGCCGCCGACGTAGGCCGCAAAGCTTTTGATCTGCTCGAACGGCGCGCCAATATCGTTCGCGTACAGGTCGATTGAGGAGCGGCCCATAGCGAGGATGTCATATGTCCGTGTGGTCATTGCAAGCCTCTTTTTTCTGACAAGTTGAGATAGTGACAAGATGACACGATGACAAGGTGATTGTGTAGAGACTGTGGTGACAGTACCGACTGTTTACATGCAAACTTATTCACCGTGTCACCCCGTCACCTTATCATCGTGTCACAGGGTAGAGCGGCACGCGCGGATCGCGTCCGGTGTACGAGTCTTTGACCCAGGCGTACTGCGGGTCGTCCATGTTGGCGAGCGACTGCGCCGAGCCAGCCAGCACGTTCAGGTAATAGGTCGTGTAGCCGGGCGGGCTGGAGACCGGATGGTAGCCCTCGGGAATGAGCACGGCGTCGTTGTTACGCGCCATGACCACGGCATCGATGGGATTTCCGGCCCGGTGCAGCGGCGACTCGGGGTCGGTGTAGACGCGCTGCAAAGCGTAGCCTTCCGGCCTGTCGATTTTGTAGTAGTACACTTCCTCAAGATCGGCTTCAAGGACATTGCCGTTAGCGTCGGTCTTGTGAATGTCATGCTTGTGTGGCGGGTAGCTCGACCAATTGCCGCCCGGCGTGTACACCTCGACGATCACCAGCCGCTGGCATGGAAAGCCCGGCGGCATGATCTCGTTGATCTGGCGCGTCGCATTGTCGCCGCCGCGAATCTCGGTGTTGACATCCTGCGGGCGCACCAGACATGGCGCAAAATCCTGGTCGGCAGCAGTCCATGTCACCGCGAACTCGCTGTCCGTTTCAGCCGTCACGGTGAACGACGTGTTGTGCGGCAGGTACAGCGCAGCGGGCAGCCCTTCGAAGACGTTCGCGCGCTCGCCAATGCCACTCCATGATCCACGGCTCGACTCAACGCCGACCGTGCCGCCGAGCAGCACAATCGCAAGCTCATGCGCGTCGGTTTCGAACGACCATGCCTGCTGCGCCTTGAGTTGGCGCACCTGAAAGTTGATGTAATGCCAGCCGGCGATCTCCGGCGTGACGTTGACGACCACGCCCGGCTCATTGCTGTTGCCGGGGTGAATGACCAGATTTGACGCAGTATACTGACGCATCGATCTCCTCCTCGTATGGCTCAGCGCGGCGCGGCAGTGCTGGCGCGCACCACCAGCGTCGGCGCAAGCATTGTGCTTTGCACGTCCCGCTCATCAATTAAATCAATAAGCATGCGCATGCCCTGCTTCCCAAGCTCAAGTTTTGGCTGATGGACCGTGGTGAGCGGTGGCGTGACGTACCGCGCGACGTGATTATCGTCGAAGCCGACAACGCTTAGCTCATCTGGAACAGCGATAGTATGCTCGCGACAGCCCATCAGCGCGCCAATCGCGACCATGTCGTTGTAACAGAAAATCGCAGTCACGCCCGCCTCCACAAGGACATGCACCAACGTTTCACCGGCGACCACATCATCTCGATACTGCCGATCTTCTTCGGGGGCGATCACGATCCAATCGTCGTTCATGCCAACGCCAGCATCCTGTAGCGCCTCGCGATAGCCAGCCAGACGGCGCTGATTCGATAAGGGCCGATTGCTCACCCCAAGGTAGCCAATGCGACGATGGCCGAGTTGAATCAGGTGTTCCACTGCGGCGCACGCTCCGGCCCGGTCGTCAATCATGACCGAATGCACGTGTTCATGCTGCGCTTCGGCCTGCATGTTGATCAGCACGACCGGCACGCGAATATCGTTGAGTCGCTTCAGAAAAGGACTGCTGAGCCGAGAAGAAGAGATCAGCACACCGTCTACGCGACGACGGTGAAATGTCTCAATCGCGGCCATTTCCTGCTCGGGATCGTTGTGCGCCGCGCTCACGAACACGCTCAGCCCGGCGGCGCGCGCCACCTGCTCCACGCCATCGAACACGTCGGCAAAGAAAGGATCGGCAATTGAGGGGACGACAAGGCCAATCGTGCGGGTGCGCTGCGTCTGCAGGCTCTGCGCGATCTCGTTCGGCATGTAGCCCATCTCGCGCGCGATGGCCTGGATGCGCCCGCGCACCGCCGCGCTGATCAGCGGACTATCGCGCAACGCGCGCGACACCGTGGAATGTGACACGCCGGCTGCCTTCGCAATATCTGAAATTGAGACCGCGCGTCGTTGCATGGTTTCCCTGGCATTTCAAGCGCTACAGCACGTTATCAGCGCGATTGCAAGGAACGTATGGCGTTTATGCACACCTGTGCATTGGGTGTGCGCATTCTAGCAGACAAAGCAGCCTTTGACAAGCAAGCAATAAACGAAAGCGGACAGCCCTGATGCTGTCCGCCGGTTTACCAAAGAACAGCGGCTACACGAACAGCGGCTCCATGTCCATCTTGTCGATCTCGGCCTGCATCTCCGCATCGGACGGGCGGGTGGTGAAGCGGCTCGCGGCGTCCAGCACTTTCGGCAGCACATGAATATCGCCGACGGTGTTGAGGAACACGCCCGGACGGCCCAGCACCCAGGCCACGGCCTGATCAATCGCGCCCTGATCCTTCAGCGGCTCGTACCATGTGGCGGCGGAATGCTGCTGATCCTCGCCCCATGGCCGGCGCGTGATCGACTTGATCGTCTGTACGGCGACGTTGCGCTCCTGACAGATCTTCACCAACTCCTCGAAGTCAGCGGCGTACTGCTCGTTCTGCATGAGAATGTAGTTGTACGGCAGCAGCACCGAGTCAAAATCAAAGCGCTCCAGCGAGCGGCGGTGCATGGCGGCGATGCCCAGGCCATGCCCGGTCACGCCGATGAACCGCACCAGCCCTTCATCGCGCGCCTCGACGGCGGCCTGCAGCGCGCCGCCCTCGTTCATCGCTGTTTCCCACTCATCCGGCTCGGCCAGATTGTGGAGCTGAATGAGATCGACATGATCGACCTGCAAGCGCTCCAGCGAGCGGCGAATTTGCTCGCGCGCCGCCTGATAGGTGCGCTCGCCGGTCTTGGTGGCCAGGAAGAACTGCTTGCGGTACTGCTGCATCCATGGGCCAATCCGCAGCTCTGCGTCGCCGTAGCTGGCGGCGGTGTCGATGTGGTTGACGCCGTACCTGAGCAGCACTTCCAATGTCTGGTCGGCTTCCGCCTGCGTTACACTGCTGAGAGCGGCTGCACCAAAAAGGGTGCGGGTGCTCTGGTGGCCTGTGCGGCCAAAGGGGGCTTGCGGGATCATCATCGCTCCTTTGTGTTGGCGTCAGGATTAGTCCGGTTTGCTGTACAACAACAGCAAACCTCGTTCCCGCGCGTGGCTTTGCCATGCATAGTATAGCTGCATTTTGTGCTAGCAGCTATTTCTGTGCCACAGCGCACAAGCATGAGGAAACATAACCCAAGCATGTACCACTTGACAACTGGCGAGCGCACCGCGACAATACGCTCCGTTGCAACTCGTTGTATCGTTGAAGAAAGAACGCTGGCATGCAGCATGAAGAAGCGCTTGTACGCCTGTTTTCACTGCGCGGGCGCGTTGCGCTTGTGACCGGCGCAAGCGGCGGCATTGGGAGTGCGTTGGCGCGGGCGCTTGCACTCGCGGGCGCGACAGTCGCGCTGAGTGGCCGTTCGACCGAAAAGTTGACGGCGCTCCAGCAGCGCATCGAGGAGCAGGGCGGCACCGCGTTGGTGTTTCCGGCTGACCTGGCCGAGCTGTCCGCAATTCCCGCGCTTGTCGATGGCGTAGCCGCGCAGTGCGGCCGGATTGATATTCTCGTCAACTGTGCTGGCACCAATCAGCGCATGCCGATCACCGAGATGACGCCTGATGTGTACGACCGCATCATGGCGACGAATCTGCGCGGCATCTACTTTTTGAGCCAGGCCGTGCTGCCGCACATGGTCGAGCAGGGCGGCGGAAAAATCATCAATATCGGCTCGCTCACGTCAACCATCGGCCTGGCGGACGTGTCGGTCTACGGCATGACGAAAAGCGCGCTGGCCCAATTAACCAAGACCATGGCTATTGAATGGGCTCCGCACAACATTCAGGTCAACTGCATCTGCCCCGGGTTTATCGCAACCGAGTTGACCGCGCCGCTGTGGCAAAGCCCAACCAGGAGCGCATGGATTCTCGACCGCTTGCCGATCAGGCGGCCCGGCACGCCCGAAGATTTCATGGGCATCATGATTTATCTGGCGTCCAGCGCGTCGGACTACACAACAGGCCAGTCGATCTACGTCGATGGCGGCTTCCTCGCTGGCAGCCAGTGGTGAAGCGCGCCGGTGTGCGCGCAGTTGGAGCACAGTACCCGGCGCGCTCCTCGTGCGCGAAGATTAACAATGTTCGGCTAGCTCAAATCGCCGCCGACGCCGCGCCGTCCACGTACAGCGCGCTGCCGGTCACGGCGCTGGCCTCGTCCGAAGCCAGGAACAGCACCGCGTTGCCAACCTCGCGGGTCGTCGCCATGCGGCCCAGCGGCTGCTGGCGCTTGATGATCGGGTAGAGTTGCTCCATGCCGCCCAATTCTGCGGCCACGCGCTGATTGAGCGGCGTGTCGACCCAGCCGGGACAGATGCAGTTGCAGCGGATGCCTTGCTCGGCATACGAAACGGCAATTGCTTTGGTCAGGCCGATCACCGCGGCCTTCGACGTTGTGTAGGCTTCGTAGCCCGGCTCGGTGAGCGTCGCCATGACCGACGAGGTGTTGATGATCGAGCCGGTGCCGCGCGCCAGCATGTGCGGGATGACCGCTTTGCACATCAGGTACATGCTTTTCACATTCACATCCTGAACATCGTCCCACGTCGATTCGGCGAACGTCGCCAGGTCGCCGGTCGGCATGATGCCGGCGTTGTTGAAAACGATGTCGATCTGACCGAACACTTCCATGGTTTGTGTGACGACGCGCTCGATCATGGTCGCCTGCGACACGTCGCCACACACGGCCATGATCGAAGGCGCTTGTGTTTCGAGCCGCGCCCGCACCGCTTCCAGCCCGTCGCCGTCGCGATCGACCAGCATTAACTTCGCGCCCTGCTCGGCAAACACCTCGGCAGTACCCGCGCCGATCCCTGAGGCCGCGCCGGTGATAATCGCTACTTTTCCTGCTAATCGCGTCATCGCAGATGTCCTTTTGAACGCGCCTAAAAGAAGGGCGTGATCCATTCCTCGGCAATCTCAAGGCCGAAACCGGGCGCGTCGCTCGGCACCAGCCAGCCGTCCTGCGGCAGCGCCTGCCCCGGCATGCCCCAGCTTTCGCTCAACGGCACGCCCGGCGGTGTCCCGACGAAGCATTCGCACCACGGCACGGCGGCGGTTGCATAACTGAAGTGCTGCCCAAACGGGGTGTTCCCGCCGCCATGCAGCATCACGCTGATTCCGGCAGCGTCGGCCATGGCGGCCACCTTTTGACAAACGCTGATGCCGCCGCACCAGTTGATGTCAGGCTGGAGAATGTCGGCCACGCGGTGCTGCACGGCCCAGCCAAACGGGACGTGCGTGTACCAGTGTTCGCCGGTTGCCAGCGTTTGCCATGGAAGCCGTTCGCGGAGCGCGATATGTGCGTCAAAGTCTTCGGGAATCAGGCATTCTTCCATCCATTTCAGGCGATACGGGCGCAGGACTTCGGCCAGCCGCACCGTGTAATCCACGTCGAACGCCATCCAGCAATCGAGCATGAGTTCGCACGCATCGCCGATCTGCTCGCGGACGCCTGCGACAAACGCTTCATTTTTGTACATGCCATCCAGCCCATCGGCTGGCCCGTACGGGCAGGCCAGCTTGAACGCGCGGAAGCCTAATTCCTGGTACCAATCGACATCGTTGCCGGTGCAGTAGCAGAAGATGCGCTCTTTTTGCGGCCCGCCGAGCAGCGCATACACCGGCTTGTCGAGCAGCTTGCCCTTGAGATCCCAGAGCGCGAGATCGATGGCGCTGACCGCGTAGGAAGCCAGCCCGGTCGAGCCGTACGGCTTGGTGAGGCGAAACAGCATGTCGGCCAGCTTCTCGGTCGCGAGGCAATCTTCGCCGACGAGCTGCGGGCCAAGGTGATCGTCGATGATCGCCGCCACCGGCCTGCCGTAGCCCGTCGAGCCGAGTCCCCATGTGCCATCTTCCGCCGTGACCTTGCACCAGACGGCTTCCCAGCGCGGCAGCCACAAACTACGGTGCGCCTTCACCCTGGGATAGCGCGACATGGGGTTGGCGACTTCGGCATTCTGCGACCATGGCGCGCGGCGCGGCGCGGTCGTAGCTTCCCGCGCTGGCAGCGTGACGCGCACTGCTTGAACAGACGTGATCTTCATTGTTCAGTCCTTGTCCTTTTCAGCATGCTGCTGCTTAGTCCAGCGCTGGAATGAGCAGCACCTTGGCGACATCGCCCGGCGCGTCGATCAGGCGGTCGAACCACGCGCCACCTTCGCCAAGCGGCGCTTCGACAATCCACGGATCGAGGTGAAGCGCGCCATTCGCCAGCAGTTCCAGCGCGGTCGTGAAGTTCGCGGGTGTGTAGCAGAAACTGCCTTGCAGCACGATCTCGCGGCGAATAATCTCGGCGACTGGCATCTCGCTCGTTTCTTCATGCAGGCCGGTGAGCATGACGGTTCCCGCCGAGCGCGTCGCGGCGATGCACTGCGCGCGGGTGCGGGCCGTCCCAACCGCGTCGATCGAAACCGCCGCGCCGAGGCCGCCAGTCGCCTCGCGGACGACCTGCACCACATCCTGCGCGCGTGGATCAATGGGCTCGCCGCCGAGTTCCGCCGCCATAGCCAGCCGCTCGGCCCCCAGGTCGGCAATAAAAACGCGGCCAGCGCCCTGCGCCCGCAAGACTTGCAGCGCGAGCAGTCCGACTGGCCCCGCGCCAATGATCAGCACGTCCTCGCCAGCGGAGACGCCAGCCAGTTCGCCCATGCGCACCGCCACCGCCGCTGGCTCGGTCATGGACGCCGTGCGCAGTGAAACATCGTCCGGCACCAGCGTGACCATCTTCGCTGGCACGCTGACGTATTCGGCGTATGCGCCGGGGCGCGCCGCGCCAATCAGCGTGCGGTTCGCGCACAGGTGGTAGCGGCCCGCCGCGCAGTGCGCGCAGTTGCCGCAGTAAATCATCGGGTTGACGGTGACATGCTGGCCTTCTGTGAGCTCTGGATGCTCGGCAGTCGCGGCTGCATCCGTCGCGACAATCGTGCCGGAAAATTCATGGCCCATGACGAGCGGCGGCACGCGCAAGGCGTTATGCCCGAGGTAGCCACTCAGTTCCGACCCGCAAATACCCGCGTAGGCGACCTTGATCAGCACTTCGCCTGTGCCAGGCAGCGGCTGTTCCTGATCGTGCAAAGCCATCTGGCGTGGTGCTTCCCATACCAGTGATTTCATTGCGACTCCTTTATCTGCAACGTACTCCGATCTTCCCGATCATACGCTGGCTTGCGCGTTGATGCAACTTTAGCATGTTCGATTGCGCCCGGTTCGACGGATACGCGCATGCAGCGTACAATAAGGCTATCACCATGCAAACAACCTGCTTCATGTGAACTGGACGCGCAGCAATGACCCGAAAGGAGACGGCAATGAGCGAGCACGTTTACAAGCTGGTCGAGTTAGTCGGATCATCCAACACAAGTATTGAAGACGCGGTCCAAAATGCAATCACCAAAGCGGCGGCCACGATTCGCAACATGCGCTGGTTCCAGGTCATGGACACGCGCGGCTACATCGAGAACGGGCATGTCGCTTACTGGCAGGTGACGGTCAAGATTGGCTTCACCATCGAAGACTGACGAGTAGCAAAGGAGGGCCGCGCATGGGCGCGCATGAGCTTGCAACCGATATCCTGATCGTCGGCGGAGGATTGGGCGGCGTCGCGGCAGCACTGGCGGCGGCGCGCCTCGGACGGACGGTGATTCTGACCGAAAACACTGATTGGCTCGGCGGCCAACTCACCGCCCAGGCCGTCCCGCCCGACGAACATCCATGGATCGAGCAGATGGGCTGCACGGCCAGCTACCGCCAGTTGCGCGAGGGCATCCGCGCCTACTACCGCCGCAACTATCCCCTGCTGCCCGCGCCGCGCGACAATCCGCGCTTGAACCCTGGACAGGGCTGGGTGAGCAAGCTCTGCCACGAACCGCGCGTGGCCCTCGCGGTGATTGAGGAAATGCTGGCGCGCTACCGGGTGAATCAGCAGGTGCGCGTGCTGCTGCACCAACGGCCAGTTGCGGTCGAGTGCGACGGCGATCATGTGCGAGCTGTCACGCTGGTGGACGATGCGACCGGCGACACCATAGTTGTCCATGCGGCCTATGTGCTCGACGCGACCGAGCCTGGCGATCTGCTGGAACTGGCTGGTGTCGAGCATGTCGTCGGCGCGGAAAGCCAGGCGCAGACCGGCGAGCCGCATGCATTGCCCGGCCCAGCCGATCCGCTTGACCAGCAGGCAATCTCATGGTGTTTCGCGCTCGACTACCTGCCCGACGAAGATTACACGATCCCGAAGCCTGACGATTACGATTTCTGGCGTTCGTACCAGGCGGACTTCTGGCCCGGCCCGCAACTTGGTTGGAAAGATATTGATCCCGAGACGCTGCAGCCACGTGAACGCGCCATTTTCAACGGGCCGAGCGACCGGGAATTCGCCGAGGACTTCTGGCATTACCGGCGCATTTTCTACCGCAAGCACTATCCCGATGGCTCTTACCCCAGCGACATCACCCTTGTGAACTGGCCGCAGATCGATTACTGGCTCGGGCCAGTGGTTGGCGTCACGCATGAGCAGCAACAGGCGCACATGCGTGGAGCGAGACAGTTGAGTCTGTCCATGCTGTACTGGATGCAGACCGAAGCGCCACGGCTTGACGGCGGCACTGGCTATCGCGGTCTGCGGCTGCGCCCGGACGTTGTCGGCACGAGCGACGGGCTGGCGAAGTATATCTATGTGCGCGAAAGCCGCCGCATCCATGCCGAATTCACTGTGCTGGAGCAGCACGTCGGCGTCGAGGCGCGCCAGCCGCACCAAGGCGCTGAGGTTTTTTCCGACAGCGTCGGCATCGGCAGCTACCGGATCGACTTGCACCCTGGCACCGGCTTGCGCACGTATGTCGATATTCCAAGCTGGCCCTTCCAGATTCCGCTCGGCGCGCTCATCCCGGTGCGTGCCGAAAATCTGCTGCCAGCATGCAAAAATATCGGCACCACGCACATAACCAATGGCTGCTACCGGCTGCATCCGGTGGAATGGAACATTGGCGAGGCGGCGGGCGCGCTGGCGGCGTATTGCCTGACCAAAGGGCTCGCGCCGCGTCAGGTCAGGAACGCACCTCGCCACCTGGCTGACTTTCAGACAGCGCTCCAGCGCGTGTTGGGGATCGAGCTTGCATGGCCGGAGCCGCGCGTGACGCCACGATAACGCTCTGTTTGCACTATTGTATGTGAAGCCATATGCCCGCTTGACATGCCGCCTGGTTTATGGTACATTGCTAATGCGGATTACTAATCCAGATTAACGCTCAATTCTCCTCCTTTTTTCTTTTCATGAGCGGAAGTAGAGGTAGTAGCTGTGGCAGAGCAGTCTCGGTCCTCGAAGCGCAAGCTTCCTTCCATGTACGATGTAGCGCGCGCGGCAGGTGTCTCACAAACAACCGTTTCCTTCGTCGTCAACAACGCCCCGAATACCACGATCCCGCAGGAAACGCGCGACCGTGTGTGGTCAGCCGTCGAGGAGCTTGGCTGGCGTCCCAACGCCATGGCGCGCAGCCTGAGCCTGCAGCGCTCGAACACCATCGGGCTGATCTCTGACGAGATCGCGACTTCATCGCATGCTGGCCGAATCATTCAGGGCGCGCAGGCCGCCGCGTGGGCGCACAACAAAATGCTGCTGGTGATCAACACCGACAACAATCGCGAGGTCGAACATGCCGGGCTGGAGATGCTGCTGGAGCGGCAGGTCGAGGGCATCATCTACGCGACGATGTACCACCATGAGGTCGCGCCGCCACACCCGCGCGGGCAAGTGCCGATTGTTTTGCTCGACTGCTATGCCACCGACCATTCGCTCCCGTCGGTCGTGCCGGATGAAGTGCAGGGCGGGCGCACCGCCACCGAGTTGCTGCTGCGTAAAGGCCATCGCCGGATCGGTTTTGTCAACGAGATTGGCCCGATTGCCGCCATGGTTGGCCGCCTTGAAGGGTATAAGCAGGCGCTCGCGTCCTTTGGCGTGCCGTTCGACGCGAATCTTGTCCGATCCGGGGCGAGCATTGCCGCGAACGGGTATCGCTGCGCGCTTGAGCTTATGCAGCTTCCTGACCGCCCGACGGCCCTGTTCTGCTTCAACGATTCAATGGCCATGGGCGCGTACGACGCGGTCAAGCAACTTGGCCTCACAATCCCCAACGATGTAGCAATCATTGGCTTTGACAACCTGGAGGTGATCGCGGCGCAACTTCAGCCGCCGCTCACCACGATGGAGCTGCCGCACTACGAAATGGGGCAATGGGCCGTCCACTATTTATTGGATCATGCTGATGATGCGCAGCCGGAACCTGTTCAGCATGCGATTGCCTGCCCCCTCATCGAGCGAAATTCAGTCTAACGGCAGGGCTACGCCGCTACGATCACAAAGCGAGTCTTGTAAACTAATCCGCATTATTAAGGATAGCAGTTGAAAAAATCCGATATGCGAGCATACAGAAATCAGGGTGAATCGGTATCGCGCACGCTGACAGGTGATGGTGATATGATGAAGCATCCCAGGCTCTACGCCCGGCATCAGGCCGCGCTCGTCGCGCTCATTCAGTCGGTTCTGGCGAATACCGATCTGGCGACGCTGCTGCGCCACACGGCGGCGCTGGTTGCCGACACGCTGGCCGTGGCCTACAGCGCGATCTGGGAGCTTCAGCCGGACCGCAGTGCGTTCATGCTGCGGGCATGCGTCGGCTGGCAAGCAGATGCCATCGATCAGGCGACGGTTGCGGTGACACTGCCGCATCCGATCTGTATCTGCGTGCGTAGCGCCGAGCCCATGGTGGTTCCGGATTGGCCCAGCGAGGTTCGTTTTCAGCAACTGCCGCTGCTGCGCGACCGTGGCGTGGTCAGTAGCATCTGTGTTGGTATCCCTGGGCCGTCTCGTTCCTTTGGGGCGCTCAGTGTCGATGTCACGGCCAGCCGCCTGTTCAGCAACGAGGAAGTGAACTTCCTTCATGCCGTTGCCAATCTCCTCGCGCTGGCGATGACGCACATGCACTCCATGCAGACGCTGGATCGGCGCATTGAGGAGCGCACCCATGCTATCGAACAGCAGCTTGTCATCGCGGCGCAGCAGCAGGCCGTGCTGGAAGAACGCCAACGGCTGGCCCGCGATTTGCATGATTCAGTCACGCAATCCTTGTACGGCATTACGCTGCATGCGCAGGCGGCGCGGCGCTTATTGGCGGCAGGCGATGTGACCACGGCAACTGACTCGCTGCACGCGCTGCAAGACACGGCTCAAGAGGCGCTCGACGAGATGCGGCTGCTGATTTTCGAGCTACGTCCGCCGATCCTTGAGCAAGTCGGGCTGGTGGCCGCCGTGCAGGCGCGGCTGAACGCGGTGGAAGGACGCGCGAATCTTCAAACCAGGCTGGTTGCGGATGAAAGCGTCAATCTGCCATCGTCCATCGAGCAGGCGTTGTACCGGATTGCGCTTGAGGCGTTGAATAATGTCCTGAAACATGCGCGTGCGCAGCGCATCACGGTGCAGTTGTGGCAAACCCAACGCGCCGTGACACTGGAGATCGTCGATGACGGTGTCGGCTTTGATCCCGCTGCGGTGAGCGATCATGGCGGTTTAGGATTACGCGGGATGGCTGAGCGCGTGGCCCAACTTGGGGGCCAGTTGCGCATGCAGAGTGCGCCAGGTGCCGGGACGCAGCTTCGTGTGGAGATAGGGCTATGACAAGTCCCATTCGGGTGTTGGTCGTTGATGATCATCTGGTGGTTCGTACAGGCATCCGCGCGTTGCTCGCGCTCGAACCCGACATCGAAGTTGTCGGCGAGGCGTGCGATGGCATTGAAGCCGTTGATGAAGCAGCCCGGCTTCAGCCAGACGTTATTCTGATGGACTTAGTCATGCCGCAGATGGACGGCATCGCGGCGATTGAACGGATTCTTGTCGGCAAGCCCAGCGCGCGCATTCTGGTGCTGACCAGCTATGAGGCCGACGACAAGGTCTTTCCCGCAATTCGCGCGGGCGCGCTGGGCTACACCTTAAAAGATTTTGGCCCCGCAGAACTCGTGCGCGCCATTCAACGTGTCTACCATGGCGAGTCGTCGCTGCACCCGGCGATTGCGCGCCGCGTGCTGCAAGAATTGGCCCACCCGCCACAGCGCTCACCCACCGTCGATCCGCTCACAGAGCGCGAGGTGGAAGTACTTCGCCGGCTCGCTCATGGGGAAAGCAATCAGGTGATCGCCACGGCGCTCAAGATTGGCGAGGGGACGGTGCGCGTGCATGTCAGCAACATTTTGAGCAAATTACACCTTGCCAGCCGCACGCAGGCCGCGTTATACGCCTTGCGCGAAGGGCTGGCCTCGCTTGACGACGATTATTCCAAATGCAACCACGCCGACAGAAACTAGAACGCCGCCCTGATATAGTTTATGCAGAAGGAACATTGCTATGGATGCCCTCGCATGGTGGCAGCAGGCCGTTTTCTATCAGATCTACCCGCGCAGCTTTGCCGACGGCAACGGCGATGGTATCGGCGACTTCCCCGGCATGGCTGCCAAACTCGACTACTTGCGCGATCTCGGCATTGACGCGCTGTGGCTGTCGCCTCATTTCCCCTCACCTTTTCTGGACTGTGGCTATGATATTGCTGATTATACCGATGTCGGGCCGGAGTACGGCACGCTTGCGGACTTCACGACCTTTTTGAACGAAGCGCATGCGCGCGGCATCCGCGTCATTCTCGATCTTGTGCTCAATCACACATCCGATCAGCATCCCTGGTTTCTCGAATCGCGCTCCAGTTGCGACAATCCGAAGCGCGACTGGTACATCTGGCGCGATGGACAGGACGATGGCCCGCCGAATAATTGGGTTTCGATCTTTGGCGGGTCGGCATGGGAGCGCGATCCGCTGACGGGCCAGTATTATTACCATGCCTTTTTGAAGGAGCAACCCGACCTGAACTGGCGCAACCCGGCGGTCAGGCGCGCGATGTGGGACATGGTGCGCTTCTGGCTTGACATGGGCGTGGACGGCTTTCGACTCGATGCGATCGCCACCATTTTTGAGCATCCCGATTTGCCAGATCAAACGCTGACGGCCTCCCCCGATGCGATTGTGGACGCCAACGCGCTGAGCATGGCCGACTACCAGCAACTCATGCGTTTCCAGATTCAGCAGCCGGGCCTGCACGAACTCATGCAGGAACTGCGCGCTCTGGTTGACGAATACCCCGGCGACCGCGTGCTCGTCGGCGAGGATGAGGATGTCGCTTTTCACGGAGCCGGTGATAACGAGCTTCATCTGGTGTTCAACTTTCCGCTCATGCGCGCCGAACGATTAACTCCCGCGCACATTCGCGCCAATCAGGCGCTGCGCCTGTCGGAATTGCCGCCGGGCGCGTGGCCGTGTAACACGCTTGGCAACCACGACACGCCGCGCATGTGGGGCCGGTACGGCGATGGCGTGCATGACGCGGCGTTGGCGCGCCTGCATACAGCCCTGATGCTGACGCTCAAGGGTACGCCATTTCTGTACAACGGCGAGGAAATCGGCATGACCGACCTGGAACTTACCAGTTTGAGCCAGGTGCGTGACACGGCGGCGATCAACCAATACCGCTTGATGACGGAAAAGCTCGGCAAAACGCCCGATCAGGCGCTGAAGGCGGTCATTGCGACTACGCGCGACCGCTGCCGCAGTCCGTTTCAATGGACTGGCGCGCCGAACAGCGGCTTCAGCCCGCCCGATGTGCAGCCATGGCTGCCAGTGAACCGCAACTATGCAGAAGGCGTGAATGTCGCCGCTCAGGAAGAAGATCGTAACTCGCTGCTCAATTTCTACCGGCAGCTGTTGCGGCTGCGCCGTGCTACACCCGCGCTGGTTTCTGGCGATTACCACGCGCTGCACCAGCATAGCGAAACGTATTTCGCCTTTCTGCGCTATGCTGCGGACACGCGACAAACATGCTTGATCGTCCTCAATTTCTCGCCTGAGGAGCAGACCGTTATCTTCGATCTCGGCAGCGTGCAGCCGCGCCTGCTCTTTTCAAGCCGCGTGCGTGACGAGCAGCATGTTGCGCTTGATTGGCTTACTCTGGCACCGTTCGAAGTCCTTGTGCTCGACGTATCTGATCATGCGACCGCCGCCCGTGAAACATAACAAAAGCCAGATTCCGGTCCCATGAAGATCGGCTACGAATGAGCATGAGGCATCTATATTATTTGTTATACAAGGGTTATGAAGAATGTTATAGTTGGCGTGCCTGCCATGTATGCTTTTTGTATACCGATTATTTACCTTTTAGGTAATGACAGGTTGCGTTATTATTGCCATACTTAAACCATCAACGTGCTCCTTATCTACACGACATAAGCGCAAGGAACGATGATGGCGCAATTGACTCGTGTGCTTATAACCGACGATAGCGCGCGCGCTCGGGAAGGGTTGCGCGCATTGCTGGCAACCTGGCCGGAGATCATGGTGGTTGGTGAGGCTGCTGACGGGCAGGAAGCCGTGGAATTAGTCGCAGACTGCCGCCCGGACATTGTGCTGATGGACCTGCACATGCCGGTGTTGGATGGCATGCAGGCGACCAGGCTCATCAAGCAGCGCTGGCCTGCTGTCACGGTGATTGTGCTCACGATGTACGCCGTGGAGCAGAGCGCCGCCATCGCAGCCGGAGCCGACGCCTTCGTGATCAAAGGCAGCGCGCCCGAGCGGCTGCTCACTGCCCTGGGAATTGGCGTCGCAAGCGGGCAGCCGTAATGTTCAGGGGTGTGCGGCGCAGCATGACGGCTTTCGTCACGTCGGTTGGTGAGTGGTGGGCAGAGCAGTCCGTTTCTTTCATGTGAGCAATGTGTGCTCAGTACACTGTTAGTACATAAATGGGAGGATGTTCTATGAGTATCGAGAACGATCCGAAACGCATCAGCCGGCGCAGATTCCTTGGGACAGCAGCAACCGGGCTCAGTGGCCTGGTGTTGGCAGCATGTGGCAGCAGCAGTGGCGGTTCGCAGACCGGCGGCTCCTCGAACGCATCTGGCAGCACCGGCGGCGCAACCGCTGCGGCTGGAGCAGGCGGCGGTGAAACCCAGATTACTTCAGGTCTCAAGCTCGACGGAGCCCAGATCAAGTGGTCAACATGGGGCAACCCCGGCGAGATCCAGCGCTTCAAGGAGTTTACGGATGAGTTCAACAAGGAGACCGGCGCCAACGCCCAGTTAATCCCGATTCCGAACGATGGATACCAGCAGAAAATCCTGACACAACTCAGCGGCGGCACCGCGCCTGACGTTTTCTACGCGGGTGCCGAGTACATGGGCCAGATGATCGCGAGCAACAAGATTATCGACCTGACCGAGCGCCTGAACGGCCCCAACAGCCAGTCAAAACCGTCCGACTTCTCTGATGGTCTGTGGGGCGGGGCAAAGACGGCAGATGGCAAGATTTATGGAGTGACGGTTGACTGCAACCCGATGGTCTTCTGGTATAACAAGCAACTGCTGCAGGATGCCGGCATCACGACCATGCCCGCCGATATGCAAAAGGATGGCAAATGGACCTGGCAGGCTTTCCAGGACATGTGCAAGCAGGTCGTCGCCAAGGGCAAGCGCGGGTTCATCCTGGAGAACTGGTATGGGCCGCTCTGGGGCTGGGCTACGACCAACGGCGGCAAAGTCTGGGACGGCGATAAGTTTGTCGCCAACGAGGATGCCAAAACCAAAGAAGGTTTCAAGTTCGTCCAGGACAATCTCCAATCCAAACTCTTTACCTACTCGGGGTCGCTGCCCAAGGGCCAGGGCATCGACGCGATGTTCCTGTCCCAGCAGGTGGCCTTCATCACTGCTGGCCGCTGGCTGTTGCCGGTCTTCAAGAAAGCCACCAATCTTCAGTATGACATCGTGCCCTGGCCGACCAACACTGGCAAAAAGATCGAACCGGCTCCAATTCCCACCGCCTACATGGTGCAGAACGCCAGTGCCGCGAACCCGGACCAGGCCTTTGCGTTCCTGACCAACTTCGTTTCCAAGAACGGCCAGATCTTCCGCCTGCAGGGTGGTGGCAACGCCGTCCCGGCCATCAAAGGTGCCGACCAGGTTGTGTCAGAAGGCAATAATCCGCCAAACTGGCAAGCATTCCTCGATGCACGCGAGATCGGGTACGCGGAGTGGGCGCAGCAAGCCAGCATCTCCGGTTTGGACAACGACATCAACACGACGCTGGATGCGGTCTGGTTGAAGGGCGGCGATATTGACGCGACGTTCAATCAGATCGCCGACATTGTGAAGAAGAAGAAGTCAGCCTAGGACCGCATGGCGAGTTGAAGCTACCGGATGGGTTGCGGAAGCCAGGCAATGCAGCACAACTGCATACCTGCTCCGCACCCCGCACGCGAAAGGATGACACGCATTATGGCAGTCTCCACTAGACCGGATGTTCAGACGGCTCCGGTTCGAGGACGCCAGGTGAGTCGGCAAACCTCGGATACGCTCTGGGCGATCGTGTTCATCGGGCCGCAATTGATTGGCCTGCTACTCTTTTCCCTGTTTCCACTTCTTTCAGCCTTTTACCTGAGTCTTACCAACTGGGATGGCTTCGGCAACCGGACGTTTGTCGGTGTGCAGAACTTTGTCGAGCAGTTTCAATCGCCGGATTTGTACACCGCGCTGTGGAACACCTTGATCTACACGGTCATCTCGGTTCCCGGTGGCCTGATCCTGGCCCTGCTGGTCGCCATGGGCTTGAACAACATCCGTGGCAAGACGATCTATCGACTACTCTATTTCATGCCAGTCGTGACTGGCTCCGTAGCTGTGTCGGTGGTCTGGCTGTACCTGCTGAACGGTGACTTCGGGATCATCAACACCTATGCTCAGAGCTGGTTTGGTATCACGTTGCCGAACTGGCTGGTGGATGATCGGTTTGTGATGCCCGCAATCGCCATTATTGGTATCTGGTGGGGTCTTGGCTACAACATGGTCATCTTCCTCGCCGGTCTCCAGAATGTTCCCGCCTCGCTCATGGAGGCCGCGCAGATCGACGGCGCAAACAAGCTCCAGGTGTTTCGCAATGTGACGATCCCGCTGCTGTCGCCGACGACCTTCTTTCTGACGATCACCGCCATCATCGGCTCGTTCCAGGTCTTCGACCAGGCCTATGTCATGACCGGTGGCGGGCCAGGCAAGGCCAGTTACACGATGGTCTTCCACGTCTTCAAGCAGGCCTTTATTGATTTTACCTTCGGCAAGAGCTCTGCGGCAGCAGTGATTCTGTTCGCCATTATCCTGGCAGTAACCGCCTTCCAACTGTTTGCCCAAAGGCGCTGGGTACATTACGAGGACTAGGAGGAGCATATGGCAAGCACAGCCGTACCTGTTACAACACGTAGAGATACGGGGCGGAAGCCTGGCGGTAGCCTGGGGCAGACAATCATTCTGCACATCGTGCTGATCATCGGCGCGATCATCATGGTCTTCCCCTTTATCTGGATGATCCTGACTTCGTTCAAGGATATTTCGCAGACGTTTGTTATCCCGCCAAAGTGGATTCCTGATCCGTGGGTTTGGGAAAATTATCCTAACTCACTTCAGGCGCTGCCCTTCGGACGGGCCTATTTCAATAGCTTTTATATCAGCGTCATTGTGGTGGGGGTGTCGCTGCTTACTGCATCCATGGCAGCCTATGCCTTCGCCAAGATTACGTTTCGCGGCCGCGAGGTGCTCTTTCTGCTGTTCCTGGCGACGATGATGGTGCCGTATCAGGTGACGATTATCCCGCTCTTTTTGATCATGAAGCAGCTCGGCTGGGTGGATACGCACCTGTCAATCATTGTGCCGGGCGCGCTGTTCAACGCCTTCGCGGTCTTTATGCTGCGCCAGTTCATCCGTGGTATTCCAAAAGAAATGGAAGAAGCTGCGACGATTGACGGATGTAGCCGCTGGCGCATCTATTGGCAGATCATTTTGCCGCTGCTGGTGCCAGCAATGTCAGCGCTCGGCATCTTTTTGTTCCTTGGTTCGTGGAACAGCTTCTTTTACCCATTGATTTTCCTGAACAACCCGGAGTTGTTCACCGTTCCGCTCATGCTCAACCAGTTCCGTGGCCAGTACACTGTCGACTGGACGCTGCTCATGGCTGGCTCGGCGATCGCTGTTATTCCAGTGCTGATCGTGTATCTCATCGGGCAGCGCAAGATCATCGAGGGCATTACACTTACCGGCCTGACCGGGCGGTAGGTCGTTCCATGAACAAACAATCTTTTCGCAGCGCCGGGACACGCGTTCCGGCGTTTGTGCTGCCGTAAACCTGAGGAAGAAAGATTTGCGCTGTATTGCAGCCTGAATGATATAATGCGTATCAGCATACGTTTTGAGGAGCATCGATCATGCAGCAGACATGGTGGAAAGAAAGCGTCGTCTATCAAATCTGGCCCCGCAGCTTCAAGGATAGCGACGGCGACGGTATCGGCGACCTGCGCGGCATTATCCAGAAGCTGGACTACCTGAAAGAGCTTGGCGTTGGTGTCGTCTGGCTTTCGCCGGTCTATCAATCGCCGAACGACGACATGGGCTACGACATCAGCGACTATCAGGCCATCATGAACGAGTTCGGCACACTGGCCGACATGGACGAACTGCTCGCCGGCATGCACCAGCGCGGCATCAAACTGCTCATGGACCTGGTCGTCAACCATACGTCAGACGAGCACCCCTGGTTCGTCGAGTCACGTAAATCGAAGGACAACCCGTACCGCGACTGGTACATCTGGCGGCCCGGCAAAGATGGCAAAGAGCCGAATAATTGGGCTTCATTCTTTGGCGGCTCGGCATGGCAGTACGACGAAGCGACCGATGAATATTACCTGCACCTGTTTTCGCGCAAGCAACCCGACCTCAACTGGGAGAACCCCTCCGTGCGCGAGGCGGTGTACGCTATGATGCGCTGGTGGCTCGACAAAGGCATCGACGGCTTCCGCATGGACGTGATTAATATGATCTCCAAGGTGCCGGGTCTGCCCGATGCGCCGGTCACAACCGACCATCGCTACCAGTTCGCCGGGCAGTATTTCGCCCACGGCCCGCGGCTGATGGAGTTTTTGCACGAGATGAAGCGCGAAGTGCTGTCGAAGTACAACATCTTCACCGTTGGCGAGATGCCCATGGCAACCACCGAGCATGCGGTCGATATCACGCACGGCGAAACCGGCGCGCTGAACATGCTGTTTCAATTTGAACATGTGGGGCTGGACACAGACACCAGCGCAGGCATGGGCAAATGGAAGCCGAAGCCATTGGCCTTGCTGGACCTGAAGCACACCATGACGCGCTGGCAAAAGGAACTCGAAGGTGGCGGGTGGAACAGCCTGTACCTTTCCAACCACGATCAGCCGCGCGCCCTCTCGCGCTTCGGCGACGACGGCCAGTATCGCGTCGAGTCGGCCAAGATGCTGGCGACCTTCCTGCACACGCTTCAGGGTACGCCGTATGTGTACCAGGGTGAAGAAATTGGCATGACTAATGTAAAATTCGAGTCGATTGAGGACTACCGCGACATCGAGACGCTGAACATGTACCACGAATTTGTGGAGGAACAAGGGCTCGATCCACGCGATGTCATGACCATGATCTACGCGAAAGGCCGCGACAACGCCCGCACGCCAATGCAGTGGGACGCCAGCGCCAACGCCGGTTTCACCACCGGCACGCCATGGATCAAGGTCAACCCGAATTACACGACCATCAACGTTGCGGCGGAGCGCGCCGAGCCTGATTCGATTTTTCACTACTATCAGCGACTTATCGGGCTGCGCAAAGACCACCCGGTGATCGTCTACGGCACCTACGATCTGATTCTCGACGCGCATGAGCAGATCTACGCCTTCACGCGGACGCTGGAGGACGCGCGGCTGCTGGTCATGCTGAACTTCAGCCGCGATACGCCGGTGTTTGCGCTGCCGACCGATCTTTCCTTTGCTGATAACGAGCTGCTGATCAGTAATTACGCGGTCGATCCGGCGGAGGACATTCGCCTGCTGACGCTGCGACCGTACGAGGCGCGCGTGTATCGCCTGCGCTCGTAGGCTGCGCCAGACCAGCGGCGCGCTTGAGCATGCCTGTTCTGGTGCTTCCAGGTGCGAACGAGCTATCAACACATGTCAGCGGAGGCACCGTCCTATGGTTGGCCTGAACATGAACACGCGCCCGGTTTCCGGTCTGATCCAGCGCAGGTGGGCGCTGCCCGCCGTGCTGTTTGTCGTTGCCGGTTTAATTTACTGGCTTTCCGCGCGCCTGCTTGGCCGGACGCACTCACCGGATACGGCCTACTTCAACGACCTCGCCGACGCATTTTTGCACGGGCGGCTGTACCTCGCGAAGCCGCCCGCCCGGTACGATTTGACGCAGTACAAGGGAAAATGGTACGTGCCATTTCCGCCGTTGCCAACTCTGCTCATGCTGCCATGGGTGGCGGCGTTTGGCCTGAAGTGGATGAATACCGTTGTCTTCGGGGCCGTGGTTGGCGCGGCGAATGTGACGTTCGCCTTTCTGCTGCTGCAATCGCTGGCGCGGCGGGGGTGGACGGGTTTGCAACGCAGCGGCAACCTGTGGCTGACGGTCCTGTTTGGCGTAGGCAGCGTGCATTGGTACGTGGCAACCCAGGGATCGGTCTGGTTCGTCAGCCAGCTTTGCACGCTTACATTCATCCTGCTCGCGGCGTGGCTCGCCGTCGCCACTGACGCGCCGCTGCTTTCCGGCGCGGCGCTGGCGCTGGCTATGCTCGGTCGCCCGCATGTGGCGCTGTGTTACCCGTTGCTGCTCGGCATCCACATGCAGCATGCGCAGGATCGGATGCAGGATCGGAGCGCATGGCGCTGGCTCAGGTGGGGCGCGTTCGCGCTGGTGCCGCTGGCGCTCAGCGGGGCGGCGCTGCTTGCGTACAACGCCGCCCGCTTCGACAATCCGCTCGATTTTGGCTACCTGCGGCAGAATGTGTCATCGGACCTGGCCGCTGACCTGCGCAGGTACGGCCAGTTCAACCTGCATTATGTGCCGCATAACGTGTGGGCGATGCTGTTGAGCGGCCCGGCGTGGGATGCGAAACGGAACCTGATTCTGCCAACCGTCTACGGCATGAGCCTGCTGCTCACGACGCCCGCGCTGGTGTATCTGCTGAATGCGTTCTGCCGCTCGCCGCTGGTAATCGGCGCGTGGGTGGCGACGGCCTTGATTCTTGTGCCGCTGCTCACCTACTACAACACCGGCTGGTGGCAATTTGGCTACCGTTTTAGCCTGGACTTCATGACGCCGGTGCTGATCTTGCTGGCGGTTGGCGCGGGGGCAAACGTCGGCTGGAAGCTGCGCGCGCTCATTCTGCTGGGTGTCGTCGTCAACGCATGGGGCACATGGTGGTTCCAGAATCCGCGCTTTTTCTCGTGACTGGCGTGTGCGCTCAACCCATATTTTTTCCAGAACTGTGATGCCCATATTATGCTTCTTTTTGCTCTGCAAGCAGCATACGCAGCTCGTCGGTCAGCTGTTGCACGAGTTCCGGTCGTCCATGAAACTGTGCCGGAGTGTTTTGAAAAAGAGCGATGCGCCATGTACGGGCCTTACGCACGGCGACGAGGGTTTGGATGGCGTTCACGGCGGGATTGATGTCTGACTGGCCGGGCGGCACCATTCCGACCACCGCGCGCATCATGGCAACGTCCGGGGCGAGCATGCGCACTTCGCGGATTTTCCCGATGTACATAGCTGTCTGGTGGCCGGCAAATATCTGGCTGATATGAGCTTCGGCTTCCGCGCGGCCATTGATCTGACTGCCGTCGAACCCGATGAGGTTTCCATCTTCGGTAAAGAGCGCTGCATAGCCACTTGCATTACGCGTGTTCCAGGCGTTCAAGAGTTGTTGATAAAGAGCGCTGACTTTGGCATCGGCAGACGAAGGCGCATCGTGCGTTTGGTGTGAGTGTGCATTCATGGAAACTTGCTCCCTGACTTTAACATGTGCATTATTGAATGAGGGAAAGGGCCGCCCGAACTCTTTTTACATCCTACGTATCACGCTGCGCTGTGTGATAGACCAGCGCGGTGACATCGCCGAACGCCTGGCTGCTGACGAGCTTCAGATTCGCCGTGCTGCCTTCTTTGAACAGGCGCTTGCCCGTGCCGATGACGACCGGATAGACCAGCAGCCGGAACACGTCGACGAGATTATTCGCGATCAGCGTTTGGATGAGCTGGCCGCTGCCGTGGACCGTGATGTCCTTACCGTCCTGCTGCCTGAGCCTGGTAATTTCCTCCACAATATTGTCTTTGATCAGCGTGGAGTTGTTCCACTCCGCCGTGTCGAGGGTCGTTGACACCACGTATTTACGCACGCCGTTAAAGTAATCTGCCCCTGGATCCGTGCGCCCCGGCCAGGCGGCTGCAAAGCCTTCATAGGTCACGCGCCCGAGCAGCAGCGCATCGCTGGCGGTCGTCTCGTCGGCTTTAAACTGCGCGATTTCGTCATTCCAATATTTGAATGTCCATGACGGGTTTTCCATAACGCCATCCAGTGACATGAATTCGGTGACGACTATGTTGCGCATGATCTTCTCCTTTTGCATCGTTCATGGATAATTTAAAACCTGTTGGGAACCTACGCAATCACCGGTCGGACTTCGATTGGGCCGCCGCGCGCCTGCGGCATGGTCGCAGCGATTTGGATGGCCTCGTTCAAATCTTTGGCGTCGATAAAGAACAGCCCGATGATCTGCTCCTGCGTTTCGGCGAATGGCCCGTCGGTGACGGAAACTTTGCCGTTCTGGACGCGCACCGTGGTTGCGGCGCGGCTGCTCTGGAGCCCTTCCACGCCCAGCAGGTGACCGCTGGCCCGCAACGCCTCGTCGTTGGCGCTGCACGCGCTGCCGAGCGCAGCGCGCTCGCCGTGCGGCATGGCCTCCAGCAGCGCCTCGTCATTGTACGCCAGGAATACGTACTTCATGCCCCCTCCAAACTATCGTATTTGCTACAAAGACCCAAAGACGCGAAGCATAGAAGTTGTCTTTTTTCTTCGGGCCTTTGTGGCTAACATTAGCTTTAGCCGTTGAAAAACGCGGTCAATGCCTGGCCAATCACCGCCGGATCGACGTTGTGTTGCTGGTCTTTCAGAAGCTGGTACTGGGCGTTGGGCATGACCTCGGCAAGTTTCTCGGCGGTGGTAATGATGAACGGGAAGCTTGCTCCGCCAGCGAGCACAATCGTCGGCGTTTGCACAGCGGCGGCGCGCTCGGTTGGCAGACCATAGTCGGCCATCACTTCGGCGTCGTAGGCCAGCGTGTGCGCGATTGCTTCCTGCCCCGCCCACCACGGCTGCGTGCGCGCAAAAGCGGCGAAGTCGGGTGGCAGGCCGACGACCTTAAGCATGAAATATTCGACGGCCTCGCCACGCTTGCCCTGCGCAACCAGGTCGCGGTAGATTTGGGCGGTGTTGGCTGGCGGCAGCGCCCGGGTGCCCTCGATAATATACGGCGGTTCCCAGAGCGCCAGCCTGGTGATCATGGCGGGCAGCGCGCGGGCGGCCTCAAGCGCCAGCGCCGCGCCGGACGACGTGCCGTACAGGTAAGCCGTGCCGCCCGCCGCTTCGACCACTGCCGCGATGTCCTCGATCTCGCGCTCGACGGCGTATGGCGCTGTGTCGCCGCTGTCGCCGCGCCCGCGCCGGTCGTAGTTGCAGACGGTGAAGTGCGATGCTAAAACATCGGCTAGCCCCGCGTTCGACATGCGATCGACTGAGCCGCCGCAGACCAGGATCACAGGCGGGCCATAGCCCAGTTTGTCGCAGGCAATCGATGTGCCGTCTTTGGACGTAACGTATTCCATGATTTGCTCCTTATTGGAGCGCAGGAACAGCAATCGCTCCTGCGCCTTGCTACGACCTTATGATGACTTACCACCTGTAAAGACTTCTTCGCCTTCTGTATTCGCGCGGAAGCGCAGCGCCGACCATGTGTCGTTCAGCGCGACCTGTGAGTTGGGCCGCATGCCGTAGTCGGCAACGATCTTCCACAGGCTGTCGCGGTTGATATCGGCTTTGTTGCCCTTTGGGTAGGCGAACCACAGGATGCCAGGTTTGGCGAGGTCGCCATGGTGGGCGTCGCACAACTCGCGCGTGGCCGCCGCGCTGTCCACGAACATGAGGCCAAGCGTCGCGTCTGCTAACTCATCCACTACGCGCGCGCCGTCAGGTAGCGGTCCGATCAGCGCGAGATGTTCAGGATGCGAGAGCCAGACCGTTGTATCTGGCTTGATTTGCAGTTTCTCGGCAAGCGTTTTTGCCATGATCGTTCCTTTCGATGTACGCGATGTGCTGACGACTAGCGGAACGGCAGCACATCGCGCAGACGAGCGTCGCGCAGGAACAGGCCGCCCCAGATCAGCGCGCCGATGATGATTGGGAAAATAATCGAGAACGGCGGCGACCCGGCGCGCACATGCGTCGCAATCGCACCGCCCAGGTAGCCGGTGAGCAGCACTGCGCCGAGCACCGCCGTGCGCGGAAACACATAGACGGCGATGCATGCCAGTTCAAACAGTCCAAGCGGCAGCACAAACGCTGCGGCGTAGCCCAACTGCACGGTCGATTCGACGGCGGGCGCGAGTTGCAGCACTTTGATGGCTGCGTCGAGCAGCAGGAACAGGATCGCGAGGCCGCTGATGATATGCCCGCCCCAGAACGTCATTTTCGAGCCAGAAGTTACGTTTGCTGCGCTGATCATGGTATTTCTCCTTATATTGCGCCTTGAAGTCTTTGCGGCAAGCTGCTGGTTTTCTTACCCTTCGAGATCTTCCGCCTCGACCACCTGACGAATTTCGATCTCCACGTCGCCGAGCACCTGCGCGTAGCGCTTGGCCCACTCAATCGCATCCTGCTTCGAGGGCAGGTCGACGATCACGAATCCGGCGATCAGCTCCTTCGCTTCAGCGAACGGCCCGTCGGTCACGGTGAACTTGCCGCCGGAATAGCTCAGCCGCGCGCCCCTGGAACTGGCATGCACGCCCTCGCCCGCCAGCAGCACGCCCTGCTGCGCCGCCTCGCCCAGCAGTTGCCCGACGCCTTCGATCAACTCCTTGCTCGGCGGAATGCCCGCCTCGTTGGCCTCGTTGCTTTTGTGAATGATCATGAAACGCATGGTTGTTGCTCCCTCTTTATCAGTCATGGTTCGGGCGCAAGACCTTGTTTCTGCGCCTTTCACTGGTTAGTCGTTCAGGGTTCAGGAAAATCGACAAGCGATTCGACGAATTTTCGCGCAATTTTGAAGCGACAGTTTTCACCACGAAGACACCAGGAATATATTCTTCCTGGTGCCCCGGGGTCTTTGTGGTAAGAATTATGTGTCAAGTTCCGCCATCCGCCGCTCCAGAAAGCGGCGTTCTGGCCCTTGTCGGGTGAGGCTCAGCGCGCGTTCGTAGGAAACTCTGGCTTCGGCCACGCGCCCGAGGCGGCGGCACAGATCGGCGCGGGCTGCATGCGCCAGGTGATAATCGGCCAGGTCGCCGCGCGCCAGCAGACCGTCGATCAGCGCCAGGCCAGCTTCAGGGCCGTCGCGCATAGCCACGGCTACGGCGCGGTTCAACGCGATGATCGGCGACGGCGTGGCTTGCATGAGCAGATCGTACAGCGCCACAATCTCTTTCCAGTCGGTCGCGGCGATGGTGGGCGCGTTCGCATGGACTGCCGCGATGGCCGCCTGAACCGTGTACGGCCCGAATCGCGGGGCGGCCAGCGCCTGCTCGACCAGCGCGGTGCCTTCGGCGATTTGCGCATGATTCCACAGCGCGCGGTCCTGCTCCTCCAGCGGAATCAGGTCGCCCGCTGGCGAGGTGCGCGCCGCGCGGCGTGACTCGTGCAGCAGCATGAGCGCAAGCAGCCCTCGCGCCTCGGCTTCCGGCAGCAGCGCGACTAGCAGCCGCCCCAGGCGAATCGCTTCGCCCGAAAGGTTGGGCCGCGTCAGCGCATCGCCCGCCGAGGCGGCGTAGCCTTCGTTGAACACCAGGTAGATGACGTGGAGCACGCTGGCCAGCCGCTCAGGTAGATCGTCGGGCGACGGCACCTGATAGGGAATGCGCGCGTCGCGGATTTTGGCTTTGGCGCGCACGATTCGTTGGGCCAGCGTGGGCGGCGTGGCGAGGAAGGCGCGCGCGATCTCCTCGGTGGTGAGGCCGCAAACTTCGCGCAGCGTCAGCGCCAGCCGCGCCTCCGGCGACAGCGCCGGGTGGCAGCATGTGAAGATCAGCCGCAGCCGATCATCCTCGACATGCTCGCCGTCCAACTCAGCCGGATCATACGTGTTCTGTCCAAGTTGCTCGGCCAGATCGGCCATGGAGGCGTCGAAGCGGGCGCGGCGGCGTAGTGTGTCGATCGCTTTAAAGCGGCCCGCCGAGACAAGCCATGCGCGCGGGTTGGCGGGCGTCCCGTCTTTCGGCCATTGCTCCAGCGCGGCCCGAAACGCATCGTGCAGCGCCTCCTCCGCGAGGTCAAAATCGCCAAGCAGCCGAATGAGGGTGGCGAGAATGCGGCGCGACTCGGAACGGTAGATGTCGTCCAGCAGCGCGCGCAATTCTTCGGAAGGGCGCGCACTCATCATGGGAACATCGTTGTTTTGCTCCATGCTCGGCTTCATGTCAGCGTGCGAAGAACTCCGTCAACACCGGCACAAGCACGTCTGGCGCGGCACCGTGCTCCTGTCCTTCCAACGTGCGGTATTGCACGTTCGGCAGCACATCCGCGAGCGCCTGCGCCGCATGCTGCATGTACTGTGGGGATGCGCCGCCATCCATGACCAGCGTTGGCATTGTCACCGATGCGAACCGGGCAAGCGGCGCGGGGCTGCCGCTCATGGTGTCGCCCATGACCGCGCCGTCATAGCTGATCGTGTGCGCCACCGCCTCGATCTGGGGCCACATCGGCGATTTTCGCATCTCGGCAATGAACTCGGCGGGAATTCTTACGGCGACGGTCAGGAAATATTCGGCCGCGTCGCCACGGCGATCTGCCGCGATCAGTGCATCGAGGTGCTCCACATAATCTGGTGGAAGCGGTGGGCGGCTGTCATCAATGATGAACGGTGGCTCGTACACCGCTAGCTTCGTGATTTTGCCGGAAAGCACGCGCGCGGCTTCCAGCGACAGCACTGCGCCGGATGAATGGCCGAATACAAACGCTTCTCCACCTGCTTCGGTGAGCAGCGCGTCAAGATCTTCGATCTCGCGCTGGACCGCATAGGGCGCGGTGTCGCCACTATCGCCGCGCCCGCGCCGGTCGTAGCTGAACACGGTGAAATGCGGCATGAGTTCGGCAATCCCTGCGCCCGCCGTTCGCGTGGCCGTCGCCCCATTCACAAAAATAACCGCTGGTCCATTGCCGACCCGGTCGAACGCGATTGGCGTGCCGTCTTTGGAGGCAACTGTGTTCATGCTCACCATCCTTGTTATATCTGAAATGTGCTACCTGACAGAATCATCGTTGCTATGGTTGTAGGGTTTCCAGGGGGAGTTACTGAGCAAACCTGCGCGTGTTGCGCGCACGCGCTTTGGCCGCCTCATCCTCGCGGTTTTTCGGCGGCGCGTTGGTTTCGAGCGCGTCGAGCAGGCTGCGCGCGGCAGCGGTGATCTCGTCAACGGCAGCAAGGAAGGCCGCTTCGTTCGCTTTTGACGGCGCGTTGAAGCCGCTAATCTTGCGCACGAACTGCAACGCCGCTGCGCGCACCTCGTCGTCGGTCACGGGCGGCTCGAAATTGAATAATGGCTTGATGTTTCGGCACACATGTATTTCCTTCTACGAGATGACTGTAGCGATTGTTATACTATAATCTTGGCGGAGCCGACCGTGTTAATCCACTATTGCACCGCAGGAAATGTTGACCTCGGTGGAAGTCATGGTGCGCGCCAGGTCCGACGCGACGAACGCCGCAACATTGCCCACATCAGCGAGCGTCGCAGCATGGCCCAGCATGGTTGCATCGGCAGTGTTCTTTGCAATCACGTCTTTGTCTGGAAAGACGTCAGAGATTGACTCGGGAATGCCGCCAGTCTTGATGGTAACGACACGGATTCCGTGCTCGCCAAGCTCGATTGCCCATTGGCGGCGCAGGCCCTCCATTGCATCAAGTGCGGTCTTGAAGCCGCCTATCCCCGCGACCGTCTGCGGCCCGCTGCCGCCGAATTGCAGGATCACGCCACTTCTATGCTCGATCATGTGCCGAGCCGCCGCTTTCGATGTGAGGAAGTGCGTGCGCATCGCGGTGGTGATTGGCTGAAGGAAATCGTCGACCGAGATTTCCATTAACGGCTTCTGAACATCGCCAACCGAGATTACGTTGAACGAGATGTCGACTGATCCGGCCTGTGCCGCAACGTTGTCGACGAAGGCGTTAACGGCCTGCTCGTCGAGTGCATCGACCACTGTAGTTTCAGCTCTGCCGCCGTTCGCGCGAATGTCGTTGGCAACTTCGTCAAGTGTCGCTTGGGTGCGTCCGGCGAGGAACACCTTCGCACCCTCGCGGGCGAAGGCGCGAGCCACCGCGCCGCCAATTGGCCCGCCCGCGCCGTAGATGACGGCGACCTTGTTTTCTAGCAACATTGCTGCTCCTTTCGTTGGCGATCAGGTCTGAACAGTACGAAAAACATACGCGCATGTGGTTCATATGCTCATATCGAGAACCCTGTTTTGCGCCTAAGATATCGGCCCGTCGAGGAAGGGCGTGACGACGGCGGGCAACAGCGGCGAGAAGAAGATGTCATAGTGCGTGGTGTCAGGCAGGATCGCTAGCTGGGACTTCGACATGCCCGAGCGGTCCCAACTGCCGTCGCGCAAGCCGCCGCCCAGCAACGCGAAGAACTGCGCGGCATGCGCGGGCGGCAGGCCATCTGCGTCGCCTGCCACGAGCAAGACTGGCATGGTCAGTTCCTTCACCTCGTCACCCCAGTCGTAGTCGCGACGCATCATCTGGCCCATTTTGTCGCACAGAGTCACAAAGTGATCTGGATCAGGCGCGACGGCAATGTAGTTCTCGTACATGGGCGTGTTTTTCATAAACTCAGCCGACTGCGCGCCTATCTGATCCATGCCCGCGACCATTTCGGGGTACCAGCCACTGCGCTTGTAAGGTATCGACACGACCACCAGTTTGCGAACAAGTTCGGGGTGCTGAATCGCCGTGCGCAAGGCCGCGCCGCCGCCCATGGAATAGCCCATGACATCGGCCTGCGCAAGGCCCAGGTGCTCGATCAGACCAGCCACGTCGTCGCCCATGGCCTCCAGGCTGAGCGGGCGATCAATGTCAGCGGTGCGCCCGTGGCCTTGCAGGTCGGCAAGAATGACCTGGCGGTGCGCGGCCAGCTGTGGCAGCACTGCGCTGAACATGTCGGTCAGGCCGTAGCCGCCATGCAGCAGGATCAGCGGCTCGCCCGTGCCGTGAATCTCGTAGTACATGTTGAGACCGTTCACCGGCGCGTAGCCAGTCCGAGGCGTCGTTGTCATAACCCTTCCTCTCGCATAGTACAAAGCATGGCGTGTGAACCAAGTTATTGCTATCGTGTACGGATGAGCGTAGTTCGCCCGGATTGCAATGCCAGATTATGTGAACGCATGTTCTATATTATTGATTATAGGGGCAGAGGTAGTGCATGTCAATCAGACGTTTGGGGTATCGTCGTACAGATTGTGCTGAGCTGTTGCATAGACGATCGCTTGTTCAAACGTCATCATGCGGCCACGCTCCCATGCGGCGCGCAGCAGATGTGTCTCAAGACGTTTGTGCAGCGCCGCCAGCGTCTGTTCGTACACCGCCTGATCAATGGGCCAGAGCGCGTAGCCCGTGGTCTGAAATGCCTCATGCACGAAGCCGAGCAAGTGCGCGGCTGCTTCCCACTCGCCACGCAGCGCCGCCGCAGTGCCAAGCCCGGCCATCTGCCCCAGCACCCACTCGACGTTACCCTGCTCATGGTCAATCAGCAAGCCTTCAACAAACAGGTGTGCCGCCCGATCAGCATCGCCGCGCCGCAGCAGCGCATGGGCAAGGTTGTGGAGCAGAATAGCCGTGTTGCGCTTGTCGTCTATCGCGCGAAAGAGGTGCAGACTTTCTTCATACAGCGGAATGGCTTGCTCGATCGCGCCTTGCCTGCGGTTAATCTCGCCTAGCCCGTTGAGCGCCAGCGCAAGACCCCACGTATCGCCAAGCGCGCGCCAGAGCGCAACGCTCTCCTGCTGGCGGGCGCGGGCTGCGTCCAGATCGCCGCGCGCGACCAACGCCTGCCGCAGGGCGTTCAGCGCATGGGCCAGCCCGCCGCGATCGTCCACTGCGCGGAAAGCGGTGATGCTTTCTTCCAGCAGCGTCACTGCGTGCTGGTAATCGCCCTGTCGAAGCACGGCCATGCCGAGAAACATCAGCGCGTAGGCCAGGCCGCGCCGGTCGCCGGTGGTGCGCCAGATCGCGACGCTCTGCTCACAGTGCTGGCGGGCCGCCTCAAAATCAGTCAGCACCCATGCAAGCGCGCCCGCGCCCGTCAAAGCGTGGGCGAGCATCGGCGTCGGCTCGCGCATGGGCGCATGCTCAAGCGCAGCGCGCAGCCATGCCCGGCCCTCGACCCAGTAGCTCCGCAAATACCAGAACCACCACAACGCGCCCGCCAGCCGTAGCCCGGCGGCAGGTTCATGCGCGGTCAGCCATTCAAACGCCGCCCGCAGATTAGGCCGCTCGCGTTCGAGAAGGGCGAAATGCGGATCGCGCGGCGTCCACTGGAGGCGGGGTACTGCCGCCTCGGCGAGGTCGAGATAGTAATGGGCGTGCCGCCGCTGCACGGTCTCGCGTTCGTCACGCGCCGCTAATTGCTCCAGCGCGTACTCGCGGATGGTTTCGAGCATGGTGAAGCGCGGCTCAGGTTGATCCGCGATCATTCTGCGCGCGAGGCTGTTGTTGAGCAGCACCGTCATCCGGTTGAGGAAGCAGGCAGAAGAAGCACCGTCGTGCTGCTCGTCTGCGCACACGGCTTCCGCCGCCGCCAATGTCCAGCCGCCCACAAAGCAGCCCAGCCGCGCGAAAAGCTGTTGCTCTGGCGCGGAAAGGAGATCGTAACTCCATGCAATCGCGTCGCGCAGCGTCCGGTGGCGCTCCGGCAGGTCAGCCGCGCCATCCGTCAGCATGTCGAGCGCCGCGCTGGCCGTCATGGCCGTAAGTCGTGCCAGCAGCGCGCGGGGCGGCAGCATGGTACAACGCGCGGCGACCAGCTCGATTGCCAGCGGCAGCCCATCGAGGCGCGCGCAGATCGCGGCCACGGCTGCCCCATCCGCATCTGTAAGCGTGAAATCCGGCACAACCGACTGGACGCGTTCGACGAACAATGCAACGGCTGGCACTCCTTGCAGCGCGGTTGCGCCCGGAAGATGGGAAAGATCGGGCAGCGCCAGCGGCGGAATCGGCAGCAGTTGCTCGCCACGGATGCCCAGCCTGATTCGGCTTGTGACGACGATCTGGAGCTGCGGGCATGCGCCGAGTAGCGCCGCAATCGCCGGAGCCGCGCCCATGACCTGCTCGAAATTGTCGAGCACGAGCAAAAGATG
>DASTWM010000559.1:0-2076 GCA_035765855.1 Roseiflexaceae bacterium
TCTCACGCCACAAGCGTTTCGAACAGCTTGGGCGGAAGCGCAACAAAAACAAGCCAATCCTCTCATTCAGACTTGACAGTTTTTGGGTCGCACGTCAGACCGAGACCGGAAGTATTGTAAAATTCCCATTGCCCTCGCATCTTGTCTCCCATGACAGAGCCTTTCTGTTCCTGCCACTGACTAGCTGTAAGACTGCTCCGTACTGGTTGTGTAAATTCTATACACCAGGAAGCTTCAATTCCGTTTCTTTTATCAGCCTCATTAAGTTGTGCGTGATAGGAGTTCGTGATGCTTCGGTCTTCGCACTCATTTTGTGTGAGCCGTTGTTGTATTAGAGACAATATCGCCGGATGTGTTCACTCTAGTTTTTCGCATCCTTCCGTCGGAGTAACCAGATGGTGAGCGCGAGGCACACTGCCGTGTAGAGCGCCATGATCAGCCAGCGGCCCAACAGATGCCCGGCACTGTGGGTGTATTCGTCGTAAGGCGGAGTAACAGGCTGCCCGCCCATCATGGCTGGCAGGCTGTTCAGGTTGATAACTGTGCCATAGGCGTCCATGGCCCAGCGTCCGACCGCCAGCCACGAGAGCAGCTTGGCATGCCCTTCCAGTGTGAAGATCACGCCGCTGAGAATGATCTGTGGGATGAGCGCCAGCGGTACAATGCTGATCGCGCGATCTGGCGTCGCCGCGATGGTCGAGATCAGCAGGCCCATAGCCAGCCCGGCCAGCCCGGCCAGAAAGGTCGTCAGAAACAACTCAATACCTGCGGATGTGAAGACGCCGGCCTGCGGCAGGTGTACTTTCCAGCCCACGATCGCGAGCAGCATGATGCTTTGAATCAGGATCAGGCCAGTTAATACAACGACTTTGGAAAAGAGATACGGCCCAATCCGCAGGTTCGCCAGCCGCTCGCGGCGGTAGATCGTCGCTTCTTTCGTGATCTCGCGCGCCGCGTTGATGATCCCGAACCAGACCGCCACCATCGCCAGCATAAACATCACCGCCCGCGCCGTGAAGAAGGTGGCCGCGCTGCCGCTGACTGCACCCGCGTCAACGACGCCAGCCAGGAGCGCAGCAATCAGCGGTGCCTGGAGCAGCAGAATCGCCAGATTGCGCCGATCCTGGATGATCAAATCACTGTAGCGGCGTGCCAGCAGGGTGAACTGCGCCCATGCTGAAACGCGGGCAGCAGATGATGTGGCAGCGCCCGCCGAGCTTTGGCGCGCCGCTGCGCCCGACTGATCGAGCCGATCCTGAACGTAGCGGCGATAGTACAATGAGCTTCTGAAGCGCAGCTCCCACAGTTCGGCCAGCAGGGGTGGCGCGCCGGCACCTTGATGTGTGGTCTGCCATGTCCGGTAGGTCTGCTGCATCGCGGCATCACTTGCGAAGGCGGGATCGTTTGCGTCGAAACAACCGTCAATGCGCGTATAAATATCAGCAAAATCGCCCGAGGTCACGCTGAAGAACTGGCCGGCTTCACGGGGCGGGCCGTAGTAGACCAGTCGGCCGGCGGCCAGAAAGGCCACCAGGTCGCACTGTTCGATGTTCGCGGTGGCATGCGTTACCAGCACCACCGTTCGCCCGCCATCGGCGAGACGGCGCAGCGTGTACATCATCTTTTTCTCAAGGCCGGGATCAAGCCCCGAAGTTGGCTCGTCGAGGAAAAACAGCGACGGATCGGCCAGCAACTCGGACCCGATCGAGATCCGCTTGCGCTGCCCGCCCGAAAGATGGTTGACCAACGTCGCTTGATGGGCATGCATTTCGACATCGCGCAGCACCTGTGTAATACGTTGCGCGATCTCGTGCGCCGCGGTGTCGTCGGGCAGGCGCAGCCGGGCGGCGTAGCCCAGCGCCCGCGCGACCGGCAGCATGCGGTGAATGATGTCGTCCTGTGGAACATACCCTACGACTGAGCGGTAAGCATCGAAGTGGCGGTAGAAATCATCGCCGTTCACTTCTACGGCACCACTCGTGGCACGCGCAAAGCCGGAGAGCGCCCCCATGAGCGTGCTTTTGCCCGCGCCGCTGCCGCCGACCAGAGCGACGAACTCGCCTGGCTCAATGCACA
>DASTWM010000560.1:0-6992 GCA_035765855.1 Roseiflexaceae bacterium
GATTCAGTGTTGTAAGTTCAAGAATAACGCGCGCCTGCTCTGCTGGCCGGGCAATCTGCAAATCACCGCCGCCGCGCCGTGCGACCTTCAAACACCCGATAATAACGCCAAGACCAGAACTATCAATGTAGGAACAACCAGAAAGATCAATAACAATGCGGAAATGATGAGCGTCAACAAGATCAGAAACACGCTGCTTGAGTTCCGAGCTTGTCAACAGGTCGAGGCGACCGCTAATATAAATAATTGTTATATCTGGTGAATATGTTTCAACAACTATTTCCATTACTATTCCTTTCGCGGGCCGCGTGGTCATACTCATCAGAATCATAAAACGCATCTATTCTTTTAGCCAGGCAGCAAGCATTGTGCAGCTACGTACTATACTTCATCAATCATTGCAGCGCAATACAATGACCGTGAAATCATCGGGCGGTACTCCCACCGGGCTCAGCAGCGTGACCACCCGATCGACCATGGCCAGCGCGCTGCGCGTGCCATCCAAATACTGTGCTAACTTCTGCGGCGTTAATTCAAGGTCGGGCCGCGCATCGATGACGCCGTCGCTGTACACAACCAGCGAGTCGCCCGGCTCAAACACCAGCGTCCCTTCGGTGTAATGCGTATCTGGCATAACGCCGAGCGGCAGCCCGCGCTGCGGGAGCAGTTCGACGGCTCCATTTGCGCGGCGCATGAACGCATGGCCATGACCAGCATCGACATAGGTCAGGCGGCGCTGCTCAATCTCAAGACTGGCCATGAAAAGGGTGACGAACTGGTCGGTTTGAATAAAATCATCGTCGAGCGCGGCGGTAACGTAGCGCAGCGCGGTTGCAGGCGGGCTGCCGCGCACCACCGCGCGCATCACCGCGCGCACCGTCGCCATGAGCAGCGCAGCCGGCATGCCTTTACCCATCACATCGCACAGCCACAGGGAAAGCAGATTGTGGTGCTTATGCTGCCAATCGTAAAAGTCGCCGCCAACTTCGTGGGCTGGCACGCACTCCGCCGCCATCTCAAAACCGGCCATGATCGGCATTTCATACGGCAACAGGTCGGACTGCACATTTGCGGCACGCACAAGCTCCGCTTCAAGCTGCCGGTGCTTCTCATCGAGCTGAAGTCGCAGCGCAGCATTCTGGCGGTTGAGCAGCAGCCGCGACACGGTGCGCTTGAGCACCGATTTGAACTCGGACGGCTCAAATGGCTTACGCAGATAGTCATCGGCTCCCATCCGCATGGCATCAATGGCGACCCGCTCCGAACCAAACGCCGTGGTGATCACCACGGCCGTGTCGTGATAGCGTTCGCGAATGACGCCAAGCACGTCAAGCCCGCTGATTCCCGGCAACGAAACATCAAGAAAAACGATGTCAACGTTGTTTTGGGCCATCTGCGCCAGTGCTGCTTCACCGCTGCTGGCCGATGTGACATGATAGCCGCGTGCCAGCAAGCGCGCTTGCAGCAAGCGGTTGATCCCCGGATCATCATCGACGACAAGGGCGTGGAGACCTTGATCCATCATGTGGAACTCATCTGCCACATCAATCATGATCAGGCTCCTTGCTGTGGCGCGAAACAGGAAGTGTGAAGCGGAACACCGACCCGCTGCCAAGCTCACTCTCGAAGCCCATGCTGCCGCCGTGGAGCTCTACCAATGATCGCGTAATAACAAGCCCTAATCCGGTTCCGCCAACATCTTTTGTCGCAGCATGCTTTGCGCGAAAGAAACGCCTGAAAACGTGCGCGTGGTCTCCAACCGAGATACCCACCCCGTTATCCTGCACGGCAACAGAGAGCGTACCATCCTGCGCATGGGCATGAATAGAAATCGTACCGCCTGGCGGCGTATACTTATGTGCGTTCGAAATCAAATTCGTCATTATCTGGGTAACACGGTCGGCATCACACCAGATCAGCGGCAATGATTCCTGTATATCTAACGTAAGCTGTTGCCGTTTATGCTGCATTTGCGGAAGCAATGCGCGCAAAACATTGTGCATGATGCGCGAAAAATCAGTGGCGTCACAGCGCAATTCAATCGTTCCCGAATCCGCCCGCGTAACATCAAGCAGATCGTTGATGAGCATCATGAGCCGGTCGGAGTTTTCCTTGACGATGCCCAGATATTCGACCTGCACTGGCGAGATGCGGCCAACCTCGCCATCAAGCAGCATGTCGACGTAGCCTTTGATGCATGTCAGCGGGGTGCGCAATTCATGTGAAACCATGGAAACGAAATCGGACTTCATCTGGTCGATTGCATGCGCATCGGTCACATCGCGGAACGTGTATAATCGGCCAATATACCCATCCTGGCTGTGTATTGGCGTGGAAAGTAAGGTTAGTTCGCGGCGCTGTGGATGCACCTGTATGACGGTATCGACCAGCGGGTTTACGGAGTCGAGCGCGGATTCACCAAAACGCTGGAGAAATATGGCTGGCTCGGCGAGAAGGTGACGCAATTCTGGCACAAATGATTGAAATGTGCGGCCAATAATAGCGCTCGCTGGCATGGCTAGCAGTTCGATGAAGCGGCGATTGACCGACAGAAAGACACCTGTGGGTGAAACAAGCGTCATGGCGTCGCTGGTGGCGTCCAGCACTGCGCGGCTCTCGCTCTGGGCCCGGCTGGCGGCGCGGTACTGCTGCTTGATCGCTTCTTCCGCAAGCTGGCGCTCGATTTCGCCGCTGACCCACTGGGCCATGAGGCGCAACACGTCGCGCTCATGTTCAGTAAAATCATCCTGGCGCGGCACGCTGCTGGCAAAGCAGAAGGTACCGTACACCTGCCCATGAACCGTGATGGCAACGCCAAAGTAAACCTCGAAACGACCCGCGATGTAGCACGCATCATCACGCCAGTGCGTTGCGCCAGCGTGCGTGATACACACCGGCTCACTCGCCCCAACGGTCGTACCGCAAAAGGTTTTCTGCTCCGCAATAACGTCGCCCGCGTTGATCAATCCGTTGGGCGTCACCGCTGCAATCACATGGAATTGTTCATCAGCATAACGGGTGAGCATGCCAAAAGGCAGCCCGAACCGGCGGCAACCCATGGTCAATACCGCGTGAAGGCGCTCGTCGAAGCTCATCAGCTTTGCCGATGCAATATCGTACAGGCCGCGAATAGTCGCTTCATTTTCCTGCAAAGCCATTTCAGCCTGCTTGCGCTCGGTGATGTCCTCTGCAACGCCGACGATACGATACACCGCTCCCTGCTCATTACAAATGGGAAAAGCCCGCGACCATACCCAGCGAATGCTGCCATCAGGCCGTACGATCCGCAGCTCGCCACATTGCTCCTGCTGGCTGTGGAGCGCGCGCAGCACAGCATCACGATCGTCGGGATGAATAGCGTCGATCATGAGATGCGGATGTTCATACAGATCGGCGCACGCGCGCTGCCAGATGGTTTTGTACGCCGGGCTGACATAGATCACCTGATCGAGGTTCGGTGAGCAGATCCAGAATACATTGTTGACATGTTCAGCAATTTGCCGAAAGCGTGCTTCGCTCGATTTTAATATCGTTTCCATGAGTTGGCGCGAAGAAAGATCATGGACTGCGAACGCATGGGCATGACGACTAAGATAGATGACTTTCCTGCTCGACATTTCCATCGGGAAGCGCATGCCATCGCGCCGCACGCCAACAACCTCGTACGGCTGCTCGAAGCCCCGCGCCATATGTTCAACAACCGTGGCGCGCGACTCAGGCGCGACGAACGATACCATGTCCTGCCCGATTAGCGACTCGCGCGAAGACCCCAGGAGTGCGGCCAGCGTATCGTTTGCATCGATAATGGTGCCGTTTTCCTGAATGAATATGCCCTCGACTGCGACCTCGGAGAACAGGCGGAAACGCGCTTCGCGGATGCGCAATGTGGTGAGCATGTTGGTCAGTGGACATGCAATTCCGTAGGCCAGCGCCGCAAGCACCGCCATGGCGAGCACGAACGCCGCCGTTTGCACAGCAGTGGACGTGCCCCAGCGCGCCAGCATGAAGAGCACGGCAATGATCCCCAAACCTGTGATGCTCAGATATGTAAAGCGCTGGTAATGCATGCTTGTCATTCTACGCCGATGCTCGATGAGTGCTGGACGCCCCGCTTAAGAGAGTATAACAAGCAGGCATGCTGAGGGCAGACGCAATTTCATTACGAGAGCGTCTCAGAATTATTACATCGCTAATGAAAGCCATGGTAAGTCATCTGCATCGATGCTCAAGCGCAAAAACAGAGTGACGCGCTGCATCACTCTGTCACAATCAGAAGCATACGGTATAGAATTGCGGTCAAGGCTGAAGAAATATCTTGAAAATCATGCAAGCGCCTGGTCGACAAGGTCAAGTCCACGGTCGATAATAGCAAGACCTTCGCGTAGTTGCTCTTCCGTAATGCACAGCGGCGGGTTGATAAAAAACGTGTTCCAGCGCACAAACGTGAACAAACCTTGCTGGCGCAGGAAGGCGTTAAAGGCCGGCATCGGGCCAAGCTGATCGGGTGCCGGATTGTACGGCACGAGCGGCTCGCGGGTGGTCTTGTCCTTGACAAGCTCAACCAAACTGAACAGGCCGATCGCCCGCACGTCGCCAACCGACGGGTGCCTGGCCTTGATCTTCTCCAATTCCGCCTGAAGGATTGCGCCCATGGCGCGCGTATTTTCAATCAGGCCGTCTTCCTTGTACACGTTGATGCATGCTACTGCCGCCGCGCAGCCCACCGCGTGCGAGCTGTACGTCAAACCGGCGGAAAATGTGGCTTCCTCGAAGTAGTCAGCGATTGGCTCGGAAACGATTGTCGCGCCGAGCGGCACGTAGGCCGAGGTCAGGCCCTTAGCGACGGTCATGATGTCGGGAACCACGCCCCAGTGATCGACCGCGAACCATTCGCCGGTGCGCCCGAAGCCGCTCATCACCTCGTCGCAGATCAGCAGGATGCCGTACTTATTACACAGCTCGCGCAAACCGCGCATGTAGGCCGCGCTTGGAATGAGAATGCCGTTGGTGCCGACGACCGATTCGACAATGATCGCGGCGATGCTGCGCGGCCCCTCGAACTGAATGATCTCCTCAGTCGCGTGCAGCACCGACGCGGCGTACTCTGGATCGTTCAGGTCTTTGCCAGCGCGGTACGGATAAAAATCGGGGATGCGCACCACGCCGGGCATGCCCGGTTCAGCCGCCCAGCGGCGTGGCTCGCCGGTCAGCGTCATCGCGCCCGCCGTGCCGCCGTGGTAGGAGCGGTAGCGCGCCATGATCTTGTGCCGTCCGGTGTACATGCGGGCGATCTTGATCGCATTCTCGACCGCCTCCGCGCCGCCGTTAGTTAAGAGCGCCTTGGAAAGATTGCCGGGCGTGATTTCGCGCAGCAGCCGCCCCAGTTCCGCACGTACTGGCGTGGTCATAGGGCCGGGCGCGACATAGCAGACCCGCTCCATCTGCTCGCGCACGGCGTTGATCACACGCTGGTCGCCATGGCCGATATTAACGCACATCAGTTGCGAGTTGAAATCCATGTAGCGATTGCCGTCAACATCCCAGATATAAATGCCTTTTGCATGGTCGATAACCAGCGGATTGGCGGCTTTCTGCGCCATCCATTCGTAAAACGTGGTGGCGTGCGAGATATCAACAATGTCCTGGCGCGAGCGTTCAGCAAGAGTCATGGTTCCTCCGATACATGGGTGCTATTGAACAACGAGGCAATGCGCGTGAACGGGCGAAGTAACGAGGTTTGTGCCATTGTACGGCAGCCATGCGTTAGCGTCAACGTATGGAATCAGCCCAGGTGCAACAAACGTCATGATCGCAACATGACGTTTTCCATGAATAAACGGACGCCGAGCGCGCTTCAAAGTGCGCTCGGCGTCCATGTTACGATGCCGGTTACATCGCGGTCCAACTCGCTACATGTACATGATCCGCTACTTCACGTTACGCCTGGCCGTTGTGCAGCGCCTTCCAGACCGTCTCCGCGCGGAAGGGCGTCTCGGTGACGCGCGTGCCGGTCGCATCGCGAATGGCGTTGCTGATAGCGGCCAGCGCAGCAGTGATCGGCGGCTCGCCGACGCCACGCACCCCGAACGGTCCCATAGGCGACGGATTTTCGACAATGATCGCCTCGATCGGCGGCACGCGATCGGCCTTGGGCAAATCGTAGTCCATGAACGTCGCCGTCAGCAACTGGCCGTTTTCGTCGTACACCATGGCTTCGCCCATCGCCCAGCCAATGCTCTGCACTGTGCCGCCATGAATCTGGCCTTCGACCAGCATGGGATTCATTGCAAAGCCAACGTCCTGCACCGTGACGTACTGCTTGATCGTGACCTCGCCGGTGTCCGTGTCGACGGCGACGCGCGCCAACTGCGCCACGAAGCCGGGGCCGTTCTCCTCCACCGCCGCGCGCCCGTTGCCGATCACCGGGCCGGGTCCGCCGCGCGTGCGCTCGGCCTTAGCCGCAAGCTCGCCGATGGTTTTGGTCTGAGCTGGCACGCCCTTGACGCGCACCTGACCGTCAACGATTTCCAGATCGGCAGCGGATGCCTCGAACTCGTCGGCAGCAAGCTCCAGCAGCCGCTCGCGCACTTCGCGCGCCGCCGACGCAACCGCGCCCGACACGCTGTAGGTCGTCTGGCTGCCGCCGCTTGGCCCGGCGAACGGGCCAGTCGTCGTATCGCCCTGGATAATCTCGACCTGATCCGGCGAGACGCCCAGGATTTCGGCGGCGATCAGGACAAAGGTGCTGTTCACACCAGAGATGTCGACCGAGCCGACCTCTACGCGCACGGTGCCGTCATTATCCACCCGGCAGAATGCCGCAGCCGGCGACATGCCACACGGCCAGCCGCCCAGCGCGATGCCAACGCCTTCATTCGGGCCAAGATTGGCGCGGTTTTGCCAGGCGGGATGCTCGCGTATGCGCTCCAGGCACTGCCGCGCGCCGATGCTCGGCCACGGATCGCCGTTGCCCATGGGATCTCCGTCTTCCG
>DASTWM010000561.1:0-5877 GCA_035765855.1 Roseiflexaceae bacterium
GCTTTGCACCAAGGCGATCTTTAATCATCTGCACGGTGCGATCAAAATTCGCGCCAGTGCGATCCATTTTGTTTACAAAACAGATACGCGGCACATGGTATTTGTCAGCCTGCCGCCAGACTGTCTCGGACTGCGGCTCCACGCCGGCTACGGCATCGAACACCACGATGCCGCCATCAAGCACACGCAGCGAGCGCTCAACCTCGGCTGTAAAGTCCACGTGGCCGGGCGAGTCGATGATATTGATACGATAAAGTTCATCGTCGACCTTCCATGAAGCCGTCGTCGCCGAAGCGGTAATCGTAATACCACGCTCGCGCTCCTGCTCCATCCAGTCCATCACCGCCGTACCTTCATGAACCTCACCGATTTTATAGGTACGCCCGGTGTAGAACAGAATACGCTCTGTGGTCGTCGTCTTACCAGCATCAATGTGAGCAATAATGCCAATATTTCGAATTCGTTCTAATGGAAAATCCCGAGCCATAATAGTATTTCTTCTCCTCGGAGACGATTTACATCCACAACATCGCCGAAGCGCCTTGCAGATGGGTTAAGTATGAGCCAGTAATCAGAAGCGCCCGTAGTGTGAAAAGGCACGGTTAGCCTCTGCCATGCGCTGCACATCCTCGCGCCGCTTGATGGTGCTGCCGGTATTGTTATACGCATCCATCAGTTCCGTTGCCAGGCGCTCGTACATTGGCCGGCCGCTGCGACCGCGCGCAGACAAAAGCAACCAGCGCATTGCCAGAGCCGTCCGCCGATCACTTTTGACCTCAACTGGCACCTGGTAGGTAGCACCACCCACACGGCGTGGCTTTACTTCAATAACTGGACCAGCATTGCGAATTGCCAGCTCAAGAACTTCCATGGGAGTTTTCTTCAAGCGATCCGCTGCGGTATCCAGAGCCATGTACACAATTTTTTCAGCAACGCTCTTTTTGCCGCGCTGCATGACCTTATTGATGAACTGCTGCACCAGCACGCTGTTATAGCGAGCGTCCGGTGGAGTTACACGCTTTTCGATAGTTCCTCGACGTGGCATAGTTTCCTCTCACACGCTGTGTGCTACCCATAATCGACGTAGCGCCACTGTAAAGTTCTTATCTCCTGCCGACCGGCCCGCCCGCCTTCTTCGTGCCGTATTTTGAACGCCCCTGCTTGCGGTTTGCAACACCCTGCGCGTCAAGCGTGCCACGCACAATGTGGTAGCGCACGCCCGGCAAATCCTTGACACGCCCGCCGCGGATAAGGACAACGGAGTGCTCCTGCAGGTTATGCCCTTCACCAGGGATGTACGCAGTCACTTCCAGGCCATTGCTCAGCCGCACGCGCGCGATTTTGCGCAGTGCCGAGTTCGGCTTCTTCGGTGTCATGGTGCGCACCTGCGTGCAGACGCCACGCTTTTGCGGTGCCCCCGAAACACGAGTAAGCTTTCCCTTCAGGGAGTTCAGATTAAAGCGTAACGCCGGAGCCTTGGTCTTCTTTGTGACGGGCTTGCGTGGCTTGCGAATAAGCTGGTTAATCGTCGGCATGCTGTTGTGCTTCCTCCGTTTGCAGCGGACCTCTCAAAGGTTCCTCAATCTTACGTAACAATACAAGACAAAAAGGTATTTACTAACCTATGTACGTTAGGTTCTTTACAAAACAAAAGCGTGAACCCAATTCTGGTCACAGCAAGGGCCGTGCCTTAGATAGGGTTCAACCTGCGCAGGCAAAAGAAGAATGTATTTGCACAGCGATTTGAGAGTATACCATGCTAACTAGTGCTTGTCAAACGCTCAAATTCCTGATCGCCCGCAGACTCAGGAGTTCACAAAACCGTCATTCGACAGAGGTTCGCGTAAGGGTTAAAAAGTGGTAATATACTGGCGCGCGAGACGACATAGGATAGTAGTCGATTAGGAGCATTGCGCTATCGGCATACAGAGGCGTGCATGGTACGATGGAAACATACCATCTTAGGAGAACGTCTTATGATTGCACCAGGGTCAATGCAACTGGAAGGTACGCTCGATCAATTTCCGCTCGATGAACTTATCGAACTTGCAGTAGGCACAATGGTAACAGGTGTGATCGAAATCGGTTCTGGTGGAACGCTCGGAACTATCTTTTGCCGCGATGGGCGGCTGTATCATGTCTCCACGCGCAATCACGCGAGCTTTGATGCACTGTGCGAACTTTTCGCGGAGCACAGCGCGCCATTTCGTTTCGTTTCTGGAATAACGAGTGACACCATTACGCTCTGGCATGATCCATACATACTGGTGAGCCAGGCCAAGGAGCAGGCCCAACGCTGGCAGCAAGTGCGAGAATACATTCATGATCTGAACCTGGTGCCGATACTGCTCGATAAAAGCGCGCGGGCAAGCGTTCAAATCAGCGAATCAACGTGGCCCATCCTTGCCGTCGTGGATGGGCAGCGCAGCATTGCCGAAATGGCGATGATACTTGGACAGGTGCCACTTGAGGTGTGTGTCGGCTTATGTGAACTCCAGCAGCAAGGCGTAATCATGTTTGCGACGCGGCCCGCTGCTGGACCAGAGACGCGCCCGCTGCAAACAACTGGCGCGGCTTTTTTCAAGCGTGTTGCACTGGCGAATACTGAATCAAGCCAGAGCAGCTCGTTCTAAGAAAATCTCCTCTCACTTGTTTGACCATGAGAAGCCCGCCTGTCACAGAAGGTGGGTTCTTTTATCTTTTATAGAGCACACGCGCTCATGTAAGAGCGGCTGTCGGCAAAATTACCGTGCAGCGATATGGTACACTAGAGAGCATGTCGCTTCGTCGCACACTCGCGCTTACCCTCTTTGTATGCGCTCCGCTTATCTGGATTGCAGGGCCATTCGGGCGCTTTGTCGTTACGCTTTCACTGCTATTATTTGGCCCCGGCTTTTTGTTCGAGCGTTGGTTGCACCCCCAACCAGCAACTTCCTTCGCTCGTCCGGCACTATGGTTAGGCTATAGCCTGAGCATGATTCCATTGCTGTATCTATGGATTACAACGCTTGGGCTCGCGCTTTCCGCTTTTACGCTTACTGTGCTGGCGCTGATGTGCGGCATGGCGGTGGTAGTCGTGCTATGGATCGGCTCTTCCAGGGAATTAGCGCCAGGAATGTTTTCTGCGACGCGGCGTCATTTCGCTCGGCCTTCCTCACACCTCGCTGCTGCCGCAATGCTGGTGCTGATTGGCTTCACGTTGTGGCTGCGATTCGTGCAAATCGAGCAGCTTGCGCTGCCCGCCTGGGTCGACTCTGTCCACCATGCGCTGATGATTCGTGTGGCAGCTGAGCGCGGGCAAGCGCCACTGTCACTTGCGCCGTACATGCCGGTGGAGCAGCTGCCGTATCACTGGGGCTACCATGTTTTCCTTGCAGCAGTCATGCAGGTGGCACGGCTTGATGTGCCAACCACCATGCTATGGAGCGGGCAGGTGCTGAATGCGCTCCACGTGCTGACCTGCGGCGCATTAGCGGCGTACCTCTGGCGCAAACCGTGGGCCGCAGTTGTCGCGGGCGTCGTTGTTGGCGCGCTCTCAACCTTTCCCGCATATTACACCAGCTGGGGACGCTACACCCAACTGGCGGGGCTGCTGCTGCTCCCGCCGCTGGCAATCGCGTGGCGGGAGGCGCTTCGCACGGCGTCGCTGCGCTGGTACATCTCCGTGGCAGTACTGCTCGCCGGCTTAAGCCTCGTCCATTTTCGAGTGCTCATATTCGCATTATGCTTGCTGGCAATCATGGGCGTGACAGCACTTGTTACACAGGAGCATGTGCCATGGCAAAAGCATGGGTTCGGCTTGCTGCTCGGCTGCGGGCTGCCACTCATCCTGACCGCGCCATGGCTGTGGCTGCTGGTTACGCGCACATTGGAGCGCGTAGCACAAAGCGCGAATTATGTCATCAACGAAGGCGGCAGCGCGATTGCGCCGGGACTGCTGTGGGCCGGGCTGAACCGCTGGCTCATTCCGCTGGCGCTGCTGGCGGCGCTCTGGGGACTCGCCCGGCGTTCGCGCGCAGCTGTCGAACAGACGGCATGGGTAGCAACCATGTTTCTGGCTGCCAATCCCTGGCTTGTTGGACTTCCCGCATTGTGGCTGGTCTCGAACGAGTCGGTTGTGATCAGCCTGTTCGTGCCGATCAGCGTCATGGTTGGCGGCGGTGCATGCATGGTGGTGGATTGTCTGGCCGATGGACGCAGAACGACAGAACGACAGAACGACAGAACCATAGAACCAGAACATCTATCGTTCTTCGTCGTTCGTCGTTCGTCCTTCGTCATCAAGCGACAGGCGGCAGTTCATGCGCTTGCGCTCCTTGCACTTGTTGGTGTGGGGCTGTGGGGCGGGTGGCGCATGCGCGGCATCGTAAATCCAGCTACGGTGTTCGCCACCACCGCCGATCTCAAAGCTATTCATTGGGCCGAAACGCACACTGCGCCGGATGCCCGTTTTCTGATCAACGCGACGGCATGGCAGCCCGGCTCCGAACGCGGGACGGATGGCGGCTGGTGGTTGCTGCCACTCGCAGGCCGCTGGGTCAGCACGCCGCCGGTGCTGGCGATCTACGGCCCGCCCGACTACATCCGTGCGGCCCATGAACGCAGCCAGTTTGTTGCCAATTTCCATGCCGGGCAAGAGCAGCAATTATTCAACTTAATTGCCTGCAATCAAATCAATTACATCTATTTTGGATCGCAACGTGGTGCAATTACGCCTGATGTGTTTGCGAACAGGCCAGGCTACCGCACCGTATACCATGACGATGGTGTCACAATTCTTGCCGTCCCACACGAGACGTGCTATGATCGAACGAACGAGCAACAAGGCAACTGACAAATTTTCTCATGACCACCGATACACAAATCAGCGATCGCGAGCTTGAAATTTTACGGCTCGTCGCTACTGGTGCGACGAACCAGCAGATCGCGCACCAGTTACATATCAGTGTAAACACCGTCAAGGTGCATCTCCGCAATATCTTTGGGAAAATCGGCGTGACCTCGCGCACCGAGGCAACTGTGTACGCGATGCGCATGGGCCTGGTGCCGATGACGGACACGGGCGCAATGCCAGCCGAACCGGAGCCAGCGCCTGCAACAGCACCAGCACCTGAGCACGCGCTTCGCGACACTCCTGTCGAAGAAACAGCACCTGAGCCAGTTAACGCAACAACCGAGATAATGGATACCGCGCCAGTAGAACCCGTTGTTCCTGTCACGGCAAATGATCCTGCACCACTCGTGGCTAGCACGCAGGCACCTGCCGCGAATCGCCGTTTGGTCATGGTGGCAGGCGGCGTGGTCGCGCTCCTTTTGCTTATCGCCGTGGTGATTATGGTGACGCGCCAGTTTTCCAGTGTCGCGCCAACACCGACAACCAGCACGGAAGGCTTGAACGTGCCGGTGCCGGATAAGCCATGGCGTGAACTCGCGCCTTTGTCCGATGGACGGGCCGGTTTCGCCATGGCGGACGTTGCCTACGGTGGCCGTTCGTACATTTATGCGATTGGTGGCGAAGATAGCAGTGGTGTCAGCGGCCAAGTGCTGCGCTTCGACATCAGCGCGAATACATGGGTGCCGCGCCGCGCCAAACCACTGCCGGTCAGTGACGTGCGGGCCGCCGTGATTGGTAATAAAATCTACGTGCCGGGCGGGCGGCTCGCTTCCGGGCAGCCGACCGATGCCTGTGAAGCATACGATCCGAATCGTGATACGTGGGCCACCTGCAAGTCGTTGCCTGCGCCCCGCAGTGGCTACGCGCTGGCTGCCGTCGAGGGCAAGTTGTACATGTTCGGCGGCTGGGATGGCACGACCTACCGCGACGAGGTGTGGCAGTACAACCCCGACACCGACGAGTGGACCGCGCTCAGCAAGATG
>DASTWM010000562.1:0-19526 GCA_035765855.1 Roseiflexaceae bacterium
AGCGTTACGGTGAAACCACTCGGCGATGCGGGCCACATCACCTGGCCTTGCCCGCTTGGCGGTGTGAAGCAGGAGCCGCCATGGTCGCTGATGCATGACTCGGCCACGAAGCCCTGTGGCAACGTGTCAGTGATTTGCGAAATAGTTACTGGCGCGTTCGTCTTGTTACTCACTACGATGGTAAACTGAATCGCTGTACCTACTGTTGTCTGGCTGGATGACACGTTTTTGCTTACCGAGGGCGGTGCCACGGTGGGCGTAACTATCACACTCGGCGTTGTATCAGCCGTGGGCGCTGTGGTGGGTGGCACGGCCGTGTCGGTGGGCGTTGGTTGCGCCGAAGTTGGCGTCGGCGGCACGGCCGTGTCGACCGGCGTTGGTGGCACGGCGGTGGGCGTCGGCGGTACAGCCGTGTCAACTGGTGTTGGTGGGACCGGCGTGTTGGTCGCTGGCACGGCGGTGGGCGTCGGCGGTACCGGCGTGTTGGTCGGCGGCACGGGTGTCCGCGTTGGTTGGCGTGGACGCCGCGTATTCGTCGGCGGCACCGGCGTATTCGTCGGCGGCACCGGCGTATTCGTCGCTGGTGCTGGTGTTGGTGGCATCGGCGTGTTCGTCGCCGGTATCGGCGTTGGTGCCACGGTTGGCTTGCGGGTCGGAACAGGCGTTGCCAAAGGTACAGAAGCTCTGGTCGGCGTCGGCTGCACAGCAGGCAGTCGCGTCGGGGTTGGCGGCACGATCCTGGTCGGAGCAATTGTTGGGCGGTTGGTCGCGCTCGGTATAACGACCGTTGGCGTGCTTCGCTGTGGCGTCGCACTTGCCGGCGAACGCGTCGGAATCAATGTGCGCGTAGGCCGCGCCGTTGGCTGCTCGGCAATAATCGTTGAGCCAGACTGAACGGTGCTGATAGGATTCGGAATCAGTGGCGCGCCGCGCGGCGTAGCGGTTGGAATGACCGACGGAACGCCTGCCGAGGTTGGCGTTGGCGCATTCGTTTGCGCTGGCACAATCGCTAATGGCACCGACGGAACTGTCGCCTGGGATTGCGGAGTGAGTGCCTGGCTTGTTTGTGTCGCACTGATGCCTTCAAGGACGCTTGCCGCAGAGGGCGCAATGGCTGGCAGTTGCGGCGTGACTTTCCATGGCGCATAATCTGCGGGCTCAAGCGCCAATAAATTGAGGAGAGCTGGCTCGCGATGTGGGGTCAGCCATACAAAAATAAGCTGCGACACGCCGCAAAGCATGAGGAGCGCCAATAACAGCGCTGCGATGATCAACCATCGCAGCGGATCAGGCTGTCTTTGTGCTTGTTTCTGTGACGGCTGTGTCTGCGTGTGCATGTGCTACCGGGATGAAAAAGCTAAAGGTACTGCCACGACTAGCGTTGCTGGTTGCCCAGACCCGGCCGCCTTGTTGTTCGATTAAATGACGGGTGATTGCCAGGCCAAGACCACCACCGCGCTCAGGCGAATTGTTTCCCTCAACACGATGAAAACGCGAAAAAAGCTGATCGAGAACGTCTGGCTGGATGCCGACGCCGGTGTCACTGATATTGACCTGTACCATTGAGTCATGCTGGGCGGCGCTGATCGTCACTCCACCTTCGCTGGTGTACCGCCGCGCATTGTCGAGCAATTGCACGAGCGCCTGATGCAAGTGATCGCGGTCGGCCAGCACTTGCGGTAAATCATCTGGCAACTCAACTGTCACCGTCAATCCCTTCGCATGGAAGCCTGATCGGAGCAATGTGACGGCCTGCTCAACGGCTACCGATAATGGCTGCGGCTCAAGCAGTGGCTTCATCATGCCAGCTTCGATATTGGCGAGCAGCACCGCATTTTTCACAATGTTGTTGAGTTGCTCGGCGCGCAGGCGCACCTGATCGAGCATTTCGCTTTGCATGGAAGAAAGTTCGCCCGCCATGCCACGCGAAAGAAGCTCAGTGTAGCCGCTGATAACCGTCAGCGGCGTGCGTAACTCGTGCGAGATCGTGGCGATCACCTGCGTTTTCGCGCGATCTACGGCAGCCTCGGCTGAAATGTCGTGCAACACAATCACCTCGCCGAGCTGGTGCTGCCCATCTACAATCACCGGCGCGCTGCTGAACGTCACCACCTGATTCCCGACCTGGTAATGATCGAGATCTGAACGAACGTTCCCAAAAGCGTCATCCTTCATGGTGACTGGTTCGAGTGGCAAGCTGGCGAAGTCAATTTTCTGGCGTGGCGCGGATGGCAAATTCAGCATGCGCTCGGCTGCGGCGTTGGTAAGCACGATCTTGCGCTCGTTGTCGCACACAATCACGCCATCGGCAATCGACGTCAGAATAGCCTGCCGTTCGCTGGCCTCCTCGCGCACCTGGCTGAACAGCATGGCATTGCACATCACACTCGCGGCCATGTTCGCGATCGCGAGCAGCGTCGGCGCGACCCCGCCGCTGAACGCGTCCGCTTCAGGGCTGACAAACAGGAGCACGCCGACGATCTGATTGTGCAGCAGCAGCGGCGTGAGCAGCGCGCTCTGGAACATGGCAGCGTCAGCCAATCCCACGGTTGCGAGCCGCGCATCGCTGGCGGGTGGCAGCACGCGCGGAAGGCTCCCCTGCGCTACATCTTCCAGCAAGCCTGTGTCAGGCGCGGGCGCTGTGCTGCCTTGAAGATCAGCGAGTGGCGCGGGCGCGCTTTCGGCAACGCGGTAGGTCCATGTGTCACGGTGGTGCAGCACGGCGAAGGCGGTTGCGTTCGGCGCGAGTTGGCGCAGTGTTTGCTCGGTAACATCGAGAACAGGCCGCACATCAATCAGCGCGTTGAGTTCGCGGCTGGTGCGGTACAGGCGGAGCAGATGCTCGGTCATCTGGTTGAATGCTTGCGCGAGTTGCCCAAGTTCATCGCGGGTCGAAATAAAAGTGCGCTGCTCCAGATCGCCAGCAGTTACCGCCTCCGCAGTGGAAACCAGCGCCGCAAGCGGGAGCGTGATTCGCCGCGCAACCACGTAGCCCAGCAGCACGGCTCCTGCCGCAAGCAGGAAAGCAATTGCGATGATGCCATTGCGGCTGGTCGAAAGCCAGCTAAATTCAACGTCGCGTGAAAGGCCAACCGAAAAATAGCCAACCTGACGATTGGCAATCGCCAGCGGGCTGTACACCAGTTCAAATTCGCGCCCGCGAATATTCTGGACATCGAACACCGATTGAGCGTGGTTCTGTAATTCTTCGATAGCCTGTTCCGGGATGCCAAGCGTTCCAAGCTCCTCACGGCGCAGCAGCGTGGTGCCGATTGGCTGCCCTTGCAGATTGTAAAACGTGGTAATTGTCGCTTCGCTGCTGTTTTCAAGCAGTTCCAGCAAGCGATCAACCTTTACGGCCACCATGATCCCGCCAACGACAGCATCGTTGCGCTTGACCGGCACGACGGTGTAAAAGTACGGCTGCGGGTCAGGATTGAAGATAATGAAGTTAGAAAATTTATCGGCCTTGTCGACCTGGCGGCCTTGTACAATATTTTTGACATCCGTAACTTCCGAGAGATTCGTGCCTTGCAAACGCTGCGGTCCTGCGGTCGGACTGTCGGACACGCGCAAAAAATCGATGAGCGCTTCGCCGTGCGTGTTAAACGCAATCAGTCGATCAAAACTCAGGCTTGGATTCGCGCGCGCATAATTATAAAAAGGCAGCAGCGCCTTGTCGACCAGGGCTGGATCGTTGCTGGCAATCGCATCGGGAACTGCTGGCGCGTCTGCCGCGGGATTCTCCTGGGCAAAGGCTGCTTGCAGCAAAAACGCCAGATGATCGCGCTCGCGCTGCACGAGCGCTTCGGTGGTGTCGCGCCCCATCTGGGTCAGCGTGGTCTTGAGTTTGTCTTCCCATGAGGACGCCGCAAGCCCAAGCGAAATAGCCGCACCCGCCATGGTCACAGCCAGCGTCAGCGCGAGGTACGGCAGAATAATTTTATAGCGGATGTGAGATTGAATCGCACGGAGCAGTCTGCGCATCAGTGACTCGCCTTCAGCATTGCACGGCTACGATTTATAGTCTTTGCGAGTACTTTGGAGCTATCGTTCATTATAGGTGAAGCGTCAGTGCAAATCAAGCGGTTATGCACGCAGGCCGCCTGCAATGCACAGGTTATGTATGATTTTCGAGCGGCAGTGTAAAGGCAAACGTACTCCCGATGTCCTGCGTGCTTTCGAGCCAGATAGTGCCGCCATGGGCCTCGACCGCGAGCTTGCAAAACGTCAATCCCAGCCCGGTGCCGCGCCCTTTGCGCCCACGCACCTGCCCGAACTTCTCGAAAATGCGCTCATGATACGCTGCGGGAACGCCCGGCCCGTGATCTTGCACCCACATGACCATCCATGAGCCGCCTGGCAGCGATGGATGCACCGCCATGTCGGGCGGGTGCTCCGCGTCTGCATTGAAGCGCATGGCACCAACGGTAACGGTTGTGTGTTGCGGCGAGAACTTGAGCGCGTTATCAAGCAGGTTCTGCAACACGCGCACGATCATGTCGCGATCTGCCTCGATGGGTGGCAGATCAAGCGACAGGCGCTGCTCGATCTGAATGTGACGCGAACGGGCCGAGGCTTCGATGCGCTCCACCGCAGCGTCGAGAATTACATACACTGGCAGCGGTTCAAGATCCAGGTGTAATTGGCCTTGCTCCATGCGCGATATGTCGAGCAGGTTGTTGACCAATTCCAGCATCGTCTGGCTCCCAGACTGCGCAATGGAAAGCATGGTTTGCTGCTGTTGCGTCACCGGGCCGCCAAGACCGCGCTGCGTCATGGTAATGCCATTCATGACCGAAGTCAGCGGCGCGCGCAGATCGTGAACGAGCATGCTCGTGTAATCGTCGCGCAGTTGCTCCAGCTCTTTTTCGTGCGTAATATCGCGGAATACGGCCAGCCGCCCGTACACTTTTCCCGTGGCATCGCGCACCGGCAGCATGAGGTGGCGGATGAAGCGGCGGCGCTGCCCGCCAAGCTCGTATTCAGTCACCGACGACGGCTCATTGTCAAGGTTGTTCTGGCCGCCCCACGGGCGGGTGACGACATCGTGCGCGCGGCTGCGCAGCTGCTGGAGCAAGCGCCCGAGCGGCTGATTGATAATGTCGCTTTCAATCGGGGCGAACAACTCCGTGGCCATCTCGTTGGTGTTGACCACAGTCCCCAAAAGGTCGGTCATGATCATGCCGTCTGCGGTGGAGTTCAGAATCGCCTCGAGTTGGTCGCGCCCGTCGGCAACTTTCTTGAACAGCCGCGCATTGTCGAGCGCCACGCCAATGAAGGCCGCCATGCGGCTCAGGCGAATGGCATCTTCCTCGGTAAAGGGGCCGTTGATTTTGTTCAGTAATTCGATGACGCCGATCACGCTGGCTTTGGCAATCACCGGCACGCACAGAATCGAGCGCGTATCGTAGCCGATATCATCGCTAATCTTGCGGTAGAAGCGCGGATCGTTCGGCGCGTCATGCACGACCACCCAGTCGCCGGTGGCGGCCACGTAGCCAACCACGCCCTGGCCCTGCGGCACGCGCTTGCCAACCAACACCTCTTTTTCGCCTTCCATGGTGACGGTGAATTCAAGCTCGCCGGTGGCCTCGTCAAGCAGCAGCAAGGAGCCCGCATCCACTTTAAAGTAGATGTTCAGGCGGTGTACAATCTCGCGGTAGAGTTCGCGCGTGTCGAGCGTTGACGTGACCGCTGCGGCAATTTCATTCAGCGTCGCGAGTTCTTCATTGCGTAATTGCGCCGCTTCACTCAACCGAAATGCGACAATCGCCGCGCTGAGTTGCCCGGCAAGAACGCGCCCAAGCGCTATGTCATCTTCAAGAAACTGGTGCGCTTCGTCGCGCGTGCCGAGCAGCAGCACGCCAATCGCGCGGTCCTGCGCGATGAGCGGCACCAGCAACGCCACGCGCGCGCCGGATGCGCGGGCATACACCTCGAACGGCTGATCATGGGCCAGATCAATATGCAGCGGCTGGCGCTCACCAATCACGCGATGGACAACTGAATCGGCGGTGAGTTCAAGCGGGTCCGGCAGATGGGCAAACGGAGGGAACGCCGACGCGATATAGCACGTGTTATTATCGCCAAACAGCAGCACGCTGCTCAAGTCGACATCAAGCACCTGCGTTACTTCGCTTTGGGCGAGCATCAACAGCTCGTCGAGCGTTGTCGCGGTTTCGACGGCCTGTGTCAGCCGCACAAGCGCATCACTGCGCGTATATGAAAGTGGTTTGCTGGTTGTCATATCTTCGTTACGCCGTATCCGGGTAGACTCGACGTAGCATGCTAACACGGCGGAGATTAAACGTAAACGGGCTCCGGTACATTATAACTACAAACGAGGGTAAGAACAACTGTGACACATCTGATAAAATAACAGATTGATGACAATCCCTGTGGTTGACATGCGTCGGGCTATCCTCTAGAATAACGCATCTATATCCACAGAAGTACGTCTGAAATAAGGTGTAAGCAGTACGCTATGACAATTGTTCGCTCGCTTAACGGTCCATGGCAACTCCTTCCGGTCGATGCCTTCCGCCAGGGCTTTTACCCGCGTGACGATCGCGCGTGGGTTGAACAGCAGCTTCCGGCCCACTGGCAGCAGCACGCATTGTTCGAACGCTACAGCGGCAAAATGGTCTATCGCAAAGCCTTCTCCCTGGATGAGCGCGTGCCTGATGGACAGTCGCCCCGCCGCCACTGGCTGCGCTTCAACGGGGTGTTTTACTGGATGCAGGCGTACTTCAACGGCGTGGATCTGGGCCGCGATGAAGGCTACTTTGTGCCGCATGAGTACGAAGTCACCGACTGGCTCCATGCGGAAAACACGCTGGTGGTCGAGGTGGACTGCCCTGAGGAGCATAACAAGTTCGGCAAGCGGATGATCACCGGCGTCTTTTCGCACTGGGATTGCATCGATCCGGCCACCAACCCCGGCGGCATGTGGCTGCCGGTCGAGCTCATTTCGACCGGCGCGGTACGAATCAAAACGGTGCAGTTGCAGACCGAGCGCGCGAGTTCTGCGCTGGCGGAGATTCGCTTCCGAACCACGGTCGATAGCACGACGGCCCGCGATGTCACACTGCGCTGGACGCTTGAGCCGAAGAACTTTGCCGGTCAGGTGCAGGTGATCGAAATGCGCCGCGCGCTGGCCGCAGGCGAGCAGGAGATCGCCGGTCTGTTCAACGTGAGCGACCCGCAGCTCTGGTGGACGCACGATCTCGGCCACCCGAACTGCTACACCGTGCGCCTGGAAGTTGTCGATAATGACACCGTTTCCGACGATTACACATGCACATTCGGCATCCGCACGTTCACCTTCGAGAACTGGATCGCGCGCTTGAACGGCAAGCGTTTGTTCATCAAGGGCAGCAACTACGCGCCCGGCGATGTCCGCATTGCCACCATGACATTCGAGCAGTTTGTGTGCGACATCGAACTGGCACAGCAATGCCACATGAATATGCTGCGCGTTCATGCGCATGTCGAGCATCCCGACTTCTACGAGGCGGCGAATCTGGCAGGCGTGCTGCTGTGGCAGGACTTCCCCATGCAATGGCTGTATCGCCGCTCGGTGCTGCCGGAAGCCGAGCGCCAGGCGCGCCAGATGGTGCGCCTGCTGTACAATCATCCTTCCCTGGTGGTCTGGTGCATGCACAACGAGCCGCTGTACAACGCCGACACGCGCGACGAGCGTATCACCACCGTGCTGCGCACCTATTTTTCAGTCTTTGTGTGGAACTGGAACCGCGATGTTCTCGACACGCACCTTAAGCATGTCGCGGAAAGCGAGGATGCCACACGTTCGGTGGTGCGCTCGTCCGGCGAATACGCGATTCCATTGCTGCACAAAGGCACCGACACGCATTTTTATTTTGGCTGGTACGCGGTGTATGGCCCGCTGTGGTTTTTCAGCCGTCTCGCGCACCGCTTCCCGAAGAATGTGCGCTTCGTGACCGAGTTTGGCGCGCAGAGCTTCCCGAATTACGAGAGCACGATCAAATTTGTCAGCGAGGACATCTCGCAGATTGATTGGAACCATCTGATCGATCGTCATCTCTTTCAAGAGAACATGCTCGCGCACTGGTTGGATTGGAAGGCGGCTGAATCGCTGCAAGAGTTGATTGACATGACTCAGGAATACCAGTCTTCGATCAATCGCTTCTACATCGACCGTTTGCGCTACCATAAATACCGCCCGACTGGCGGCATCGTGCCGTTCATGTTCCACGATCCCAACCCGGCGGTGCTCTGGTCGGTGGTCGATTACTGGCGCGTGCCGAAGCGCTCGTATTACGCGCTGCGCGATGCGTTCAGCCCGCAATACATGTTCACGCTGCTAGAGCATGAGCAGGTCGCGCTCGGCGACACGGTTGATCTGCCGATTTACATTGTCAACGACGCGCACGAGGCCGTGCCGGTCGAGCTTGAGATGCAGTTGCGCGGCCCTGATGGCGAGGAACTTGCCAGTTTCGCAAAGCCGCTGACGCTGCCCGCCGACTGCATGGCCATGGAGATCGAGCGTTTGCGCTTGTCGCCCGACCAACTCGGCACGTATTGTTTGGTGCTGGTGCTCCGCAATCTCCAGGGCGGCGAGCTTGAAAATGTCTATCGCATTGTGGTCGGCGAGCGCGGCAGCGTGGGGGAGTATAGCAGTTTGCGGTCGCATCCCATGATCGTGCGGCGCGACCGCGAGCGGCTGGCGCGTTAATGGATTACTTTATTCTGTAGTGTGAAAGAGAAAACGATGCTGCATAAAGCACAAAACCTGGCTGATGAACTCGTTCGCCTGCGACGCGACGTTCATGAACATCCTGAGCTGGCGTTCAAGGAGGTTCGTACTGCCCAACTCGTCGCCGATACACTGCGTGAGATCGGCGGCATTGACGTGAAAACTAATGTCGGTGTGACCGGCGTGGTCGGCCAGATTGGCACCGGCGATGGCCCGACGATTGCCATTCGCGCCGACATGGACGCCCTGCCAATCCTTGAAAACACAAGCCAATCGTACATTTCTCAGAATCAGGGCGTGATGCACGCCTGCGGCCATGACGCGCACACGGCCATGCTGCTTGGCGTGGCGCACCTGATCAAAGACGCCTTTGCCACCGAGAATCTGCGCGGCAATGTGCGTTTTCTGTTTCAGCCCGCTGAGGAAGACGAGGGCGACCAGCCGATGAGCGGCGCGCCGATGATGATCAAAGACGGCGCGCTCGAAGGCGTCGATGCGGTCATCGCGCTGCATGTCGACTCGACCATGCCGACCGGCATGGTTACGGTGCGGAGCGGCGCAAGCTCGGCGGCGGTCGATTCGTTCCGAGGATGGCTGACCGGCACCGGTGGCCACGGCGCGTACCCGCACGAAGGCACCGATCCGCTGTGGATGCTCGGCCCGGTGCTCATGGCGCTGCACGGCATTGTGGCGCGGCGCATCGACCCGATGAAAGCGGCCGTCGTCAGCCTTGGGCAGGTGCATGCTGGCGCTGCCTCAAACGTGATTCCCGCCGAAGTGTTTCTGGAAGGCACGCTGCGCTCATTCGACTCCGATGTGCGCGAGCAGATTCTGGTAGAAGTTGAAAAGGTGCTGGCCGTAACGCGCGCGTTCGGTGGCGATTACCGCATGGAAGTGACGCGCGGCTACCCGGCTGGCCGCAACGACCCCACTGTCACGGGCTGGATCCATCAAACCGCCGTGGACCTGATCGGCGCTGAGGCGATTGATACCGTGCGGGCCGGCATGGGCGCGGAAGATTTCGCGTACATGACGCTTGAAGCGCCCGGCGCGATGTTCCATCTCGGCGCGGCCATTGATGATGGCGTGACGCGCGGCCATCACACGCCCATTTTCGACATCGACGAGCGCTGCCTGCCAATCGGCTCGGCAATTCTGGCCGAAACAGCCCGGCGGTTCCTCAAGGGCGAGATAAAGTAGCACCGCGAAGCATCACCATGAACATACTTGTTACAGGCGGCAGCGGCTTCGTCGGCGCGAGCATCGTCCGGGCGCTGGTGGAGCGCGGCGAGCGTGTGCGCGTGCTGCGGCGGGCGAGTTCCAGTCTTGTCGCGCTCGAAGGTTTACCGGTTGAGCATGTCGTTGGCGACATCCTGGATCCAGATGCCGTCGCGCGCGCCGTGGATGGCTGCGAACTCGTGTTTCACACGGCTGCTATTTCATCGTACTGGCGCTCCAGGCGCGATCAGGTGTACCGAACTAATGCTGACGGCACGCGCATTGTCATGGATGCCTGCCTCAGCGCGGGCGTGCGGCGGGTGGTGCATACGTCGTCATGCGCCGCAATCGGGATCGCGCCAAACGGCATTGCCGATGAGCAGACGCCGTTCGATGCGTTGAGCCGCACGTTCGTGTACGCCGACAGCAAGCGCCTGGCGGAAGAAGAAGTGCGGCGTGCAGTGGCACGCGGCCTCGATGCGGTAATCGTGAATCCGGCGACCGTGATCGGCGCGGGCGATGTGTACGTCGGCTCCGGCTCGCTGGTGGTCGAAATTGCGCGCGGGCGCATGCCAGCCGTGCCGCCGGGTGGCATGTGCGTGGCCGACATCGACGCGGTCGTGCAGGGGCATCTGGCGGCGGCGGAGCGCGGGCGCACAGGCGAGCGCTACATTCTGGGCGGCGAAAATCTGTCGCACCGCCGCATCGCGCAGGTGGTGGCCCAGGTGGTCGGGCGGCGCGCGCCGCGCCTGGTTGTGCCGTCGGTCATGCTGCGCCCGGTTGCCGCCGCCGTCGATACGTGGAACAATGTGTCGCGCCGCCCGCCGCTGATCAGCGGTGAGCAGGTCCGGTTGAGCGGCGTCAACTTTTTCTTCAATTCAAGCAAAGCCATGCGCGAGCTTGGCTATCCGCTCATGCCGTTCCGCGATGCTGCCCGAAAGGCGTTCGCGTGGTATCAGGAGCATGGCTATATCAAGATATGATCCATGCTCCCACTCTGCCCAATCAGCGGTATTCGCGCATTCACGGATGGACGATAGATCACCGACGAAGGCAGATGCGCCCAAACGTCAGTTGACGACAATTGCTCAACGCCTGCTTTGGCGATTGCCGAAGCGAGCGCATCGCCCGGGCATGCATGCGCGCCCATGCCAAAGGTAAAGGTGCGCCGATCCGTGCGCCACAGCTTAAATTCATCCGGGGATGGATGTATCTGTGAATCACGATTTGCCGCCGCAAGCACAAGCAAAATTGTCGCGCCAGCATGCATCGCCTGCCCAGCGACAACGCCATCCTGCGCGAGAAAACGGTGCGTGTTCTGAATCGGCGGATCGTAACGGAGTGTCTCCTGGATGGCGTCGTGGAGCGCGCGTGCGTGAGTATCCCGCGCTTCGGCGTGTGCAGCGAGCGCCAGCAACGTGTTGCCGATCAGCCCGGCGGTCGCTTCGTATGCCTGCGACAGAAACCCGATTCCGTTGGCAACCACGCAGTCGCTGTCGTCGCGCCCGAGCCGCTGGGCCTCGCGCGCAAGAGCACTGAGCAGTCCTTCACTTGCTTCCATTTGCTGCGCGTGCAACAGCAAATGGAACGCATCGCGCAACTGTGCCGCCGCGTGCTTCCCACGTTCAATCTGCTCGACGCTGCTGCCTGGCGCGAGGCAGCCCACAAAATCGCTGATCCACAAGGCAGCCTGAGGCAGTTGATCATCGGGAATGCCAAGCAGGCTGCCAACCGCATACACCGGCAGATCAAAGGCGAAGTCCGCAAAATGGGCGGACGTGTCGTTACAGCCATACTGTTCGGCCAGCACGCGCGCCCAGCGGTTGCTTTGCTCAGTAGCCTGCTCCTTTGTAACCGATGCCAGAGTTGCCGACACGGCATGCTTGAACGGGCAGTGATCTGTGCCGTCGTTCATGCGAACGAGCTGCCGAAAAATGTCGGCGGCGGGCGAGCCAAGCAACGCTGTGGGGACAGGCTCTGCGGCAGGGCGCACGCGACAAAGCGGATTGTTGAAGACCGCGGCGACCATCTCGGCGCTGGAAGCCACCCACAACCCAAGCACGTCATCGTAATACAGCGGTTATGTCGCCACCAGATCCGCATAGCAGGGGTATGGATTGTGCGCGGTTACGGCTGTCAATGGAGTAAGCAACTGAGCCATAGGTTCTCCTTTTTGCCACAGAGACTATAGAGGACGTATGCGAATTGATTCTCTGTGTTCTCTGTGTCCTATGCTTAATGGATATTAAAACATCGCTACCGCTGGCACATGCGGGTAGAACTGCGGCGCTTCAGCGCGATCACGCATGCCGTAGGCGCGGATGACGCGCACGAAACGGCTGCGAGGCGCAGGATATTGGATTGGTGCGATCTGCGTCGCGTGCCAGGCGTGCGCGGATTCTGTGTCGGTCCAGCCTGCCAGCATGGCACGCTTGCCGGGACGATAGATGCTCGTGAAGTGCGCGCCGTCGACCCAGCCCGTCGGAGCGTGCGCCGGATCGATTGTCGCAACCTGAACAAGCTGATCATGCTGCGTGCTGTCACCGCTGGGTGGATCAAGTTCGATCACTGTGACTACTTTCGCGCTGCTCGTTTCAGTTGCGTCAAAGCGCTGCTGGCGCACCTCATGCCCGGCAGGCGGCGCGCTGTCAGCGGTGACCTCGCCGACTCGCAGCCGGTAATCGGCGAAAACCAGCGCGCGGCCCTGCTCCTGCACTTCGTGATGCAGCGCGTGCGTGCGCCAGCGAATCAGCGCCTTCTCATCGCGCCAGGTCGAGAGCGACAGAATGTATTTCGGATTATGAACGTTCGCAAAACGCTCGTTATCAATGAACCCGTTGATCTGCTCAAGTTCAGGCCGGAGCAATTTGGCGAAGTCGAGATACTGCTGCATCTGCGCCTGATGCGGAAAGACTTCAAACAACACAACGAACATGCGCGACTCCTTACAAGACATCGACACTTCGATAGCCATCGAAGCATTGATGTGCTATGCTTTCGAACATGTTCATCGTAGCATGGGAATAGTTCAAGGAGCATCGAAGTATGCCAGCAGATCCCAATTTTGCCCACACCGCCGCGCTGCTTGGCGTCAAAGCGCTGACCGCAAGCGAGTTAGCCCATGGCGCGGGCGGGTCGCCGCAAACGGCCAGCACGCATCTTGCGCGATTGCCTGACGGTGGCTTGTTGCAGGTCGTCGCGTCGGGCCGCCGCCGCTATTATTGCCTGGCGAGCCCGCAGATTGCACAGGTGCTCGAAACATTGTCAGGCATCGCGCCGCCTGCACAAGTGACATCGCTGCGCCAATCCGACAGCGCGGGCGATTCGCTTCGCCCGAACGTGCTATGATCATCTTGCTGGCACAGTTGGCGTGAACGTCTGGTTGAATGCAACATCATTGCCCAGGCTGGCGAGAGCTATCAGGTGACAGCGGCTGGGTTCACACGGTTGGAAGATCATGTATCACGGGTCGTCGGCGGGTGGCGGCGCGGGCATGTTTGGATTGGAGCGAGCGCCGTAACCATGTTGCTGGAGCATTTGGGGCTGTGCTGACCGACTGGCTCCTCACGCAGGACTGGCTGCGGCGCGTTCCCAGCAGCCGCGCGGTATGCCTTACCGAGACAGCGCGGGCTGGGTTCTTGCGTGCATTGAGAAGGTCATACAATTTCCAATCTCAATCTGCAATCCCTACCGGCCCCATGACAGCCCTGAATCAGCATCAATGCCCAGATTCGTCGTAAGCTGGCGCGGCTTGCCGATTCGCAGCCCGTCAGCTTCCGGCGTGATGTCGGCCACCCACAGGTCGAAACGATTGTTGCCTGGCTCCATCGCGAGAAACGCGATCTGTTTGCCGTCCGGCGAGAAGGCCGGAGCGCGCGCGCTGCCGAGGCTGGTCAGGCGCAGCGGCTCGCCACCTTTGGCGGGCATGGCAAACACATCGGTGCCGTCGGTGTCGCGCGTGGCGAAGGCGAACCATTTGCCGTCTGCCGAAAAGGTTGGATCGTAGCTTTGTTCCGGCACGCCCGGCAGCGGGCTTACGTCGTTCGTTTCGGGATCAAAATGGAGAATCTGCGGCGGCTTATTCAGCACATTCGGCGAAAACACAAACACAATGCTCTTGCCGTCCGGCGCATAGATCGGGCGCAGCACCTGGCCCTCGTTGTCGGCATACAACTGTTCGGGTTTGCTGCCGGCCGCCACAGGCGAACTGAACAGCGTCATGTTGTACTCGACGGCTGGTGTACCAAACGGCGGCGCGGCCTGCGCGCTGAAAATCACCGTGCGGCCGTCGGGCGAGAAGGACGGATAAAATGCCCAGGTCGTGTCATAAATACGCTCGTAGCTGTGCAGCGGCTGGGTCGTGCCATCCTTAGTCAACTGGATCAGGTCAGAACCCGTTGCCGTCATGACCACGATATTGCTGTAGCTTTCCTCGCGCTGAACGCCCGCGATCCACGATCCATCCGGCGACCATGCAGGCTGCCACAGGTTGCCTTTATCGGTTAGTTGCCGCCCCGACCCCGATTGCCACATCCAGATATCGCCGTCCTTCGCGAACAGCAAGCGGCCCGGCAGCGTTTCTTCCGGCGCAACCACGGTTGGTGCTGGGCCAACGGGCTTCGGCGTCGGCTCGGTGATGAGTTGTGGCAGCGGGGAAGGTGTCGGCTGGGGCGATTCTTCGGCGGTCGGCCCGCACGCGGCGATACACATGGCGAGCAACAGCGCTGCCAGGCAGGCGCAGGTGGAATGTTTCGTCATGGTCAGTGTACAAGTGTTTCTTCAGGTGTTTGTTCGTCTGGCACCAATTCGTCGTCCACGCGATGGGTGCGGCGGCGAACGACCCACCGCAGCAGCAATTCCATCGGATGTTGGGTAAGCGATGGCTCCTTGCGCACCAGTTCCGGCGGCAGATCGGCAGGCAAGAGCACGTACAATGCGTTTGGCACGGCTTCAAACGTCATCGGGGTGTGGCCGATATGATCGCCATCAACCTGCACCGGCAGCGCCACCTGCGACTCAATGTGAACCGTGCGCGCGCGGTGATATTCTACTTCAGAATCGCGATTGTGGCGGCGGGTCAGGATCGACAAAACGCGCAGCGGCCCGCTTCGGAGCAGCGTCGTACCTTTGATGATGCACATGTCGATCAGGCCGTCGTTGAGACTGGCGCGCGCGGTGAGCTTCACAAAGCCGCCGTACAACTGACTGTTGCCAAGCACGACCATGAGCACGCGCCCGCGCCGCAGCTTGCCATCCACGGTGATGTTCGCCCGCGTGCCATGAAAGCGCAGCCCGAGGCTGATCGCTCGCCATGCATACGCAAAAACGCCCAGCCGCCGCTTTTCATCACTTCGGACGTTGGCAGTTACGGCTGCGTCGAACCCGACGCCCGCCATGAGCAAAAAATAGCGGTCGCCAGCACGCCCCAGATCGACGCGCTGGCGTTGCGCGAGGAGAATAGCTTCGGCGGCGGCGCGCGGATTGAGCGGCATACCCAACTCCCGCACCCAGACATTCACCGTGCCGACCGGCAAAGCTGCCAGCGCGGTTTCCGTGCCTGCCAATCCATTCACCACCTCGTTCACCGTGCCGTCGCCGCCGGCCGCCACAACGATATCATAGCCCTGCTCGGCGGCCTCGCGCGCCAGGCGAATACCGTCACCGGCGCATGTCGTCGGCTCCAGATGAACGCTCCATCCTTTGGCGCGCCACACATCAGTCGCTTCTTGCAGCGCATGGTGAAGGCTTGCAGCCTGGCCAGCACTCGGATTGAACACAATCATCGCGCGGGTCGAACTATCATTCATGTGTTGCATGGTGGTGTAAGGCCGTCATTCCACGCGGGCGAACAGCAGCCGGCAAGCACCACAACTGCTACGCCAGTCGCCGTGCTAATACGTATTCTCTTCTTGCTCCTTGTTGCCAGCTTTTGGCATGCCGGGCGCTTCAATCCAGCCGCGCCGCAACGCATACAGCACGGCCTGCGTGCGGTCATTCAGCGACAGCTTGCGCAGGATCGAAGAAATATGGTTTTTCACGGTTTGCGTGCTGATGCCGAGCGTATCGGCGATGTCTTTGTTGCTGCCGCCGCCCGCAATATGCTCCAGCACCTCGATCTCGCGGTCGCTCAGCGGTGTGAACAGCGGGAAATCCACGTCCGGCGTGGTCGACAGGTCTTGATTCATATTGCGGAACTGTGACAGCACGCGGCTGGCGACTTTGGGATCTTCCAGCACCACGTCGTTGATCACGTACTCGCCGCGCGCCACGCGCCGCAGAATGGCCGCCAGATCTTTGGGATTGACATCCTTCGAGCGATAGGCTGCCGCGCCGGCTTGCAGCGCGTTGAAGGCCTGCTCGTCGCTTTCATGCACGCTGAGCATCACCACGCCGAGGCTCGGGTATTGCATGCGAATGTGGCGGGTGAGTTCCAGCCCGCTCATGCCCGGCAAATTCAAATCTGCCAGCACGACATTCGGCTCCTGGTTGGGCGAAAAGCCATTCAACTGCTCGATCGCCTCTTCGCCGGAAGATGCCTCGGCAATAATGTTAATATCGTCGAATGCGCCGAGCGCCCAACGCACGCCCTGGCGGAACAAAGGATGATCATCAACAATGAGCAGCTTTACGGTAGTGTGGGGGGGCATGGAAGCGGCTCCTTTCCCTGATCAGCTAGCCAACGCTGGTAGGCATCGAATGGATCGGCAATCTCAGCTACACCGACGGCGGTAAGCAGACGATGCAGCGCGGGAAGCGGCAGCCCGACCACGTTGGTGTAGCTGCCGGTAACTTGCTCCACCAGCCGCCCGCCCAGCCCCTGAATGCCGTACGCGCCCGCTTTGTCGAGCGGCTCGCCAGTCGCCACATAGCTGCTGATCGTTTCATCCGACAGCGTGGCGAGCGTGACATCGCTGGCGACCACATCGTAACGCACGTGTTCCTTCGCGGCTTGATCGATAATTGCCAGACCAGTGTATACCGTGTGCGTGCGGCCAGACAGCCTGCGGAGCAACTGGCGGGCATGATCGGGACTCTTGGGTTTGCCAATCACATCGCCATCCAGCACAACAATTGTGTCTGCCCCGATAATAACACTGTCAACCACCTCTGCGCAAGCGGCGCGCGCTTTGCGCCACGCAATCATGGCCGGGTGGCTGTCCTGCGGCAGGCTCACCGCCGGCAGCATGGTGCCAGCCGGCGGCAGCGAACGATCTTTTTCTTCGGCGTCGGTCACAATAATGTGAAACGAAGGCCGCAGATATCCAAGCAATTCCCGGCGGCGGGGCGACCCCGACGCCAGCACCAGTGCAGATGATACAGCTGTCATAGAGTAGGCTAAAGGATAATAAGCAGCACCGGCGCATAGCATCCGGTGCTGCTGTCGTAACGTATGCATGTTGCAGAAACAAGCGGGGGCATAAGGCGTTAACGCTCCGGGCTGTATGAATGCGCTGTCGGTGAAGAATACGGATTTCGCTCACTGACTGGCTCATTCACATACAAATTGCCTTTGTGAATTTTGAGATTAAAGCCGCAGGCTGGATTCGTACAGATCCAAGCTTTGTACGTAATAGAAGCGCCCTCCGTACCGTAGTCGGATAACGGCACAAGATCACCCTCGCCGCATTTGCGGCATGTTGGCCATGGTGCATTTTGCATCAGTTCCCTCCTCGTAATCACCACCACACCGCAGGCTATCCGGGAAGCTCGCTCAACACAGCCAGCACAGCCGTTGAAAGACAGCACAACAGGTATCGTAGCATGGAAGCGTTGAACAAGCAACCACCGCATGTCGCGGAAGGTTACGTATTAGCCAAACATAATGCAAGGTATGTGCCAGCAAAACAGCATATGCGCAGGTGAAACGACCATATGATCCAGCGCGGGCGGGGGCGACAAGGTGACAGCCTGAAGCAGGCTCCTTCGTTCGCTTGCTCTGCGCTCAAACGCTCTCCGCTCCATGCTCCCGTGCCAGCCGCGCCACAACCTCAACAATCGTGCGGCGCTCAGCCACTTTGATGCGTTCATGGAGCGATTCTTCATCATCATCGGGCAAAATGGGTACTTCGGCGCGCCCCAGCAGCGGCCCGGCATCTACTATCGGCGTAACGCGATGCACCGTGCAGCCCGTCACCGGCAGCCGCCGCCGTAGCGCCTCCGCGACGACATGCAGGCCGCGCAAGGCTGGAATTTCGTGGCCTGCATCAGTGATCAGCATGTCGCCATGCTCTGGCAGCAGCGCCGGATGCTGGTTAATCATGGGCGCGGGGCTGCTCGCCAGAAAATCAGCCGAAAGCACGCGCAAAAAGCCCGACAGCACGATCAGGTCGGGCGCGAACGGGCGCGTGACCGCCAGAATGCGTTGCTCCCAGTCGGCGCGCGCGACGGCGCGGGCGGCGGCGTCTGGCATGCGTGGCAGCGGCACAAACGCCGCCGGGATGTCGCGGCGCAGCGCGCGCTGCAAGCCAAAGGCGTCGGCCTTGTCGCTGAGCACAAAGCTAATCTGCGCGCCGCCGAGCTGCCCGGCGTCCTGCGCGTCGAGCAGCGCCTGCAAGTTGGTGCCGCTGCCGGAAAGAAACACGGCGATTGAGTACGTCATAGTTAGAGTGAAGCGTAAAGCATAAAGCATAAAACGCTATGATTATCACGTTTTACGTTTTACGTATTATTCCCAATATCCCGCCGAAACTGCATTCCCTCGAAATGAATAACGCTAACGACCTCATACGCCCGGTTCAATGCAGCGTCGAGCGTGCGTCCCATGCCGGTGACGCCCAGCACGCGCCCGCCAGCGGTGACAAATTGCCCATTTTGCCAGTCAGTTCCAGCATGAAAAACAAGCGCGCCCGGCTCGTCTGCCGCCTCAATCCCGCTAATCATGTCGCCAGTACGCGGCGCGTCCGGGTAGCCCGGTGCCGCCAGGACGATACATGCCGCTGCGCCCTCGCTGACGCCGAGCATGTCGGGCTGCAAGCGCCCTTCCGCGCAGGCCAAAAGCGCCGCCAGCAGGTCGCCTTCCAGCAACGGCATGATCGCCTGCGTTTCCGGGTCGCCAAAGCGCGCGTTGAACTCCAGCACTTTCGGGCCATCCTCGGTGAGCATCAGCCCGGCGTACAGCGCGCCGCGAAATGGTATGCCATGCGCCGCAAGCGCGCGCACCGTCGGCAGCATGATCGTGTCCATAATCTGCTGCACCGCTTCTTCGTCCAGGTGCGGGGCGGGCGCATACGCGCCCATGCCGCCCGTGTTCGGCCCGTGGTTGCCGTCCAGCAGCCGTTTATGGTCCTGCGCGAGCGGCAACGGTAGCGCCCGCTCGCCGTCGCACAACGCAATCAGCGACACTTCCGGGCCGCTCAGTCGTTCTTCCAGTAATAGCCGCTGGCCTGCCCCCAGCGCGCCCAGTTGCGCGATTGCAGCCAGCGTCTCGTCCATGCTCTCCGCGACGATCACACCCTTGCCGCTTGCCAGCCCATCAGCCTTAACCACCCAGGCCGTTCCATGATCGCGCACAAACGCCTGCGTCGCCGCAACGTCGTCAAAAGTGTGGGATACGGCTGTCGGCACGCCA
>DASTWM010000563.1:0-29274 GCA_035765855.1 Roseiflexaceae bacterium
GAAAAGCGACCGATTGCTCGGTATCATGAATGTGGCGACATCGCAATGGGACACGTTTACGCCGGAAGACCTGCAAATCCTGACCGCGATCGGTTTTCAGCTTGCCACGGCGATCGAGCGCACGCAACTGGCCGAGCAGGCCACGCGCGTCGCGTTGGTCGAGGAACGCAACCGGCTGGCGCGCGAGGTGCATGACACGCTGGCACAGGAATTGGCCGGTATCGCGCTGCAACTCGAAGTAGCCGACGCGCTGCTTGAAGCCGCGCCCGCGCAGGCGCGAGCACGCATTCAGCAGGCGCTGGCACGCACGCGGGAAAGCCTGCAAGAAGCGCGTCGCTCGGTGCTCGATCTGCGATCCGGACCGCTGGAACAACGCGACTTGCCCACCGCACTGGCGGAGTTAGCCGAGCGCTTCGCCGCCGAAAATCATATTACGATCACGACGCACATCGATCATGATGGGCCGCGCCTGTCCGCGCGCCATGAGCAGGCGCTGTATCGCATTGCGCAGGAGGCGCTGGCAAACGTCAGCCGCCATGCCCAGGCAAGCACGGTTGAGATCACGTTGCGGCGCGCAGGCCAGCAAGTACAGCTTGTGATTGCCGACAACGGGCGCGGCTTTGCGGCCAGGCAATCCCGGCGCAGGCAGCGCCATGCAGCCGATCCTACTCCCTCGGCGGAGACGCAGCATTTCGGGCTGGTCAGCATGCGCGAGCGCGCTCACATGCTCGGCGGCACGCTCCAGATTGCCAGCGCGCCCGGCGCAGGCACGCGGGTGGAAGCGCGTGTGCCACACACATAGCGCATGGGCGAGCTATTTGTTGAAACCAAGACCCCGCTCGCGCAAACTGATGTAGCGGTTCTGCCCGATCACCAGATGATCAAGCACCTCGATGTCGAGCAACTGCCCGGCCTCCACAATCTGCCGCGTCACCTGCACATCTTCCGGGCTGGGCGTCGGGTCGCCGGACGGGTGATTGTGCGCGATGATCACCGCCGGGCTGTTCCAGCGGATCGCCTCCTTGAACACCTCGCCGACGCGGATCATGGCCGAGTTCACCGAGCCAACGTACACGGTGTTGATCGTCTGGACGCGGTTCTTGGTGTCGAGCAAGATGGTGCGCAGATGCTCCTGATCAAGGTGGCCCATTTCCAGCATGAGCAAGTTGGCTGCATCGGTCGGGCTTTTGATCTGAAAGCGCTCTTCATGCTCGCTGAGCAGCATGCGGCGGCCAATTTCCAGCGCGGCCTTGAGCGTTGACGTTTTGGCGTCGCCCATGCCGTGGCGCTTGCAGAGCGTCTGGTAATCTGCGCGCAGCAGGCCGGACCAGCCGCGATATTCAACCAGCAATTGCTGAGCAAGATCTTTGACATTGACGCCGGTGACGCCGACGCGCAGCAGGATCGCCAGGAGTTCGGCGTCGGACAGCGCGCCGGGGCCAAGCTCGCGCAGCCGTTCGCGCGGCATTTCGCTGGGCGGAAGTTCTTTGATACGCAGGTAGGTGCGGGCCTCGGTCATGATGAATCCTCGTGCTAGTAATCGGGAAGGCAAACGATGGACGATAGTATGATTATTCGTCTAGGATATACACCGCACGAGGGACAAGTATGATACGCCGGAACGTTGCTCCCTTCAAATTCCCGTGAACAAATCCTGCTCGCGCGGGCCGCCATGCCACTCTGGCACAATGCGCGTGAAGTGCTCGTTGGCGAAGAAGCGGCTGCGCAGCACGCCAGGCAGGCGCTGGAAGGGACCACGGGCGCTGTTCTGGCTGGCGTGGCAGGCCCATGCACGCTCCTTCGCCGCGAGGTGCTCCTGGCTGTTCACGGTCGTCGTGATTGGCGTGGTCTCGCGGGCGGCGCGCACCAGATCGATGTCTTTGTTTTCACCAAGCCGACTGGGATCCATGCCGCGCAAGCGCATGAGCCGTATTCCAATTTTCAGCGTCAAGGTGCGGAAGGTCGGGTAGTACAGCTTGGACGGCTGCCATGGACTGAGACCAGACGCAAGCTGCTCTGGAAAGCAGGTTGGGTCGGCGGCCTCGCGGAAGGCGCGGGTCGCGGCGTGGTGCATGGCGATGTGGTCGGGATGGCCGTAGCCGCCATACGGACCGAACGTGAGCACGACCTGTGGCTGCAACGCGCGAATCAGTGCCGTGACCTGCCCGGCGACACGATCAGGGTCGGCCTGTACCAGCGCGTCGGGATGGTCGTTTTCCGGCGTGCCAACCATGCCGGAGTCGCGGTAGCCAAGGAAGTGCAGCCCGGTCAAATCGAGCGCCTTTGCGGCGCACAGCATCTCGTCGGTGCGGAGCGCGCCGACATCGGCGTAGCCGCGCATCTTTTCCGGCGCGACGGTGCCGCTCTCGCCGCGCGTCGCGCATGCGTAGTGGACGGCAGCGCCCTGCGCGGTGTAGTGGATGATCGTGCCGGCGTTGCCGAAGCTTTCGTCGTCGGGGTGGGCGTACACCACCAGCAGCGTGCGGCGCGGCGGTTCCGGGTTGATCCAGTGCGAGTCGATGCCGTAGTTTGCGAAATCTGGTATTGTCATGGTTACGCTCGCTTTTCAAAAACAGATATTATTCATGCGCAAACTCGCGCAGCACCTCGCCCGCGTGGCGCACGATTTTGCGCACGCGCCCGCGCTGAATACGCTTGAGCGCCACCTGAAATGGAAACCAGCGGAGCTTTTCAATGCGCTCTTGTTTGCCTGGGCGTAGCTCGCCGTCCTCGGCATGCAGCAGGTAATAGGTCACGACCTTGCAGCGCGGCTCGCCCTTCTTCATGATTGTATAGGCGACCTGCTGCACCTGCGCGCCGACGGTGCCGGTTATACCGGTTTCTTCCCACACCTCGCGCTGCACCGCCGCCGCCTCAGTCTCACCTGGCTCAACTTTTCCTTTGGGGAGCGTCCAGAAGCCACATTTCTTCTTGATTAGCAACACTTCGACCTGATGGTCATCTACAAAGCGATACACAAACCCGCCGACGGCGAGAATGGCTTCATCGGAAGTCGTTTTTGCTTTCATTGCATTGTATTGCGAAGCAGCGCCAGGCGGATTTGGTATAATGCAGCCGATTGGTGACAAGGATGCATACCGTATGCAAAACGCGGCTGTTCCTCCAGCGCGTGCTTCCATGACATTATACGTGAAAAGAGATACCGCATGAAACGGTTTTTACTTGTGCTGCTGCTGCTGCTGGGCATTCCGCGCGGCGCGCATGCACAAACCGCCCTGCCGCCCACCATGCTCGCGGGCGAGATGCTGATCAAGCTCGCGCCAACTGCAACGCTGACACGCGCAGCCGTGGCGCAGGGCGCGCACACCGAGCAACTGAATACCCTGCTGCGACACGCGGGCGCGCGCCTCGCACAGCCGCTCGGCCATGGAAGCAACACCTATCGCGTATTACTCAACAGTGAGACCCATGTCTCGATGCTCGCAGCACAGGTTGCGGGCATGTCGCAGGTGGTGTACGCCGAGCCGAATCATGTGCGGAACGCGGACAGGACGCCAAACGACACCATGCTCGACCAACAGTGGAATCTCCGCACAATACGTGCCAGTGACGCCTGGGATATCACTACCGGCGGCGACATTACGATAGCGGTGCTCGATACCGGCGTGTCGCCCACGCATCCCGATCTGAAGGACAAGCTGCTCCCCGGCTACGATTTTTTTAATCATGATGCCGATCCGCGCGACGACGAGGGCCACGGCACGCACACGGCTGGCATCGCCGCCGCCGCAAGCGACAACGGTGCTGGCGTGGCGGGCATCTGCTGGACGTGCAAAATCCTGCCGGTCAAGGTGCTGGGGCGACGCGGCCAGGGCGACGACGCGACGATTGCCGAGGGCATCCGCTGGGCGGTGGACCACGGCGCGCGGGTGATTAGCATGAGCCTGGGCGGGCCAGACGACACGCGCGTGCTGCGCGATGCGGTGGATTACGCCAACGATCATGATGTGCTGATCGTTGCCGCGTCGGGCAACGGGCAGGCCTACGGCAACACGCCGAACTACCCGGCGGCCTATCCCTCGGTCATGGCTGTCACCGCCACCAACAGCGCCGACGCCGTGACCAGTTTTTCGACCACCGGTGGCTTCATCGATATTGCCGCGCCGGGCGTGAGCGTGTGGAGCACGATCTGGGATCACGAATTTGGCGATACCTACGGCTCGGCCAGCGGCACGTCCACGGCGGCTCCGCATGTGGCGGGCGCGGCGGCGCTGGTGCTTTCCGAGCGGCCCGACCTGCACGCCGGACAGGTCGCTGAGATTCTTGAGGCGAGTGCCGACGATGTCGATGCGCCCGGCAAGGATTCAGAGACGGGCTTCGGGCGGCTGAACGTGCTGCGGGCCGTTGAACAGGCGCGCGATCCCAACGTCCTCAATCGCTCGCGCATTCAAGGCACGGTGAACGGCGCGCCAGCCGATCAGGTGACGCTGACGCTCAACACCGGGCAGCAGACCACGCCGGACGCGCAGGGCAATTACAGCTTCGAAAATCTGCCGACCGGCTCGTACACCGTGACTATCCGCTGGCCGAACGGGCAGACCGAGCAGCAGCAGACATGGCTCAGCGGCACGCAAGTGAGCGTCGCGACGTTGAGCTTCACGCAGGGCGGGGCCGCGAGTCCAGCGGTGGTGCAGCCGTTCCAGCCGGTGCCGCCGCCAGCGAATGCGGCGCTGACGTATTTCCCGCAGACGCAGCACACCATGGGCGAGCCATTTCGCTCGTTCTGGCAGCGCAACGGCGGCTTGCCGATCTTTGGCTACCCGATCAGCGAGGCGTTTACCGAGCGCGGCGAGGACGGGCGCGACTATACTGTGCAATACTTCGAGCGGCACCGTCTGGAAGCGCACCCGGAGAACGCGCCGCCGTACAACATGCTGCTGGCGCGCATCGGCGACAGTATTTTGCAGCAGAATGGGCGCAACTGGTTCACGTTTGAGACAAGTTCGCCGCAGCCGGGCTGCCGCTACTTTCCCCAAACGCGGCACAATGTATGCGGCCCGTTCTTGAGCTACTGGCAGTCGCAGGGCTTGCAGATCGACGGCAACCCGGCGGTCAGTCCGGCGGAAAGCCTGGCGCTGTTCGGCCAGCCGCTTTCTGATCCACAGATGGAAACGTTGAGCGACGGCCAGCAGCATCTTGTGCAGTGGTTCGAACGGGCGCGCTTCGAGCTTCATGACAACGGCGTGCTGCTGGGGCTGCTCGGCGAAGAGTTGGCAGCCGGGCGCAAATGAGCACGTGAGCGAAGGAGCGCCGAGTGGGGAGCGGGTGCCAACATGGAAATGCCTGTCCTGCGCTTTACGCTCCCCGTTCCCCGCTCATCCCCCATCCTGCATGCCATGGTTGCTCGTGTGTAATGCACCTGTCATATAATTCATTGATTCGCTGTAACAGCTTGCGTATAATCCAGAGCAGGAGGTTACGATGACTGCCTTATTCGTTGCTCTGGGCATTATGGTTTTGGCCCTGCTGGCACTGCTGCTCTGGTTCGTGCCACATTTACTCCAACAACAAGCCGCGAATGTCTCGCATGAAACCAAACGGCTGCGCGACATGCTGCTGGACCTGCTGAACGAGCAGGAAGCCGTGACGCTGCGCCAGTCGCAGCTTGGCACGTCGCTCATGCAGCTGCGCGATCAGATCGAAATTGTGGCGCAGAACGGTGCCCATGTTGCTGGCGACGGCACTGGCCCGGCAATCGCCTTCCAGCAGCTTGAAAGCCGCCTGAGCGACCTGCAAGGCCAGATTCAGTACTGGACGGACGAGCGCCAGCGCGTCGCCGCCGGTCATGCCGCGCAGGATAATGAGTCGTGGGCGCACCTGATGAGTCTGCTGGCCGTTATTCAGGAGCGCGTCGGCGAACTGTCGCGCGAGCGCAGCAATGCACTGCTGGGCGCGCAAACGCACATGCTGATAGAAAATCTTGAACAAGAGATGAGTCATTTGCGCAATATCTCTGAGGACATTTCCAAGCTACAATGGAGATTGAGACAGTCGCTGCATGAGCGCGAGGCTGGCTACACGGCGCTGCGGTCATACTCCAGCGACACGGCGGGGTAGCGCCTGAAGATCTTTCTGCCGGTCAACTACGTATCATGTTACAGCACCATTACAAAGCGCTAAATCGCTGTAACCACGCGTTTCTATTCATCTCTGAATTGCGTTGTATACTAATAGGAACGGTGTACGATTGCTAGCAATCCAACTCCACAACGTCGATCACCGTTCGTTGTGATCAGTTTCTAGCAACGTATAGATTGGAATCCGTATGAGCGTCATTGTCGTCGATCAACAAGTTGTGCGCTACGAAGTTTTCGGCCAGGGGCGGCCCGTATTATTTTTGCACGGCTGGCATGGAAGCTGGCGTTACTGGCTGCCGACGATTGAATGTGCCGCGCGGCAGTTCCGCACGTACTCGTTCGATTTTTGGGGCTTTGGCGAGTCGCGCCGCAAGCATACGGATGTCAGCATTCAGAATTATTCCGACCAGGTGATCCGCTTCATGGATGAGCTTGGGATCGACCGCGTACAACTCGTCGGCCATTCCATGGGTGGCATGGTGGCCGTGAAGACAGCGATCAACCATCCTGACCGGATCAGCCGCGTGGCGGCGGTGGGCGCGCCGATCAACGGCGACTCGCTCTCATGGCTGCTGAAGTTGACCGACCGTCCGGTGCTGGCCGATGCGTTTGTGGCTACGCCATGGCTGCGGCGCTACATGTTCAGGCTGTTCCTCGGCCAGTTCAACGATCCTTCCGTACGTGAGATTCTCGACGATAGCGTGAAATCCAATGCGACCACGCTGCGCCATGCCGTCGGCTCGATGTGGCGCACCGACCTGCGCCCTGAACTGCACCGCCTGACGACGCCCGCGCTGATCGTGCATGGCGGACACGATGATGTGGTCAATCCGAATCAGGCCGAATTATTCGACAACGTTCCAGCGGCCAAAGTTGTCGTCATGCCAGCCAGCCGGCATTTTCCCTTCCTCGACGAGCCAGACGCGTTTAACGATGTGCTGATGAATTTCCTGAATCAGGATGCGCCACGCCAGCGGGTGCGCGCGCCAATCAAGCCAGTAGCCGTGCCATCATTCGAGGGCGCGGCGTAACGATTTCGCAGCAGAATCACGAATTTTCGTCAAGGCGGTGGTAACACCGCTTTTTGTTGTGCCGCCGGATGCAAATCGCATCTTTTCCTTGACGGAACGCTGCGGTTAGGGTACCATCTCTTTCATTCGTATCATTCTCATGCGGTGGTCAGAGCTATGTCTGGGAATGGAGCCTATGCCGTTCACCGTTAACCCAACAATCTTTCGTGCCTATGACATTCGTGGCATCGTCGATCAGGATTTGTCGGAGCAGGTGTATGCCACGCTTGGGCGTGCCGCTGGCACGTATTTCCGGCAGCGCGGTGGTCGCACCATTGTTGTCGGTCATGACGCGCGCCTGACTTCGCCTGCGTATGCCGCCGCGCTGATCGAGGGGCTGCGAAGCACCGGCTGCGCTGTGATCGACCTCGGCATGGTGCCCACACCGCTGATGTACTTCGCGCAGGCGTACCTCCAGGCGGATGGCGGCGCAATCGTATCGGCCAGCCACAACCCGCCGGAGTTCAACGGACTTAAACTGCGGCAGGCTGAGCCAACTTACGGCGGCGAACCACTGAACGGCGAGCAGATTCAGGAGCTTGGACGGCTTGCGAACAGCGGCGAATTCGCGAGTGGGGCAGGCACATACGAGCAGCGCGATCTGAGCGAAATCTATATTGCCGACGTCGTGCAGCGCTTCAAGCTGGCCGAACCAATCAAGGTGGTGCTGGACGGCGGCAACGGCGTCGCGGGGCCGCTCGGGCAGCGCACGCTTGAGGCAATCGGCTGCGAGGTTGTGCCGCTGTACGTCGAGCCGGACGGAACGTTTCCCAACCACCATCCTGACCCGCTGAAAGAAGCCAACCTTCAGGACTTGATTGCAAAGGTGCGCGAAACGGGCGCGGCGCTCGGCATCGCGCTGGATGGCGACGGCGACCGGCTGGGCGTTGTGGATGGCGCGGGGACTATTGTGTTTGCGGATCGCTACCTGATTGTGCTGGCGCAGCATGTGTTGGCTCAGGGTGCCGCGCCGATCGTGTTCGACGTGAAGTGCAGCAGTGTCTTGCCGGAAGCCATCGAGGCGGCGGGCGGCACGCCGATCATGTCGAAGACTGGCTACCCCAATCAATCCGCCACCATGCGCGAAGTCGGCGCGCCGCTGGCCGGTGAACTGAGCGGCCATGTGCTGACAAGTCTGCCGTTCCACACCTTTGACGACGGCACATTCGCCGGATGTTACCTGCTGTACGCGCTGGCCCGGCGCGGGCAAACGCTGGCGCAGGCGCTGGAGCCCTATCCACCGCTGCCGTCGCTGTCAGAAGGGCGCATCCCATTTCCAGAAGCATACAAATTCAAGGTCATCGAACATATTCGCGCGTATTTTGAGGGCCGCTACCCAGTGATCGATATCGATGGCGTGCGCGTCGATTTTGGGGACGGCTGGGGCCTGGTGCGCGCGTCGAACACAGAACCGGCGATCACCACACGCTTCGAAGCGCGGACACTCGAGCGCGCCGCCGCTATTCGTGAGATGATGCTCGCGCAGGTCGAAGCATTCCGTCAGCAAATCGCAACATCTACACCAGCAGGAACAGTATGACCCAACGTTCGCATTTGCATTGTTCTGAATGGGATGGCGTGTACACCGCGAATTTCACGCTGGAAAGCGTGCAGCGGTATTGCTGGCAGATTGGCGACGCGTTGCTTGCGCAGAACTGGACCTGCCTTATTGCGTATGATACGCGCTTTCTTTCAGGGCAGTACGCGCGCTACATTTACCAATTGCTGATCGCGCGCGGTGTGCGGGCAAGTTTGTGTCCCACTCCGGCCCCGATTCCAACAATTTACCGGGCGCTTGAGCAAAAACGCGCAGACAGCGCGTTGGTCGTCTCGGCGGGCAACCGTCCGCACTGGTATAACGGCCTGATGTTTATAACGCCGCTGGAGACAGAACCTTTACAGACGGTGACAGAACTCCCGGTAAACACCATGCTGCCCATGTTCCCGCCCCAGGATATACCCGCGACAGAACAAATGCAGATCGATCTGCGCTCTCCCTACCTCGAAGTTGTGCGCGATATTGTGGATATTGATCTGATTCGCCGCTCGGCGCTGACGGTGTTTGTCGATCCCATGAATGGCACCGCAAGCGGCTACATTCCGGCCTTGCTGGGCGAAGGCTCGCAAACAAAGGCCGTCGAGATCAACCGCGAGATGGACCCGTTGTTCGGTCGCCAGGTGCCGCATCCATTTGAGACGGGCGTGCCGCGCCTGCGCAAGCTCGTCAAGGAAAGTGACTCGCACCTGGGCGTGGCGATTTCAGCCGATGGGCGCGTCATCAGCCTGGTCGATAACACCGGCGAACTGGTGCCACCGCTTGAACTGGCGCTGCTGCTCGCTCAGTACCTGTCGCGCCAGTATCGCGTGCGCGGCGCGGTGGTTGTGCCGCTGCCCGAAAGCAGCGCCGGGCTGCGCCGCTGGGAAGAGGCGACCGGGCTCAAAGTCGAGGCGCTCGCCGATCCTCGGATGCGCATCAACGAATTGATAGCACAGGATAGCAATGATTTGTTAGTTGGCATTACGCCGTCCAGCGAGGTAACGCTTGGGCGCTACAGCGAATCGCCTGACGCGATTCTGGTCGCCATGCTGCTGATCGAGCTTGCGGTACGCGCAGGTGGCCGCACGCGGGCGCAGATCGATGAGTTACGCGAGCGCATGACCAGCAGCGCGTAACCATGCACTCCACTACAGCCTTATACGAAGCATTACTCACATAAGCCAACAAGGATCATGCGGCCCTGCCTGCCGAGCGTAGCTGCTTGACAGCAGATGCTATGCTTCATGTGCTATGCAAGCAATATTCAATCGCCTTTCTTCACTCAAATATCTGCTGCGACCGCTGGCGCTGGTTGGCATCGGCATTGTCCTGCTCTCGCTCGGGTTGGCGTATTTCGTCGTCGCGCTGTACCATACCGTTGATGTTCCAGACTTTTTTTACTATGTAACGCTGCAATTTCTGCCACGCTGGACCAGAGGATTCCTGCTCGGCGGCGCGGGGCTGGCGATCCTGATTGCTGGTATCTGGCAGTTGAGCAGCGTTGTCGTCATTTCCCTGACGCCAGAGCAGGAGACCGACGGCGAGCTTCTGGTGGGCTACCGGCAGCTAAAAAGCGCGCCGTTTGTCACCGTGTTGTCGGGCGGGTCGGGCATGCTGGTCCTTGCGGGGCTGGGGCGCGATGTGCGGCAGCTTGTCTGCGTCACGCCCATTCAGGACCCGGTTGAATATTACTATCGCGCCGCCAGCCTGCTCCAGTTCGAAAATGTCATCTATGTGCCGCCGTCGCCTGCACCCGTGCAGGTGTTCGTCGAGCTTGACGACGGTTCGCGCCACAATATTCGGCATGATTTAACGCACAACGATCAGCTAACGAATCGGCATGTGCAGCAGATTTACCTTGCGGACGACCATGGGCAGCCATGTGAAAACGTTGCGCTGCCCTTGCTCCGGCAGGCATCCGAGGCGATTGCGAATGCAGACGCCATTATCCTTGGTCCCGGCAGCTTGTTCGCCAGCATTATTCCCAATCTGCTCATTCCCGAAGTGCGCGAGGCGATCAAGCGCAGCAAAGCGCGCAAGATTTACATTTGCAATCTCATGACCGAGCCGGCACTGACCACCGGCTTCAACGTCGCCGAACATATTCGGCAGATCAAGCGCTACGGTCAGTTCACGCCCGATTATGTGCTGGTCGATGTGCAGCGGATTGAGCCTGCCATCAGGCGGCTGTACGAAGCCGCGAATCAGGTGCCCGTGCAACTGACGCCGGAAGAATACGAAGAAACCATGGTGCCAACTACCGACCGCGTGACAACCCGCAGCGTCGTCGTGGAAGGTGCAGAAGTCATCGAGGCCGACCTTGCCTCTACCATTGTGCAGGTGTCAGCAACGCTCGACCGGCCAGGGGAAAGCCGGGCAGTGCGCGTGCTGCGCCACGATCCTGAAAAGGTGACGGGCGCAATTCTTGAAGTGCTGCGCCGGACATGAACGACCCAACGCTTGCATTATTGGCTTGACGATGTGCTGACGCACGCGGCACATCATCACACACCCTTATATAAACATGATCACTTTTTTTGAAGACCAGGGCTACCGCGCCTTTTTGCCGTTGACGTATTCTCGCCCGGTGTATGAAATGCGCTGTGGCATCTACACCCTGCGCGAACGCGTCGAGATGTTGCTGGGTACACCGCCGCATGCGATCTGCCGCCGTCATCTTGCGGCGGTCTACGGTTCGGGGCGCTGGCCCTTGCGCCTGCTGGCGCATGGCACGCCGCTAACGCTGGTCAATGGGCGCGCGCTGGCGGTAGATTGGCTGCCGGACCTGCTGCACGAGCCGCTGAATACGATCTATGTCACCGAAGACGATCAGTTGCTCGGCGCGCGGCTTTCGCCATCGCTTGCGAGCGCCGTGATGCTTAATTTGCTGCATCAGGATGCCACGCCCGCGCTCGACGAACTGCGCCGCTTTGCCCGCGTCGTTGAAGTGAAAACGCGGCTGCTCGTGTTTCCATGGGACATGGTGGCGCTGAATGCCGAGCAGATCGCGCGCGATGTGGCGCTGCTGGCAAGCGTGCATGGCTGGCCGACCGCCGCGGAACGCCCGCCCGCCGATCCATCGATTGTCGTGCATAATCCGGCGCAGGTGTATCTGCATCCAGCCGCGCGGCTGGATGGGCCGTTGGTGCTTGACGCGCGCGACGGGCCAATTGTGATTGACGCGGCGCATATCGAGCCGTTTTCCTTTATTCAGGGGCCAACCGCCATCGGAGCCGGTTCATTGATTGCGAGCGCCCGCATCCGCGCGGAAACAACGATTGGGCCGGTCTGCCGGGTTGGCGGCGAAGTCGAAGCGAGCATTATTCAGGGCTACAGCAACAAGCACCATGACGGCTTCCTCGGCCACTCCTACCTGGGCGAATGGGTCAACATCGGCGCGATGACCACCAACAGCGATCTCAAGAACACCTATGGCACCATTCGCGTAATGCTGACCGAACATGGGCAGATCGACAGCGGCCAGATGAAGTTGGGCTGTTTTCTGGCCGATCATGTCAAGCTCGGCATTGGCGTGCATCTGAATGGCGGCGCGGTGATCGGCACTGGATCAAACATTTTCGGCATTCACTTCGCGCCAAAGACGGTTCCGCCATTTACCTGGGGCGGCGAGGTGTTCCGCGAGTACCGGATCGAGCGCATGATTCAGGTGGCACGCAAGGTGATGAGCCGTCGCAAAATTGAACTGGTTCCCGATCAGGAAAATATGCTGCGCGATGTGTTTGCGCAGACGCGTGGCAGCCGGGCCGACATGGCCGAGCCAGCGGCGCTGCCTTCACCAGGCGATGAAGCACTTGCGCAGGCAGAAACGTATGTTGTGCAATCATACGAAGCAGCGTAAGTAACAATCTCGTCATCTCACCTTCAGCCACTTTTGCGCGATGCAAAGGTGGCTTTGGCATTTCTGCACGTTGCCGCGTATGTGCTTCTGATGCGCTTTTTCACTCACGGCACAAAGATGGCACGACATGTGCATTACTTCTTTTATTGTTTCTTGCCAGGTGGCACACTGGAGTTGCTAAGACGGGGAACTTGATTAAAAGGAGGAAGTCATTATGGCACGTACAGTTGGAGCAATGTTTGATTCGTTCGCGGAAGCCCAGGACGCTGTTCAGGACTTGGTGAACAATGGTATTCCACGCGAGCATGTAAGTATTGTCGGGAACGACGCGCGCGGCGAGTACGCCCGCACATACGGCACCTCGGCGACAGGTAGCACGACCTATGATGAGGAATCGGCGGCGGCAGAAGGCGCTGGCGCTGGCGCAGTCGGAGGCACGGTGGTTGGTGGCGTGCTCGGTTTGCTGGTCGGCATCGGCGCGCTGGCGATTCCCGGTATTGGTCCAATCATCGCGGCTGGCCCGCTGATCGCGGCAATCGGCGCGACGGCGGCGGGCGCGGGTATCGGCGCGGCGGCGGGCGGTTTGCTGGGCGCGCTGGTTGGCGCGGGCGTGCCAGAAGAAGACGCGCACATGTACACGGAAGGTGTGCGGCGCGGCGGTACGCTGGTGACGGTCACTACCGACGAGGATCATGCCAATAACGCTTATAAGATATTGCACCGCCACAATGCCGTTGACGTGGATGAGCGCGGCGCGGCTTACCGGAACGAAGGATGGGAGCGGTTCGATCCGAACGCCGAGCCGTATAACGCGGCGGCGGGCGCGGGTTCGTATCCGGGCGATTCAAGCCGCTCTGAATGGTCCGAGAGCAGCAAGGCTGGCACGGCGACTGGCACGGTTGCGGGCGCGGCGGCGGGCGCGGCAATCGGGTCGGTTGGTGGTCCAGTCGGTACAGTGGTTGGCGGCGTGGCGGGCGCAGCAACGGGCGCGGGCGTTGGCGCTGCGGGCGATGCCGCTGGCGAAGCCACGAAGGACGCCACCTACGGCGAGGATGACACAACCCGCCGCACAGGCACACCTGACTACGACACGACTCGCACGGCCACACCTGACTACGACACGACTCGCCGCGCAGACGTGACAGGCGTGGGCGACATTGTTGGTACGACCGGCTATGACCGGGCCGCAGCCAGGCATGATGCAGACGTAACGGACGTTGGCACTTCTGGCATAGCGGGTACAACCAGCGGCGCAGCAGGCCGCCCGTTGAGTACAGGAACAATGGGCATGAGCACTGGCACCACCGGCTATGATACGACCGGTGCTGGTCCAACCGGCTACGTCGGTGGCGAAAATGATACTCTGAGCCGTCCGCGCGTTCAAATCTACGACTCGGACACGCGAACGCGCGTGAATTACGAGCGCACCGACGATATTGGCCGCGAGGTAGAAAGCGCCGACAGTAACTATGCTGAGAGCAGCAAGGCCGGTACAGCTATCGGTGGCGTTTCTGGCGCGGCGACTGGCGCAGCAATTGGCGCGGTCGGCGGCCCGGTCGGCGCAGTGGTCGGCGGCGTAGCGGGCGCAGTGGTCGGTGGTGGCGTCGGTGCGGCGGGCGATGCCGCTGGTGAAGCTGCGAAGGACGAGGCGCGCGGCGAGGATGACGCGGTGGTATCTGACGACACGGTGACATCCGGCGATACCGTGGTTTCAGACGATGCGGATGACGCATCACCAGGCCGCAAGGGCCAGGTGAGCCCGGGTGAAACATCGGGCGTGTAAGGTTCTGAAGTACGTTTCTGACACAACGGGCTGGCACAGTGTGCCAGCCCGTTGTTGTTATCTGCTTGTTTTTACTCCCCGCCCCGGCACCTCGCGCATGTGTTCCGCACGCCCATGGTTGCAAGATGCGACGAACGCACTATAATCCCCTATGATTGAGAACTGACAGAGTTCAGGAAGATTCTCGGAGATCGCGCGTAATTCTGTATCAAGGAGCACCCCATGACTGACGCCCTCGTTTCTGCCGAATGGCTCTACAATCATCTTGGCGACGCAGACGTTCGCCCGGTGGATGTGCGCTGGTACCTGACCGAGCGCGGGCGCGGGCGCGCCGAATACAACGAAGCCCACATTCCCGGCGCGGCATTTATGGATATTGACGCCGATCTTGCTGCGCCGCCCGAAAACGGGCCGGGCCGCCACCCGCTGCCGTCGCCGGAAGCGTTCGCGCAGGCAGCCGGGCATGCTGGCATTGGCCCCAACACGCATGTGATCGCCTACGACGCGAGCGGCGGCGCGTATGCCACGCGGCTGTGGTGGCTGCTGCGCTATTTTGGTCATGCGCGCGTGTCGCTGCTGGATGGCGGCTGGCAGGCATGGCAGGCGGCGGGCTACCCAACCGCGTCGGGCGAGGAACAGGTGCTGCGGGCCGAGTTCACGCCCAATCCGCAGCCCGACATGGTGATGAACGCCGATGCGGTGGATCAGCTACGCGGCGCGAATGGCGCGCTGCTGATCGACGCCCGCGCCGCCGAGCGCTACGAGGGCCGCACCGAACCGATCGATCCGCGTGCCGGGCATATTCCTGGCGCGCGCAACATGCCGTACGCCAACAACATGCGCCCGGACAGCACATGGAAAAGTCCCGACGAACTGCGCGCGCAGTACAATTCGCTCGGCGCGGATACCGCCGCGCAGGTGGTGTGCTATTGCGGCTCCGGCATCACCGCCACCCACGACATCTTTGCGCTGCACCTGGCAGGCCGCGATGACGCGCGGCTGTACGAAGGCTCGTGGAGCGACTGGAGCAGCGATCCGGATCGCCCGGCGGCGACCGGGCCAGATGCCTGATAGTGCCTAAAGGTACAGCGATGATCACTGCCGTTCACCATGTGCAAATCACGATCCCCAAAGGTGCCGAAGCAGCGGCGCGGGCTTTTTACTGCGATCTGCTCGGCCTGCCGGAAGTCGAGAAGCCGGACGCGCTGAAAGGCCGCGGCGGCTTGTGGGTGCAACTCGGCGCGATTCAGGTCCACATCGGCACCGAAGATGGCATCGACCGCGCCGCGACCAGGGCGCACGTCGCGTATCAGGTAAACGACGTGGCCGCATGGCGCGAACGGCTGGCGGCGCACGGCATCCGCATCCTCGATTCGGTGCCGATTCCCGGTTACGACCGCTTCGAGTTCCGCGACCCGTTCGACAATCGCGTCGAGTTCATCCAACCGCTTGCGCAAACGCGCTGACGCCGCAGCACGGCAAAGAACGAGTATAATCGGAGGCCGATGGGTTACACCTGTCGGTCTTTGTTTTGATCAAAAGAACGTGCTCAAGCGCATTATCATAAACTCATGGTGAAAAATAGTATTATTCCTGTTGCGCGCGCGAACCGTTGGGCCGAACATGCGCTGCGTTGGGCCGCCTGGCCGCTCATGGGCGTGCTGGCACTCCTGCTCATCGCCAACGCGGTCTTCTTCATCGTTCACGCCGCGCACATGCTCACCTACCCCTACCCGCTCGACTACGGCGAAGGGCCGCTGGTACAACAGGTCAACCTGCTGCGCAACGGTCTGCCGTTCTGGCGGCTGTACGCCGATCCCGGCGCGCCACCGTACAACGTGGTCAATTATCCGCCGGTCTACCCGCTGGCGGCATGGCTCGTGTCGTTTGCCACGGGCGACGCGCTGCTGGCCGGGCGAATCGTCTCGCTCATGGCGGCGTTCGGCGCGGTTGCGGCGCTATGGCTACTCAGCAGTCGGCAGTCGGCAGTCGGAAGCCAGGAGCGCCGTCAGCCTGTCATCGTGTCACCCTGTCATCTTGTCATCCTGTCATTCCTCGCGCTTCCAATTGTCCGCGAGTGGGCTGTCGTCATGCGCGTGGACATGCTGGGCGTTTGTCTGGGCCTGTGGGGCGCGGTGGTCGCGCGGCGCAACGCGGGGCGGGCAGCAGTGCTGTGGGCCGTGCCGCTGCTGCTCGCGAGCCTCCTGACCAAGCCGTCGCTTATCGCCGCGCCGGGCGCTGTGGTCGTGTGGCTGCTCCTGCGCGACTGGCAGCGCGCGGTGCTGGTTGCGGGCGCGCTGGCGCTGGGCGGCGGCCTGCTCGTCGGGCTGCTGCAATGGGCGAGCGGCGGCTGGTTCTTTTTTCATGTCGTCACGGCCAACGCCAACGAATGGCAGGCAATGCTGGCGTACAACTTCTGGCATGATCAACTGGTGATTCACGGCACGCTGTTCGTCGCCGCTGCGCTGGGCGTTGTGGCGTGGCTCGCCCGCGGCGTAGCTGTGCGTCCATGGCAGGAAAGGCGCGCAGTGCTGCTGCCCGTAACGCTGCCGATCATGTATACGCTGCTCGGCATCGTAACCGCGATTGGCGTCGGCAAGGTCGGCGCGTACCTGAACTATTTTCTGGAATTGTATGCCGGGCTGATCTGGTTCGTGGCATGGACAATGGACAATGGACGATGGGCGAAAGAAAGAACCAAGAATCAGGAACCGAAAACCGCTGACGCACTGCGACGGATTCCTGGTTTCTGGTTCTCAGTTCTTTCCTTCGTTTTAGTTCTGGGCGCGCTGCTGCGCTATTACCCAACATGGAGCCAAAACTATTTGAAACTGGCGGGCGTCATTGAAGGCGAAAATCCGCCGCGCCTGATCGTGGGGCGGCATGGCGTCTGGCAGGATTTACAGCGCGAACACGCCATTCTCCGCACGCTGGGCCGCGTCAATGCGGCGCTGGTCAACGACGTGCAGGCCGCAGGCGCGCCGATCTTTACCGATGTGCCGGGCGTCGCGGCGCAGGCCGGGCAGGTGGCGCGCATTCAGGCGTTTGAGCATCGCCAGTTGCACGATCTGGACATTTGGGACCAGCACAGCCTCGTGCGCGACATGGCGAATGGGCGCGTGCCGCTGGTCGTGCTCGACTATCTTGGCAACTGGCTGACGCCGGAGATGATCGACATGATTACGCACCGCTACGCGCAGAGCGGCTCGCGCGGCACGTATGACATCTACCGCCCGATCGATCCCGGCCCGCGCACTGCCGCCGATCGCACCTTCCCCGACGGCCTGAAACTCACCGGCTATCATCGTGCGCCAGCGATAAATGGCAGCATGTACGAGCCCGGCGAAACCGTGCTGCTGACACTTGAGATGACGAACGACGAAGGACGACCGACGAATCATGAGTCCGCCCCGCTGGATGTAGCTGTGCAACTCATCGATAGCGACGGCAGGGTTGTGCAGGAAACTTCGCGACCGCTGCTGTACGGCGCGCTGCCGCCCGATGCATGGCCCGCAGGCATGCCCGTTGAGCACATGCAGCCGCTCGCGCTGCCGCCAGAGTTGTTGCCGGGCAACTACACAGTCGCCATGACGCTGCGCGCAGGCAGCCATGACCTTGCGCCTCCGCGCCAACTCACGACGATGACGGTTGCCGGGCAGGGCGGGCGCATGCTGGGCGATTATTTCGTACCCGCGCCGTTCATGCTGGCATGGCAGCAGGTGGGCGCTGACGCAGTTGGCGAGCCATTGATGCCTGCCGTGCCGTTTGAACGCTTCACCGAGCAATGTTTCACGCGCGGCTGCCTCACGCTGCGCGATGGGCATGTGGAACGGCTGCCACTTGGCGAATTGGTGCTGCTGGGCGATACTGAAGGCACGGCGGCGCTGCCCGCCAGCGGCACGCCCGCGCTCGGCGAGGAGTTCACGGATTTCTATGCAGCGCATGGCGGTGAAGCGGCGCTCGGCCTGCCAATCACGCACGCATTCACGCGCGGCGAGTGGCTGGTGCAATACACCCGCTACGCCCGCCTGGAACATTCACAGCAAACCGGCGAAACACGGTTAGCCTCGCTTGGAACGGACTTTCTGCGCTTGCCGCCCGGCACGCCGTACCGCTGGCCGTAAGCACAAGAAGCACCATGACACATCTCATTGAACAGGAATCTAAACTGCCGGTGCTGCTGGTCCATGGCCTGGGCGACACGGGCGCGCGCATGCGCCACATCCAGCATGCGCTTCAGCAGGCGGGCTGGACCGCCGTGCAATCGCTCACGCTTGTGCCGAACGATGGCTCATTGTCAATCGAAGACATGGCGGCGCAGGTCGCGCAGGCGGCGCACGCGCTTCGCACGGATTCGGGGAGTGCTGCTATTGACATGCTGGGGTTTAGCATGGGTGGCGTGGTGGCGCGCTACATGATTCAGCGTTTGGACGGCCACACGTTCGTCAGGCGCTTCATCACGCTGTCCGCGCCGAACCATGGCACGCTCACGGCATATTTACGCAATGGCGACGGCATTCGGCAGATGCGGCCCGCCAGCGCGTTGCTCGATGATCTCAACACCGCTGCAACATGGGGCAAAACCGAGGTCTGGAGCTACTGGACGCCGTTCGATCTCATGATTGTTCCGGCGCGAAGTTCAGCGCTACCGCATGCAATCAATGGCACCATTCCGGTGCTGGTGCATCGCTGGATGACGAGCGACCGGCGGGTCATGCGCGCGATTATTCAGACGCTGTCCATGCCAGCACCCGCCTGACGCTAGTGCGCCTCGCGCGCGGGTTCATGGGCTGCGTCAACCGGCAGCGGCGCGTCGAGATCAGGGTAGCGCCCGCGCAGCGCGTTCCAGCGCACTCGCAGCACATCGCGAAAGTTGCGCAACGAGTCGCGCAGCGGATTAACTTTGGTTTCCTCGCCGTAGTTCCAGATCACTGGCACTTCATGGATGCGGTAGCCGCGCCGCCGCGCAAGAAACAGCACTTCGACATCAAACGCTGTCACCGCCGCGCCACGCACGATTTGCGCATCGTCGCCGTACAACTGCACGCGCCGAAACAGGTCATGGGCGGCGCGGCGCGAGAACGCCTTGAAGCCGCACTGCGTGTCCTGAATGCCGCCGATTGCCACAATTTGCACCACGCGATTGAACACCCGCCCCATCAGATGCCGGAACCACGGCTCGCCCAACCGTTGCGCGCCCAGGCCCTCGCGCGAACCGATCGCCACATCGTAGCCGCTTGTCAATGAGGTGTGCAGCTTTTCCCATTCTTTGATCGGCGTCGCAAGATCCGCGTCGCAGAGCAGCACGTAGTCGCCCGTGGCCGCAAGCGCGCCCGCCCGCACCGCAAAACCTTTCCCGCGATGATTCAGCGGCAACAGCCGCACGTTCTCATGCTCAGCCGCATACTGCTCGACCAGCGCGGCGGTCGTGTCGGTCGAGCCGTCATCGGCCACCAGCACCTCAGCGGGGTAGGGCTGCTGCTGAAGATAGGCGAGGATCGCAGCAAGCGTGCGCGGCAGGCGGCGCTCCTCATTGTAAGCGGGAATGATGATTGAGAGATATGGATACTTGGATGACACCTTTGTTCCTTCACCAGAACAAAGAACAAAGTAAAAAGAACAATTCTCTGTTCCATTCTTTGTTCTTTGTTCTCGACTCTTTGTTCTTCTGAAGAAAGCGCGGCAACGCCCGCAGCCCGGCCCACTGACCGCGCAGCCGCGCCCGCGCCGCCGGTTCGCGCGCATGCCACAGCGAGTGGAGCGCGAAGCCCATTTCGGAGCGCACCAGCGCAGGCCACGCGCGCCGCTGCACGCTGCCGGGCATGTTTTTGGCCCACACCAGCATGAAATTGCGCCCGCAGTAATAACTCGCCAGCGCGCCGCCGCCAGTCGCGCTCAGGCGATGATAGACCACCGCCTGCGGAACAAACACCGTGCGAAGGCCGTGCCGCCGCGCGCGCAGATTGAGATCCACATCCTCACAGTACATGACCAGATCTTCGTCAAATATCCGCCCATGATCGGCCAGCGCGTCCAGCGCTGTGCGGCGGTAGGCGGCGGCGCCAGCACACGGCCCCCACACTTCCGCCACCGCGTCGAACTGGCCCCGGTCGCGCCGCCACACGCCCCGGCTGCCCGGCACGCCGCTGGCACGGTAGAAATCGCCCGCCGAGTGAATGTGATCGCGCCGGTCGAACAGCATGAGCTTGCTGGCCGCGAAATCGTACTGCGGCCAGCGCTCCAATGCGCCGACGAGGTATTCAAGCCAGCGCGGCGTGGCTTCCGTGTCGTTGTTCAGCAGCACGACGAACTCGCCATGCGTGGCCGCGATGCCCGCGTTGGCAGCAGCGATGAAGCCCTGGTTGCATGGCAGCGCGAGGACATGCACGTCCGGGTAGTCTTGCGCCAGCAGCGCCAGCGTGTCGTCGGTCGAGCCGTCGTCAACCACCAGCACGCGAAAATCGCGGCGCGTCTGCTGGCGCAGCGCATCGAGGCAGGTTGGCAGGTAGGCGCGGCCATTAAAGGTTGGAATAATAATGTCGATCATGCTGAAGAACAAAGAACAAAGAAATAAGAACAAAATGAAGAAGCAGGTGTTAATCACCTTACCATCTTGTCACCGTGTTATCTTGTCATCTTGTTTCCGCGACAAATTCGGCCACCGCCTCCTGCCATGGGCGCAGTTTGATGCCGAGCGCTGCCGCGGCGATGTTGTGCAGTGGCGTATACACCGGCACCTTGCTGTCGCGCTTGTAATCGGCCAGGTTCATCGGCGTCAGCCGCACATGGTCGCGGCCAGCCTGCCGCAGCGCCTCCTGCGCCAGTTCGAAGCGTGAACACACGCCTTCATTGACAATATGATACGTGCCGTAGCATGGCACCTCGATCAGGCGCGCGATGGCCGCCGCCGCGTCGGGCGCGCAGGTCGGACTGCCGATCTCGTCGGCCACAATCTTCAACTCGTCGCGCTCGGCGGCCAGCCGCAGCACGGTGCGCACGAAATTGCGCTCGCCGCCGAACAGCCACGCCACCCGCGCGATATAAAAATGCTGCAACAATTCGCGCACTGCCTGCTCGCCGGCCCACTTCGACCAGCCGTAGGGGTTGATCGGCGCGGCATGGTCATATTCAGCATAGGGCTGGGTCGCATTGCCGTCAAACACTTCGTTGGTGCTGACATACACCAGCGGCGCGCACAGTCGCTGGCATGCCAGCGCGACATATTTCGTGCCAAGCGCATTGATACGGTAGGCCAGCAGCGGATCGCGGGCAGCGCCATCGACATTCGTGTACGCCGCCGGGTGAATGACCAAATCAGCGCCTGTCTCGACCAGCCGATCGGTACACTGCGGCTCACCGAGATCCATGTCAGCATGGGTGAGCGGAACAAGTTCATGCTTGCCGCCGAGCGCGTGTTGCAGCGCCTGCCCTAATTGCCCATTCGCGCCAGTTATCGCGATTCGCATTAAACCTCCCAATTCGTGTACGAACCAGGGCATGATAGAAGATCGGCTTTTCTACGTCAAATAGTCCAGGGGAATCTATTTTGTCCCAAGACCCGAAAGTGTTACCATGCAGCGACATTGCAGCATGAACGTGATGGAGGAAAGAAACGCATGAAACTTGTATTGCCGCAGGTGCTGGCCGACGAACTTGCCCCGCGCGTCAGCGCGGCAGCGCCACAGGCAGCTATCGTCTGGTTTGACGAACATGGGCATGCCAGCGGCGACATTGGCGACGCAACCGTGCTGCTGCGCTGGTTCACGCCGCCCGAGGTGCTCAATAGCATGGTCGAACGCATGCCAGCGCTGCGTTGGCTGCACATCCCGCGCGTCGGCATCGACTCGTCGCTCGTTCCGGCGGTGATGGAGCGCGACATACTCATCACGAACTCGGCCGGCATCAACGCCGAGCCGATTGCGGAATTCGTGATGCTGTTCATGCTGTGCCATGCCAAACAGGCGCGGGAACTGCTTCAGTTTCAGGCGGCGCGCGAATGGGGCTGGCGCAGCGTTCAGCCGGTGGAATTAACTCGCAAAACAGTGCTGATTATTGGCATGGGCAAGATCGGGCAGGCAATCGCCCGGCGCGCCAAGGCGTTCGACATGCGCGTGATCGGCAGCCGCCGACGCCCGCAGCCGGTCGCCAATGTCGATTACGTCATGGGCGATGGCGAATGGCGCGCGCACCTTGGCGAGGCCGATTTCGTGGTGGTGGCCGCGCCGCTCACGCCAGCAACGCGCGGCATGTTCGGCGCAGCCGAGTTGGCGGCCATGCGCCCGGATGCGTACTTGATCAACGTTGCGCGCGGCGAGATCGTGGACGAAGCGGCGCTGGTCGATGCGCTGCGCGGCGAGCGCATTGCTGGCGCGGGCCTCGATGTATTCACAGAGGAGCCGCTACCGCCCGATCACCCATTCTGGGGCTTGCCGAACGTGTTTCTCACGCCGCATGTCTCGTGGTATTCGCCGGAGGTCAGACCGCGCACGCTCAGCCTGTTTGCCGAAAATCTGCAACGGTTCGCGTCCGGCCAGCCGCTGCTCAATATTGTCGATAAGCAAGCAGGTTATTGATTGTATTATTCCTGCCTCGTCGCCATTGCCGCGAGTTGTTCGAACGCTGTCGACGCGGGGCCATGATCGAGGCGCTGGCGTATCAGCGCGGCGCACTGCTCTGGACTGAGCAGCGAGGTATCAACTTCCAGATCGTAGATGCCGGGGTTGTGAACGGCCTCCTGCCACAAGCGTACCGGGCGCGGCACCGGCGCTGTGGCGCTTTCCGTGGTCCAGCCAGTGTTGCGTCGTCGTTCCATGATCATGTCGAGCGGGCAGCGCACGCCCACGAATAGCACCGGCAATCCTTGCAAACGCCGGGCGCAATCAGGGAGGATGCCGCGCGGCACGGCGTAGCCATCATGGTGGCCGACATCGACCACGACGTTCAGCCCCAGGCGGCTGTGCGCGGCAATCGACTCGTACATGGCGCGGTACAGCACGGAAACGAGCGGCTCAAGATCCGGGCGTTCGCCGCCAGGCCGCAAACCGATTCCCGGTTGGAAGCGCGCGGGCGTCATCTGCATGAACCGATCGACGCCAAGGTTCATCCACACGCCATCGAACGTGTCCTGAATCACGGCGATGATGCTCGACTTGCCCGAGCGCGGCATGCCGTTCAGGATGACAATCTGCCCTGGTACGGTTGTCGGGGTCATAGAGTCTTCTTTCGCTCGTTATGATAGTACAGGTGGTAAACGGTTATTGGCTTGTACTGCCATTTACTCGCCAATGTCAAAGCCCAGTGCAAAGGTAATAGCGGCGTGGAGCGCGCGGATCTTCGCTGGCGCGAGATGGGTTTGATAGGCTCTCAGCCTGGATTTTGCAACTGTCTGGATATTATCTGCATTGACGGCACAGTCATGGTCGAAGCCTTCATCGGGAGTAAGAACAACTTCGCTGGGAATACCACGAATTGTGCTGGTAATCGGCGCAACGGTGATATTTGTCAGGAAGCCGATGGCGGATGTGCGCGTGAGAATGTCCACCATGCGGCGCTTGTCTGGCGGTTGAAAATCGTACCAATAGAGATCGCCATGCCTCATTCGTCGCCCCACTGCTGTTCAGCTTCCCACTGATCAAATTCGCCTGGCTGCAAGGGTTTCCGCTGGTAGCCCAGCGCATGTTGTTCTTCGAGTTGACGAATTGCGTACTGCCGCAGGGCCAGTTGCAATGCTGACCGAATGAACGCAGAACGGTTCGTCTGCAAGGCTTCGGTCGCGCGATCGACTTCGGCCAGCAGATCATCATCAATTGTCATTTGGATGGTCTTCATCAGATACCCGGTATTGATGTTGATACTTATCCACAGTATAATCCTCAGAAAGTTGTGCGTCAATGAATCGCAGATCGGACTAATGTTGTACCACTTATGACACCAACCACCCGCCAAATCATTCTCGTGTCGGGCGCGCCGGGCGTCGGCAAAACGACGATTGCCCAGCCGCTCGCGGCCATGCTCGGCTTTGCGCTGCTGTCCAAAGATACGATCAAGGAAGCGCTGTTCGACGCGCTCGGTGGCACCGCCGGCGACCTGGCGTTCTCGCGGAAGATCGGCGGCGCGGCCATGGAGACCCTGTGGGCGCTGGCGGCGCACTGCCCGCATGTCGTGCTGGAGGCGAATTTTCGGCCTAAAAGCGCGTATGAGCGGGCAAAGATTGCCGCGCTCTCCGGCCAGATCGTCGAAGTTCACTGCTGGTGTCCGCCGGAAGAAGTGGCGCGCCGTTTCGCGCAGCGGGCCGCCACAACGCGCCACCACCCCGCGCACGTCCTGAAAGAACTCACGCCCGACATGCTGGCGGAATACGACCGCCCGGTTGGCATCGGCAGCGTGCTCGCAGTTGATACCAGCGCGCCGGTCGATATCGAAGCGCTCGCGCGCCGCGTTCGCATGGCGTTCACGGCCACGTAGCGCCGCCCATGTCCCCTGCCTGTGTAAGACCAATGCACTATTGTTCTTCGCCTGGTTCATTTGTACAATAAAGACAGCTTGCGGGTGCAACCAACGCGCCATTGCTGCGTACATCATGATGAAACACTGACGCCGACATCGACGCTACACACAGGAGAAATGTATGGCCCTGCTCGATCTTGTTGAATTTCTTGACCCAACTAGCAATGTACTGGCTGCGCGCGTGCCCGCCGAAGGCTCAGGCGAACTGCGCCTTGGTTCGCAGTGTGTCGTGCGGGAAGGGCAAATCGCCTTTTTCGCCCGCGACGGTCGTTTTCTGGACATGCTCATGCCAGGGCGGCACACGCTGACAACCGCCAACATCCCGCTGCTGGTCGAGTTTATCAAACTGCCGTTCGGCAACAAGAGCCCGTTCCGCGCCGACGTGTATTACGTCAACCTCCAGCAGCAGACCGACATGAAGTGGGGCACGCCGCAGCCCATCCCGATGCGTGACTCACATTTCGGCATGGTGCGGCTGCGCGCGTTCGGCACCTACGTCATTCAGGTGGCGGAGCCGCGCCGCCTGCTGACCAGCGTGGTCGGGACGCGCGGGCGCTATACTGTGCAGGACATCGAGGATCAGCTGCGCAGTTCGATTGTATCGCGCGTGGCCGACGCGATTGGCGAACGCATGCGCGAGCGCGGGCTGTCGGTGCTGGACCTCGCCACCGAGTACGATGAAATCTCGGCCATGGCGCACGATATTTTGAAGCCCGACTTCGACGCCATGGGCGTGGAGTTGCTGCGCTTCTACATCAACACGATCAGCGTGCCAGAAGCGCTGGAGCAGCAGGTTGATAACGTTGGTGGCGTCGCGGCAATGGGCGGCCTTGACGGCTACACGCGCTTCAAAGCCGCCGAGGCATTGCAAGATGCGGCGCGGGCAGGCGGCGATAACCTGGCTGGCGCGGGCGTCGGGCTGGGCGCGGGGATGAATCTGGGCGCGATCATGGGCCAGACGCTTGGGCAGGTCAATACCCAGGCACAAGCGCCCGCGCCTGCGCCGCAGGCTGCCTCCACTGGCGGCGCGGATCCGGTCGCGGTGCTCAAGCAGCTCAAGCAGATGCTCGACGCCGAACTCATCTCGCAGGCTGAGTACGACCAGAAGAAAGCCGATATTCTCGGTCGGATGTAAGCATTATCGCGCAGCATGGTGAATACACGGCCCGCAAGCAACCGGCATTTGCGGGCCGTTGTCGTGCCTTCCTCCACCTGGACTGCTCGCTACCCAAACATGTGAGCCTGCGCTATACTTAGCGCTATGTATACACTGATTGCGCGCCTTGCCCGGCCATTTCGCCCGCGAATCGGCTGGATGTGGGCGCTGGTCGGTCTGGCGACGGCGCTGTGTGTTCCACTCGCCATCGGGGACGGGCCACTTCACCTGCCGGCGGGTACTTTTGTCTGGGCCGCCATGCTCGGTTTCGGGCTGGGGTTGCGCAGCGCGCCGCCCGTCACCGATACACGCAGTCCGCAGCGGCGCATCCTTGATGTGTCCGTTTGGGTGCTGGTCGGACTGGCAGGCGCGGTGCTGCTGGTACTTGCCGCCGAGGGCGTGCTGCCGTCGTTGTGGGTGCTGCTGCAAGATGGCGTTGCATACGCCCGGTGGTTCATTGAAAGGTTGAGCAGACGGCCCGCGCCCGCGCCACTCAGCCGGGCGGCGATCTCGGTCACAGAAACGCTGCCGCGCTTCTGGGAACGTTTGCTGGCCGCTCCAACAAACGGGCAGGAAGGCGCGCGCACCATGGTTTCTGTAGGCGGTGTGGCGCTGACATGGATCGGCACGCTGCTGCTGGGCCGGGCGCTGCTGCGCGGGCGGGCGCTGCTGGCATGGCAGATTCCGTTTCTGATCACGATCACGCTCATTACGGTGTTCGGCAGCGGCTCCGTGCTGTCGCTGCTGACTGCGTTGGTGCTGTTGCTGTTGTTGGTTGTCCATGGCGAAACGCTGCAACGCGAACGCGCATGGGATCGCGCCGGAGCCGATTATTCTGACGAATTACGCAGGGATGTGTTATTTGGTGGCGGGGCGCTGGCGATTGCCGTGCTGGTGTTCGCCGCCGTGCTGCCAGCATGGTTCAGCAACCCGCTCGCGAACGTGCTGTGGAAGAATGTCGAGACGCCTTCGGGGCTGGCAGAGCTGGAGAAACAGGCGCACACGCCGGGCGACGGCGCGGCGCAGGTCGCGCAGGTTGGCCTTTCGCAACTGCCTGCGCTTTCGCTCGGACAATCACTTGAGCAGGGGCCGCCCGAGCGCGAGGCGCTACGCATCCATGTCGGCGCGCCGCTGCCCAATACGCCGGTGCCGCATTACTGGCGCGCGCGGCTGTTCGACATGTACTCAGGCCGCGATTGGACCACCGACGCCCGCGTTTCAAGCCAGCAGGCAACCAACATTCTTTCGGACACACTGCCCGGCCTGATCGTGCAGACAATTGATGATGTGCGCCAAAGCCACACGATTCTGCCTGCCCTGCCAGACGCCTTCGCCACGAACATGGACATCAACGCCGAACGGCTGCCAGACGGCACGCTTGCGGCCATGACGATCGCGAAGCCGCTCCAAAGCTACCGCGTGTTGTCGCGCCCGCAGGAGTTTGCCGAGCCGCCGCCGCTTGGCACCGAGCCGCCCGACATGAGCGCCTACCTCGTCGTGCCGCCCAGCGTCACATCGCGCGTCAAAGTGCTGGCGCAGCAACTCACCGCCGATGCCGGAACATCGTACCAGAAGGCGCTGGCGCTGGAACATTATCTGCGCACGCTGCCGTACAGCTACCAGGTGACACCGCTGCCAGCCGATGGCGACGCGGTGGACTTTTTCCTGTTCGATAGCGGAACTGGCTACTGCACCTATTATGCCTCGGCCATGGCGGTGCTGGCGCGCAGCCTTGGCATTCCGGCGCGGGTGGCGACTGGCTATTTCACCGGCAGCTACGACGCGGCGACGCAAACGTATATCGTGCATGAGAACGACGCGCATGCATGGCCAGAACTGTATCTCGACGGGCGCTGGCTGCCGTTCGAGCCGACGCCGATTCGGCCAGCGCCGGCCCGCAATTCCAGCGAGCCGCCTTCGGTGACGCCTGTGCCGGTGCCTGACACCAACGCTCCCGCGCCCAATCGCTGGTGGGTGTGGCCGCTGATTCTGGTTGTGGTGATTGGGGCGAGCGTGTGGCTGTGGTGGCGTCCGTTTCGCAAGCCGCTGCCGTTCGTGACGGACGTACAGCGACAGCTTGAGCGGCTTGGCCAGCGGGCGGGCGTGCAGTGGCCCACCGGCGCGACACTTCATGAGTACGGCGCGCTGCTGGCATTGCGCTTGCCACAGGCGGCGCGGGCAATTGATACGCTTGTGGCGCTGCTGGCGCGGGCGCGCTACAGCGGGCAGGCGCTCGACGACGATGCCGAATCACAACTCCGCAGCGCATGGGCCAGAGCGCGCGAGCATCTTGAAAAACAGCGCCCGTAAATGAATCAACCTGCGGTATACTGAACACGCAACATGCAAGAAGGAGTTATTCATGAGTCTTCCATCGATGAATCTTGAAGAAGTGATCGCCCAGATTGGCAGGCTCGATCATGAGCGCGAAGACATTTATGCTGACGACAAGGTCACGGGAGCAGAGCACCCGCGCCTGAAAGAGATCGAGCATGAATTGGCCCGGCTGTGGGACTTGCGCCGCAGGCTTGAGGCGGCCAGAGACGCTGGGCTGAACGAGATTCCCGTGCCGCCTCCGGCTGATCCTGAAAATTTGATCGGGTAATGTAAACCTGTCTGGTGTAATCCTGTAACTACTTCAGCAGGCGATCTGCACACCAGACAGGTTTGGCTAGTTTAAATTCCATGATCGAAATAGACACTGTCTCCTACTGGTATCCCAACGCCGCCACGCCAGTGCTTCAGGATGTATCACTCACGATTGATGAAGGTGAATTCGTCGTGGTGTGCGGCCCAAGCGGCTCCGGCAAATCGACGCTGCTGCGGCTGCTGAACGGCCTTGTGCCGCATTTCCATGGCGGGCGCTTCGGCGGCGACGTGCGGGTGTGGGGCCGTTCGACGCGCATGCACCAGCCGCGCGACCTTGCGGATCTGGTGGGTTTCGTCTTTCAAGACCCGGAAGCGCAGTTCGTGGTCGACATGGTTGAGGATGAAATTGTGTTTGCCATGGAAAATCTTGGCCTCGCGCCGCGCCTGATGCGCCGCCGCGTCGAGGAGGTGCTCGACCAGCTTGGCATCGCGCATCTGCGCCGCCGCCGTGTGTCGTCGCTGTCGGGCGGCGAGCAGCAGCGCGTCGCTATCGCGGCGGTACTGGCAGCCCAGCCACGCGCGCTCGTCCTCGAAGAGCCGACCAGCCAGCTCGATCCGCATGCCGCCGAGGAAGTGCTCACCGCGCTGCAAAAGCTTAACGACGATCTTGGCCTGA
>DASTWM010000564.1:0-8158 GCA_035765855.1 Roseiflexaceae bacterium
GTTCGAATCCTGGCCCGGCAACCACGCTCGCAGTTGTGGGAAATGTCCCTGATATACCGTAACAACACACAGCGCTTGAAAGACCAGCTCCAGCGGGTTGGGTATATCTTCGCACAGTGAGGCAATGCTTCACTGTGTTTCTTTTTGCTTTGTTGTTGCTGCCTTGTGGATGTATGGCTGAACACAGATTGAATGTTGTTGTGCTGGCTGCCGGGCAAGGCACCCGCATGCGCTCCAGGTTGCCGAAAGTGCTGCATCCGTTGTGCGGGCGTTCGTCGCTGGGGCATGTATTGGCGGCAGCCGATGCGCTGAAACCGGCGCGCACGGTCGTGGTGCTGGCGTCCGACACGCTGGAACAGGTGCGCCAGCATTTCGGCCCGCGCTACAATTATGTCGTGCAACGCGAACGGCTTGGCACTGGCCATGCCGTGTTGCAGGCGCACCCGCTGCTCGGCTTGCTGCCGGGCGATGTACTGGTGCTGTATGGCGACACGCCGCTGCTGCGCGCTGAAACGGCGCGGGCGCTGGTGGAGGCGCGGCGGGCGCAGAATGCCAGTCTGGCGCTTCTCAGCTTCCGCGCCGATCCACCGACTGGCTACGGGCGCGTGCTGCGCGACGTGGCAGGCAATGTGCTAGCGTTGGTTGAAGAGCGCAACGCCACGCCAGAACAGCGGGCCATAACCGAGGCGAACAGCGGCGTCATGTGCTTCGACGGGCCGTGGCTGTGGCGGCATGTGCATGATATCCCGCTGAACACGGTCAAGGGCGAATACTATTTGACCGACCTTGTGAGCATGGCGGTGGCCGAGCGCGGGCCGGGCGCGGTGTTAGCGCTGCCTGCCGCCGATGCGCGCGAGGCGTGGGGCATCAACGATCGCGCGCAGCTCGCCGCCGCCGAAGCCGTTATCCATGAGCGGATTATTGCCGATCTTTTTCAAGCTGGCGTGAGCATCACGGATCCGGCGACGACGTATGTCGATGCGGACGTGGTGGTTGGCGCGGATACCAGCCTGTTGCCCGGCACGCTGCTCCAGGGGACGACCCGGATCGGCAGCGGGTGCGAGATCGGCCCGCACACAACGATTCGAAACTCAACGGTGGGCGATGGTGCCCGCGTGCGCTACGCTGTGGTAGAACATGCAACCGTACAAACTGGCGAAGATATTGGGCCGTTTGTTCATCGCACAGAGTAGGAGCATATGGAAGGGCGACTACAGATTTTCAGTGGCAGTGCCAATCGGCCCCTTGCCGAAGAAATTGCCGGGTTTCTCAACCTGAGCCTTGGGCGCGCCATCATCGGCACATTCAAGAACGGCGAAACGCGCATCAAAGTCGAAGAGAATGTGCGCGGGTCGGATGTCTTTGTCGTGCAGCCGACCTGCACGCCGGTAAACCACCATCTGATGGAACTGCTTTTGCTGATCGATGCGCTCCGCCGTGCCTCGGCGGCGCGGATCACCGCAGTGGTGCCGTACTACGGCTACGCCAAGCAGGAGAAAAAGACCGCCGGGCGCGAGCCGATTTCGGCCAAGCTCGTGGCGAATCTTATCACGGTCGCGGGCGCAAATCGCATTTTGACCATGGATTTGCACGCGCCTGCGATCGAGGGATTTTTCGACATTCCTGCCGACCACCTGCAAGCCGGGCCGCTGCTGGCCGAGTATTTCAAGGCTCTGAACCTGAACAATCCCGTGGTTGTTTCGCCTGATGCGGGCGGCGTCGGGCGCGCGAACAGCTTCCGCGAGCACATCGGCGCAAGCCTGGCGATAATCGCCAAGCAGCGCCCGCAACCAGATGTGGCCGAAATGCTGGAAATGGTTGGCGATATTGACGGCAAAACAGCGGTCATTGTGGACGACATGATTTCGACTGGCGGGACATTGGCACAGGCTGCGCAGGCGCTGCGCGAGCGCGGGGCGCGGGCGGTGTACGCATGCGCGACGCATGGCATCTTCGCCGGCAACGCGCTGTCGATCCTGCGCGACTCGACGCTGGAAGAAACGGTTGTAACGAATACCATTCCGTTGGCGGAATGTAGCAAAGACTCGCGCATTCGCGTTATCAGCGTAGCCCCGCTTTTCGCTGAAGCGATCATGCGCATCCACAAGGATCTCTCGCTCAGTGCATTGTTTAGCTAGCATTGAAGCACCCGAAACTGAGCGAACGAGAATAAAGAAGGAGTTGAATCACTTTGGAGCCTGGACCTAGTTTGTACGCAGTTGGAACAGTTCTCTGCGTACTTATTTTAGCTTTTACATCTGCGGTCGACGCGGCGCTCAGTGCCATCAGCCGCCACCGCCTCCATCAAATGCAAACCGACGAAGAGCCGCGCTCGCGGATCGTTCATCGATTACTGGAAGACCCATATCGCTTCAAATCTGCGGTGATCTTTCTGAACGCAGGCGCGACTATTGCGGCGACCGCCTGCACGCTCCGCCTGACGAGCATGTTCCCGGATGGCCTGCGGATCGCGGCGCTCTGTGCGTTGCTGCTGATCATCCTGATTCTCAGTGAGGCGCTGCCGAAAGCGCTCGCCGCGCGCAACCCGCAGCGCGCAGCGCAGTTTCTCGCGCGGCCGATGAACTTTATCACGACGCTGCTCCGGCCATTGCTCGCGTTGGTCAATGTTATTACGCGCCCGTTGGTGAGCATATTCGGCGGGCAACACCTGCCAATGCCGCTTGTCACGGAAGAAGAGTTGCTGCTGCTCGTCAACGTTGGCGAGGAGGAGGGGCTGATCGAGCCCGGCGAGCGCGAGATGATTGAGGGCATCTTTTCGTTCGACGACACCGTGGTGCGCGAGGTCATGGTGCCGCGCGTGGATATTGTCGCGGTCGAATTGTCGCAGTCGCTCGACGATGCGCTGGAACTGGCGATCAAGCGCGGGTTTTCGCGGCTGCCAGTGTATGAAGAAACGATTGATCGTGTCGTCGGCATTCTTAATGTCAAAGACCTGCTGCCCATGCTGCGCACCGGCCACCGCCACGCCACCGTCGCGGAACTCATGCGCCCGGCGCATTACGTGCCGGAAACCATGAAAGTTTCGATGCTGCTCAAAGACTTGCAGCAGCGCAAGTCGCGCATTGCCATGGTGGTGGACGAATACGGCGGCACGGCGGGCGTCGTAACGATCGAGGACGTGGTCGAGGAGATCGTCGGCGAAATTCATGATGAGTACGACCTGGACGAGCCGTCGATGGAAGTTGTCAGTCCGGGCGAGCTGATCACCGACGCGCGTATTTCGCTCGACGACATTAATTCTGTCACTGGTTTGGAGCTTTCGTCGGAGGAATCGGACCGCATTGGCGGACTGGTGTACGAGCACCTTGGCCGCGTGCCGCATGAAGGCGATGTCGTCGATCTGCCGAACGATGTGCGGATTACGGTTATTTCGGTCGTGGGGCTGGGCGCGCGGCTGCTGCGCGTCACCTACCCGCCGCCCGACCAGGAAACAGCAGAGGTTGCCACGGTGCAGCAAGAGGGGAACGGCGAAGATGACACTTGAATACATGGACCTGGTGCGCGCGGCGCAGGCAGCGCGCGCGCGCGCCTACGCGCCGTACTCGCGTTTTCAGGTTGGGGCAGCGGCACTCAGCGCGTCGGGGCGCGTGTTCCCCGGCTGCAACATCGAGAACGCCGCGTATCCGGCGACCGTCTGCGCCGAACGCGTCGCGCTGTTTAGCGCTTACGCTGCGGGCGAACATGCGATCACCACGCTGGCGATTGTGACCGATACGCCCGATCCGGCCAGCCCATGCGGCACATGCCGGCAGGTCATTCGCGAGCTTGCGCCGGATTGCACGGTTGTGCTGGCGAACATGCGCGGCGATGTGTACATTACGACGCCCGATGCGCTGCTGCCTGGCGCATTCACCAGCCAGGAACTGCGCGCGGGACGAAACGAGTGAGGACGCCGAAGCTTTCTTTTGATATACGATACTAACGAATCGAAAAGCCCGGAAGATTGCTCTTCCGGGCTTTCACATTGCTACAAAACCATTTTCAAGAATTGGGCGTTGCCGTGCGCTGCTCGGCAAGTTGTTCGTATTCTTCTTTGGTAATAAAAGTGCCGCCTTCAATCGTGCGCTCTTGCTCGCGGCGCGAGCGATCGTAGGTGATCTCGGCACGCATAATCCGAAAGCAGCGGCTATCCATGATCTCCTTGACCAACATGTAGCCGCTCGGATCGTCGCTCTCATCGTATTCACTTACCAGATCATTGCGCGGGTCTACGCGAACGTGTACCGGCGCGCCGCACCGGTTGCACTTCACATAAACATGGATCGCGCCATCATCTGAGGCGCTTCTGCCACCAAACAGCCGCCGCAGAACATTCATGCATGTTCCCCTGTGCTACAACAGGCTGACATCACATGCACAACAGTATACCATGGCATCAGCACTTTACGCGGCCCCTTCGCTGGTGCGTTGCCGCGCATGGGGGGCAGGTTGGGCCAGTTTGGCTTCCAGCACGCGGATGAGCAGCACCGGCTTGTTTGATTGGCGCAATACTTCTTCGGCCACGCTGCCACGCACCGCCCGCTGCACGCCCGTGCGCCCGTGCGTCGCCATGGCAATCAGATCGATGGTTTCTTCGTCGGCGGCGCGCATGATCGACGCCGCAATTGCGCCATTTGCAACCACAAGCTCGATAGGCACGCCCCGGGCAGAAATCTGCGCGCGAACAAATTCGAGATAGCGCTGTGCGGCTTCTTTGCTGCCCGTCCGCGATGTGCGCACATGCAGCAGCACCAGCGTCGCGTCGAGCGCGCGGGCCAGCTCGAGCGCATGCTCGACAACGCTTTGCGCCAGTTCCGAGCCGTCGAGCGGCACCATGATGCGTCGGTACATCATTGTTACCTCCTAGCGTAATTCGTGGTAGCCACGGCGATAGTACAGCAGCGGCGCGCCTTCGCCAATTTCAACGTTGATCACCTCGCCGATGAAAATCGAATGATCGCCGCCCGGCAGCACGCTGTGCAGGCGGCATTCGATGGCAGTCAGTACGCCTTCCAGCACGGGCAGGCCCAGCAGCCCGCTTCGCCATGCCACGCCAACAAATTTATCGAGCTCGCGTGAGGCAAACCGGCGCGAAAGATGCTCCTGCCGCTGTTCCAGAATATTAACCACAAACTGGCCGGCGTTCCGAATAGCGTCGTGCGTGATGATCGTCGTATCGACGCAGATCAGCACGAGCGGCGGGTTGAGCGAAAGCGATGAGAACGAACTAATCGTCATGCCGTACAGTTGGTCGTCGTGCTGGGTCGTTACCACGGTGACACCACTGGCAAAGTAGCCCATGGCTTGCCGAAAACGCGCTTCATCAACTGGCATTGCGCTCTGTCCTTGTATAGTGGTGCGTTTACACGGTTATTATACTGCTAGATGAAGCATGAAGGGAGCAGGAATCTGCGAAGAACGCGAAGATACGCGAAAACGAATGAGTTTCGTGTGCTGCGCGTCCTTCGCGGATCATCCTTCTCCCTGCTTACTTGTTCAACTCGCTGCCGAGCAGGCCCAGCAGCACCGCGTACTGTGTCCCCGCATGCTCAGGATGATACTCGAAGCGCGCCCGCTCGAAGTGCTGGGTGAGATACAGCTTGCCATCGGTCGGGTTGCGCTCCATGGTCGCCTCGGAAAGCGGCTGGCCGAACAACGCCAGGCTTTCCTGGAAGGACTTGCCTGCGCGACCGTCGAATTCCAGGCCATGACTCGACCAGTAGCCCCAGAACTGCGGCGCGATTGCGTGATTGGTTTCCGCGAAGTAGTGCGCCGCCGACGGATCGGCCCTGCCGAAGCTGCGCCAGTCGCGCCCCTGCCGCTCCAGGCTGTCGCTGCCCAGCCGTCCGAGCAGCACGTCGTACGGGCGGTCGTTCTCGGGGTGCAATTCGAGCCGATTGCGCTCGAACACTTGCATCTGGAATGGTTTCTCCTCGATTTGCTGCGCGGTCTGGTCGCTGATCGGGTAGCCGAACACCGGCAGGCCACCGTTCTGATCCCAGTATTCGAGCAGCCGCCCGCACACCTGGTGGCCCGTCTCGGCGAACATGCGGCACGGCCCGGCAGGCGCGGACGCTTGGGCGACAGGCGCGCTCGGCGCGTTGTGGTAGCGGTCGATCAACTCTTTGGTGAGCCGCAGATACAAGTCGCCGTACTGCTCGCTCGGCTCGATGTATGTGCCTTCAAGGAACTCGTTGAAACTGGTCAGCACCACCGCATCGGCGTTGCGGTCAATCGCGGTCTGCCATGTGCCGCGATAATAATCGCCATTCTCGCGGCTGCGCTGGTGGCCGTCGCGCACCTTTAGGTCGTTGTAGCCCGGCTCGGCGGTGGCGATGAACGGCCGGCTCGCGCCGTGGCTGCTGTTGTACTGCTGGAGCCGCCCGGCGTAGGAGGCCATGGCCGCGCCCGGCGCGCGCTCCCACGAAATGTCGAAATAATACAGCGCGTCGTACACATCGAGATAGTTGAACTGGTCGGTGCCGCCGAACCAGAACTGGCCGTGGTTCGGGTCGGTCTGGCTGCGGAGCTGCTGCCATGTCGCCACGCCGCCAAGCGTGTTCGGACTGAACCAGAAGACCACCGGCTTGCCCTGAAAATGAAAATAGCTGGGCCGATTCATGAAATCGCGCTGCAACACCTGGAGCGCCTGGGTAAGCGCGCCAACCGATTGCAGCGACGCCCACGCCGACTGCTCCGGCATGATCGCCACCTTGATCGGACGCCCGCTCTCCTCCACCAGATCCATCAGGCGGCGGCAGCGCTTGTTGATTCGATCCTCGTTCGGCCCGAACCACGCGCAGATCAACGTGTTGATGCCTGCATCGTCGGCCTGCTGAATGTGGCGGCGCAGCGTGGCGTCGTCGCCGCCGCTGTAGGTTGGCGTGGGCAGGTCGCTCATGCGGCTGTACGTCCAGTCGCTCGGCTCGTACCACGGATAATAGAATGCCATCACTGGCCGCTCCGAGGCGGCCTGCGCTCGCTGAATAGGCGCGGGCATGCCGCCCAACAGCAGCGTGACGACGGCTGCAATCATGAGAATGAGACGCAGAAAATGAAAGCGGGATTTCACGCATGCTCCTTTGGGTTCTGTAAAAATGAAAAGTATGTTCTGCATATCGGCGCGGCCATGCTACCAAATGTATGCGCACTTCGGCAATAGCTCTGCGGTCCTCATGTGGTACAATTTGCAACCATCACGCGCGATGAAGGACGAACCGTGAACGGCGAGGCAGTGCAACTCTTCTCCATCGGTCATTCCAATGCACCCATCGAACGCTTCATAGCGCAGCGCGCCAACGGCATGTGCAGCGCGGCTGATTATCGCACATTTGCTGGCCGACGGCTCGCCGCGCCCGGCATTGTTGAACCATAACACATACGGATGTTTTACCCATGACCACGCAATTACGATTCTCCTGGCTTTTTGGCGCGCTGCTCGGCGCGCTGATCTTGCTCCTCAGCGCGTGCGGCGCGGCGGGCATCACCGCTGCCGACGTACCGATCGGCAATGGCGCGGTGTCGCCGAAAAACGCGGTCGATGGCTACTTTCAAACGCTGAACCGCGCGCTGAAGGATCCAAATATCAAGAATGATGACGTTCGCCAGAAATGGGTCAATCAATTGGCGGCTTTTTTCGCGCCGAACGAGCGCGACGATCAGCGCGTCATGATCGGCACGTCACTCGATCAATTCACGCAAGGATTGAAAACCGAGCTCAAGCCGAATGAGTCGGTTACGCTGGAGGTGCGCTACGATGCGCTGGAGCCAGAGATGACGGACGGCGGCTCGCGGGCAGTGGTGCGCGCGGTCAACGGCGCGATCCACCTCATGATCGTTGGCGACACGACATGGGAGCAACCGCCCGTGCCGCTCAGCCAGTTAACGGGACGCGCGGACAACACCATTCCGGTGGTGCGGATTGGCGATCACTGGTTTTTAACAGAAGGATAAGACCATGGATCGCCGACCTCGCGAAACATACCACGCGCGCCGCCGCGCCCGCGCCACGAATCGTCGCCGTTTGCTGCTGGCGCTTGGCATTAGCGCGGCTGTGTTGCTGGTAGCATTGGTCGTGGTGCTGCGGCGCGGCAGTCCCACCCCGCAGCAACTGGTGGTGCAGCACCCGACTGAAACCGCGCAGGTACAGGCCACGGCG
>DASTWM010000565.1:0-5620 GCA_035765855.1 Roseiflexaceae bacterium
GACGCCGCGCCGGGCGCTGGAACTGTATCTGCGCAGCAAAAACACGCCGGAAGATCGGATTGCGGAACTGCTCAGCGCCGCCGACGAACTGCTGGCGGAGCAGGGCATGGCATAGATCGGACTAATGGCCGAACCGCCCTCTTGCATCCCATGATATAATCATGGCATTGCTTCGTCGTCGCTGCTTCGGCAGCTTATGAGGTCAAAGGAGAGCGTCATGGGCGACAAGAATCCAAAAAATGCACATAAGCAAAACAAGCAAAAGGAGGCGAAGAAAGCGGGGAAGGTCAAGTAATCTTCTCCACATGGTTCGCTTTGGCAGGGATGATGGGTTATACTCATCTCCCTGCTCTTTTTGTTGTTCAATTATGTTGACAGAGCGGGGTGCATGTTGCTACAATCGCGCCGCGCATCCATCATTGTCTAGTTACCAAATGATCATGACACGTACTTTTTCGCATCTACGGCATCTTGCGGCCAGTTTTACCCTTTTACTGAGCATTGCAGCATGTAGCCCGCCACAGCCCGCCACGCCGCGCCCAACGGCCGCAACCATTCTGAACATCACGCCCGCGCCGACCCAGAATGTCGATGCGACCGCGACCGTTTATGCCTTGCAACTCATTCCGACGCCGACGCCCGCCGGATTGTATCGCGTGCAGACCGGCGACACATTGAGCAGCCTGGCAACTGAATTTGGCACGACGGTCGAGGAGATTCTGGCCGCCAACGGTCTGACGGACCCAAATGCCATTCAGGTTGGGCAGACGTTGCTTATTCCATCGCTGGTCAGTTCGACGCTTGAGCTTGGAACGCCTGTTGCGCCGTCTGGTACGGCGGAGATCAGCGGCACGGCAGCAATCACCGGCACAACCGCTCCGGCGCAATCACCGACGCCGACGTTCTCAACGCCGTAGAGTGATTTCGAAAATCCGTTCAAAAATCTCTTGACAACGTCGAGATTCATGAGTATACTTTTGTTCGTGAGGTTTTGAGATATGCCGATCAGGCACGAAGGAGGTGATGCCCATGAGTAGTAATATGCTTAAGGGTGTCACCGCAGGCACGGCGCTCTAGTACGGCCTTCGGTGGCACCCGACCCCTAGAGATGAAAGCTCCTGCCGAAAGGTGGGGGCTTTCGTTTTTCATCGATCGACTTAGCAGCAGCTAAGCCGATCGTTTTTATTGCACTACTATACCGATTTGCGCATCAACTGCGCCATTCCCTCACCCTTGCTGCTCGCGCAGCTTCCCGTCCCCACCGCCAGACCCGCTTCGATATGGCGGGGAGAGGGACCGAGGGGTGCGGGTGCAACAACCAGCAAATTGCTGTAGCAATCACATTTCAGCTTTTCGGCATACAAAAAGGAGGATGGAAAACCATCCTCCTTGTACGTACATCCGACCAGGATATTTACGCTTTGTCGGTATCCTCGTCCTCGCGTGTCTCGTTCACCAATTCCGGCTCGGCAGCGGCCTCGGTCGCCTCGACAGCTTCCTCTGCCTCCTGCTCGGTGCGGGATGGCGTCAAGCTCACAACGATCGTATCAGCAGGCGTGATGAGCGCAACATTCTCCGGCAGCGCGATATCACCGGCGCTAATGTTCTGATCCAAACCTTCCAACCCGCTGACATCAACCTCAATGTTTGCAGGCACATTCGCAGGAAGCGTGCGAATATCCAACGTGTTCAGCAAGTGGTTGACCACTGCCTCGTTGCGCTTCACAATCTCCGGCTCGCCGATGAAGTGCAGCGGCACTGCCACAGTGAAGTCATGCGTCAGATCGACCGCTAAAAAGTCGACATGAATGATGTCGCGCCGCACGGGATGGCGCTGCACTGCATGGACGAACACTGACTGCTTTGCCTGTCCGGGCACCGTCACATCGATCAGCGATGTGCGGCCAGCCTGCCTGAATGTCTGATCGAATTCGCGCGCACTCAGTTGCACAGCAAATGGCCCAATGCCTTTGCCGTACACCGTCGCTGGAAGAATACCCTCGCGCCGCAGCCGATTCACTTTTTTACCGAACAGCGTGCGATTCTCAACATTTAATGAATAATCCGCCATGATCCCAAAAACTCCTTATGAGCTGCATATACCTTCGCATAAGCTAAGGGCATTGCCCGCTAGCTCCAGGCAGATCAGTGTACCATAGGACGCCCGCCCGCGCAACTTTTAGCGGAGGTTTGGCGCGATCTCCCCGGCAAAGCGTTGCATCGGCGTATAGTCGCAGGCGATGCGCGGGAAATAGATAATCAGGTAGTTCGCGCCTGCGTCCGCAACCGCCTGAACGCGCTCGGTTATTTCAGCAGCGGTGCCAACCGGCGCTTGTTTTTCCAGTTCCTCTCATGGACCAGCGCAGGTTTTGCGGTACAACTCGGTCGCTTTCGCAGGGTTCGTGCCGTCTTCCAGCAGCACGATGTTCATGCTGGTGCGCTTGATACTATCGTCTCATTGCGATACGCAGCACTTCTTCTGGATAATGGGAATAAAAAAGTGGGAACAGGTCTGAAACCTGTTCCCACTTCCATTTTGTCTACAGCACAGCTTAACGGTCGTCGCGCCGCCGTGGCCGCATGCCACGGTCGCCATCGCGGTCGCCATTGCGGTCGCCGCGTGGGCCACTGCCGTTGCCACCACGCGCGCCACGGCCGCCACCGGCAGCCTGCCGCTCCTCCGCCGTTTCGCCGGTCAGGATGGCGCGCCGCGAGAGGCTCACCTTGCCGGTGCCTGGCTCGACAGCAATCACCATGACGTTGATTTCGTCGCCCATCTTGACCACGTCTTCGACGTTCTCAACACGCTGGGTGTCAAGTTCCGATACGTGAACCATGCCGTCTTTGCCCGGCACGAGGTTGACGAACGCGCCGAACGGCATGATCCGCACGACCTTGCCGAGGAACACATCGCCGACCTTGATCTCGCGGGTCAGCGCCTCGACCATGGTCACGGCCTGCTGGGCTGCCACACCGTCCGGCGAGGAGATGAACACGCGCCCGTCTTCCTCGATGTCGATCTGCGTGCCAGTTGATTCGGTGATGCTGCGGATGGTCTTGCCGCCCGGCCCAATCAGCGCGCCGATCTTCTCAGGGTTGATCTGCAGCGTGATAATGCGCGGCGCAAACTCCGACAGTTCTTCGCTCGGCTGGTTGATCACTTCGTTCATCTTGCCGAGAATGAACAACCGACCCTCGCGCGCCTGCGCAAACGCCTGACGCATGATGTCGTAGGTGATGCCGGTGGTCTTGATGTCCATCTGCAAGCCGGTCACGCCTTCGGATGTGCCAGCGACCTTGAAGTCCATGTCGCCAAGCGCGTCCTCGATGCCCTGAATGTCGGTGAGCACCTTCCAGCGGCCGTCCGGGTCGGTAATCAGACCCATCGCCACGCCTGCAACTGGCCGCTTGATCGGCACACCGGCATTCATGAGCGACAGGCTCGACCCACACACCGAACCCATGGACGAGGAACCGTTCGACGAGAGCACCTCGGAGACGAGGCGCAGCGTGTACGGGAACGCATCCTGGCTGGGCAGCACGGCAATCAGCGAGCGCTCCGCCAGCGCGCCGTGACCGATGTCGCGGCGGCGCGGCCCCGAAAGGCGCTTGGCCTCGCCGGTGCTGTATGGCGGGAAGTTATAGTGATGAATATAGCGCTTCTTGGTTTCGATACCAAGATCATCCAGGCGCTGCTCGTCGCCCGGCGAGCCAAGCGTCGTGATCGTCAGCACTTGGGTCTGGCCGCGGGTGAACAGGCCCGAACCATGCACGCGCGGCACCACGCCGACGTCAACGGAAATCGGGCGAATGTCCTTCAAGCCACGCCCGTCGACGCGCAGGTCGTTGTCGAGAATCGCGTTGCGCACTTCATGTTTGAGCAACGCCTCGAACGCCTTGGTGACTTCCTTGGTGCGGTTCGCAATTTCTTCTTCCGGCTCGTCGGCGGTGAAGTGCGACAGCACATCCTGCCGGAGCGCCTCGGTGGCCTCGCTGCGGGCCGTCTTGTCAGGATTGTTCACCGCTTCCTTGAGCCGGTTGCCCATGTACGCGGCGACGGATTCCTCAAGCGACGTGTCCGCAGCCGGCGCGACGAACTCGCGCTTCGGGCGGCCAGCCTTCGCCACCAACTGCTCCTGAAGCTCGCAAAGCTGCTTGCAGACCTCGTGGCCCTTGATCACAGCTTCGAGCATTTCGTCCTCGGTCAACTCATGCGCGCCAGCCTCGACCATGAGCACCGCATCTTTGGTGCCAGCCACAACCAGGTCAAGGCGGCTGTTCGCCATGTCGGCCATGAGCGGGTTAATGACCAACTCGCCGTTGACATAGCCGACCTGCGCCGCGCCGACCGGGCCGGAGAACGGAATATCGGAAATCGCCAGCGCCGCCGACGCGCCGATGATCGCCAGCGGGCCGGGGTCGTTTACCTTATCGATCGAAAAGGTGGTAATAATGACCTGCACCTCGTTGCGGAAGCCCTTCGGGAACAACGGGCGCAGCGGGCGGTCCGTCAGGCGGGCCGTCAGGATCGCCGTCTCGGTCGGCTTGCCTTCGCGCTTGAAGAAGCTGCCGGGAATCTTGCCAGCGGCATACATCTTCTCTTCGTAGTCTACCGTCAGCGGAAAAAAGTCAACGCCTTCGCGCGGCTCTTTCGCGCCGACCACCGTCGCCAGCAGCATAGTGTCGCCGTAGCGCACGGTAACTGCGCCATCGGCCTGCTCTGCAAGGCGACCGGTCTCAATCGTCAGTGTTCGGCCACAAATCTCGGCCTGAACTGAATGAACTTGCCTCTCTGTCATACGAACTACAATTCTCCTTGTGACGAGTCATGCATTGCGACTCGTGCGAGGGCCGTTAGGTACTGGAGACAAACGCTGAGCATGGAAGAACGAAGAAGTCAAACATACGAAGCCTGACTACCCTTCCCTTATTCTTCTGCTTTGCTCAGTGGCTCTCTCCAATCCCTAACGACCTCAACCTAACCTCGTGGCTTACGACAAAACACAAGCCCAGGGATTACCGACCCTGGGCCTGCGTGAAACTAGCACCTACAAGCTACTGCTGAAAACTGGATGTAACTGGCGACGCGGAACTGTGTCATTAAACGTCTATCCTTGCAAAACGTTAGCGACGCAGACCCAGCCGCTCAATCAACGTGCGGTAGCGATCACGATCTTTGTGGCTCAGATACGCCAGCAAGCGGCGGCGGCGGCCAACAAGCTTCAGCAGACCGCGCCGTGAATGGTGATCATGCTGATGTGTTTTCAGATGGTCGATAAGCTGATTGATCCGCTCAGTCAAGAGCGCAACCTGTACCTCCGGCGAGCCGGTATCGGTCCCATGAACCTGATAATCGGTAATGACTTCTGTTTTCTGATCTTTTTCTAACGCCACATGCGTCTCCTTTGATAATCGCGATCGGGCCGGCGTAGCCCGTCGTTCGCTTTGTCGCAAGCTAGCGTACATTATACCACACAACCATACATAAGCAAATAAACTGCACGTTTTTGCGGATTTCAAAAGAGCAATTTCACTACAGCCCACATATCGAACAACATTGCAGTTGCGGGCCATCAGGACGCATGTTATAATACTTAACGCGAAACGATCCGTTGCCGGG
>DASTWM010000566.1:0-17048 GCA_035765855.1 Roseiflexaceae bacterium
CTTTCTCGCTTTCCGCGAACGCTTCCCGCGCGTGACCATGCGCTTCCATCCTCACAGCGCGCGCGGCGCGGGATTGGCGAATGTGCTGGCCGCGCTTGAGGTTGGCGTGGATCGTTTTGATGCCAGCATCGGCGGCATTGGCGGCTGCCCGTTTGCGCCCGGCGCGCCCGGCAACATTTGCAGCGAAGATCTGGTCCACATGTTGCACGAAATGGGCATCGAAACCGGAATCAATCTTCCGGCGCTGATCGACTGCGCGCGCGCGCTTGAGGTTATTCTCGGCCACGAAGTGCCGGGCCAGACGATCAAGGCTGGTATGTGCCAGCATCTTCCCGCCGACGGCAGCCCGCGGCTACTCGAAGCTGTGCTGTCATGAACACGCGCGCATGGTCGCCCCGCTATGATGCCGCGCTGGCGCTGGCTGCGCGGGCGCACCGCAATCAGGTGCGCAAAGGCACCGACACCCCGTACATCACCCATGTCGTCGCCGTTTCGGTGATTCTGCTGCGCCACGGCTTTGACGAGGATCTCGCCATCGCCGGGCTGCTGCACGACGTGGTTGAGGACTGCGACGTTGAGATTGAAATCATTCAGGCACAATTTGGCGAGCGAATCGCGCAGCTTGTTGCCGCCGTGTCAGAGCAGAAGGCGGTTGACGGCACGCCGCTGCCATGGGAGCAGCGTAAGGCCGACAAGCTCGCGCACCTGCGTGACGGCGGGCCAGATGTCGCCGCGCTGAAAGCCGCCGATGCCATGCACAACGCGCGCTCGATTGCCGCCGACGTGCAGCGCGATGGCCCGGCGGTGTGGCAACGCTTCAAAGGCAGCCCGCAGCAAACACTCTGGTACTATGAAGCGATCGCGGCAGGCGTGCGGCAGTGGCTCCATGAGCATCCCATCGCGCTCGAATTGCGCGATGCTGTGGCAGTGCTGTCGACATTAGTGTGACACAGGAGCGGCACCATGCCTGAACTCCGGCAAAACATGGCAACCAAAGAGTGGATTATTATCGCCACCGAGCGGGCAAAGCGCCCGGAGCAGTTCGTTCAGCCGGGCCACGCCCACGTTGCCGACCTGCCCGCCTACGCCCCGGACTGCCCATTCTGCCCCGGCAACGAAGAATTGGATCTGGAACGGCTGCGCGTGCCCGACCAAGGTGATTGGCTGTTGCGCGTGGTGCAGAATCGCTATCCGGCGCTCCAGGCTGGTGGCGAGCGCGTGCGGCAGTTCGATGGCGTCCATCGCTCGATTTCGGGCGTCGGCTACCATGAGATCGTTGTCGAGTCGCGCCTGCACAATACTTCGCCGGCTTTGGAGTCGGTTGAAGATGTCGAGCGCACGCTGACGGCCTTTCAACGACGCGGCATGGCGGTGCGCAACGACCCGCCGGTTGAGCAGATTGTCTTCTTCAAAAATCATGGCCTGAGCGCCGGAGCCTCGTTGCTGCATCCGCACGCGCAACTCCTGACGCTGCCGGTCGTGCCGTACGACATCCGCACCCGCGTTCAGGAGGCGCGCCGCTATTTTGACGACAACGGCGCGTGCGTGATGTGTGACGTGCGCAAAGAAGAAGAGCACGAACACGTACGCATCGTGCTCGAAAGCGAATGGTTCACGGCATTCATCCCCTTTGCGGCTTATTCACCATTCCATCTCTGGATTGTTCCGCGCTGCCATCGGCCCTCTTTTATAGATGCCTCACCGGACGAGGTGCATGATCTCAGTTATGTGCTGCGCGAGATTTTACGCAAGGTGTACTTTGGGCTGAATGATCCCGATTATAACTATATTATTCGCTGTGCTCCCGAGCATGAGCGGCGCTCCGAGTTTCTGCACTGGTACGTCACGCTTATTCCGCGCGTGACGCGAACGGCGGGCTTTGAATTAGGATCGGGCATGTTCATCAACACCGCGCTGCCGGAAGAAAGCGCCAGATTTCTGCGCTCGGTGGCGCTGCCGTAGCGCTTCAGTCGCCTCACCATGCGCGGCACCGATCCTGCTGTTTGTACGGTAAGTCGGGCAAAGGAGGCAAAGCATGCAAGCAATCCTGAATGGCGAGCCAGCAGAGGTGGATATTACCCTGAAGCGCGTTGGCGACGGCACAACGCGAACTGAGGATCTGTTCGTCAACGACATGCGCGTGGTGCGCGTAACCCATTCGTATGCGGATCATGTGCCGGTGGTGCTGGTGGTCGAAGGCGATGGCGTGGTCGAAATTGACCGGCAGGCATTTTACACGGCGAATGACATGAACGAGGACTGGCAGCCGGGCGATCAGCCGGGCAGCGCAAGCATGACATAAGCATGATCCGCGCAATCTATGTGCATGAGGAAACAGGAACGTTTTCATGGCAATCATCCACTCGCATGTCGAGCCGCGCTCGGACGAATTCAAGGCCAACGCCGCCGCATACCGGCAGCAGCTTGACGAGCTGCGCGCCGCGCTGGCGGATGTGAAGGAAGGCGGGCGCGCCGATGCGCGTCAACGCCATGAATCGCGCGGCAAGCTGTTCGTGCGCGAGCGAATCGAGCGCCTGCTCGACCCTGATACGCCCTTTCTTGAAATCGCGGCGCTGGCCGCCCACGGCGTCTACGAAGACGCCGTGCCAGCGGCGGGCATCGTCACCGGCATCGGGCGCGTCGAGGGCCAGGAAGTCATGATCGTCGCCAATGATGCCACAGTGAAGGGCGGAACGTACTATCCGCTGACGGTCAGGAAGCACCTGCGCGCTCAGGAAATCGCCGAGCAAAATCATCTGCCATGCGTTTACCTGGTGGATAGCGGCGGCGCGTTTTTGCCGCTTCAGGACGAAGTGTTTCCCGATCGCGAGCATTTCGGGCGCATCTTCTACAATCAGGCGCAAATGTCGGCCAAAGGCATTCCGCAGATCGCGGCGGTAATGGGTTCATGCACGGCGGGCGGCGCGTACGTGCCAGCCATGAGCGACGAAGTGGTGATTGTCAAAGGCACCGGCACGATCTTCCTGGGCGGCCCGCCGCTGGTCAAGGCCGCGACCGGCGAAGAAGTGACCGCCGAGGAGCTTGGCGGCGCGGATGTCCACACGCGCCTGTCGGGCGTAGCCGACCACTTCGCCGAGAACGACCTGCATGCGCTGGCAATCGTTCGCTCGATCGTGGCGAACCTGAATCGCCGCAAGCGCTGGCCGTGGGCCATGGCCGAGCCGGAGGAGCCGCGTTACGACGCCAGCGAGATCTACGGTATTATTCCCCGCGACAGCCGCAAGAGCTACGACGTGCGCGAAATCATTGCCCGGCTGGTGGATGGCAGCCACCTGCACGAATTCAAGGCCACCTACGGCGATACGCTGGTGTGTGGCTTTGCCCGCATCATGGGCATGCCGGTTGGAATCATCGCCAACAACGGCATTCTGTTCTCGGAAAGCGCGCTCAAAGGCACGCATTTCATTGAACTGTGCTGCGCGCGTGGCGTGCCGCTGGTGTTTTTGCAGAACATCACCGGCTTCATGGTCGGCAAAGAGTACGAGAATCGCGGTATTGCCAAAGACGGCGCAAAGATGGTCATGGCCGTGGCGAACGCGGCGGTACCGAAGTTTACCGTGATTATTGGCGGCTCGTTTGGCGCGGGCAACTACGCCATGTGCGGGCGCGCGTACAGCCCGCGCCAGCTCTGGATGTGGCCCAACGCCCGCATTTCAGTGATGGGCGGGGCGCAGGCCGCAAATGTGCTGCTCCAGGTACGGCGCGATAATCTGCGCGCGCGTGGCGCTGACATGACGCCCGAGGAGCAGCAGGCGTTTATGGCACCGACGCTCGAAAAATACGAGCACGAAGGCCACCCGTTATATTCCACGGCGCGGCTGTGGGACGACGGCGTAATCGACCCGGCGGACACGCGCATGGTGCTGGCGCTGGGCTTGTCGGCTGCGGCGAACGCGCCGATTGGCGAGACAACCTATGGTGTCTTTCGGATGTAAATTGTGCCGTTACATCCAGTATGTACATTTATGAACAAGCGTGAGGAGCGCGTAATGCTGAATGCCGACATTCCAACCCTGAACGCCACTTTTGGAATCACGCGCCAGATCACCTTTGTGAACGGCCCCGGCGATTTGCCAATGGTGTCGATTCAAAATAGCGCCGCCGAAGCGACAATCACGCTTCAGGGCGCGCACATCCTGAGCTTCCAGCCGCATGACCAGCAGCCGGTGCTGTGGGTGAGCCAGCACGCGCTCTTCGAGGCCGGCAAGGGCATTCGCGGCGGTATTCCGATCGTGTTTCCGTGGTTTGGCCCGCATCCCACCGATCCGTCCAAGCCGCAGCACGGCTTTGCGCGCACCATGGTATGGCAGGTGCTCGGTACTTCGGCGGGCGCGGAAGGAACGACGCAGGTGCGGCTTGGCCTCAACGACACGGACCAGACCCGCGAGCTATGGCCGCAGGCGTTCGCGCTGGAATACGTTGTCACGGTGGGCAGTACGCTCGAAGCAGAGCTGATCGTGCGCAACACCGATGAGGCGGCGTATACATGGACCGGCGCGCTGCACAGCTACTTCACGGTCGGCGATGTGCGGCAGATTGCCATCCGGGGGCTGGACGGCACGATGTATCTTGATAAAGTGGACGCGATGCAGCGCAAAACGCAGCATGGCGAGCTAACATTTGACAGCGAAACCGACAGGATTTATCTCGACACGGACGCAACCTGTGACATTCACGATCCCGCGCTGCAACGGCGCATCCAGGTGGCGAAACAGGGCAGCCGCTCCACCGTGGTGTGGAATCCATGGATTGACAAGGCGCGGGCGCTGGCCGATTTTGGCGACGATGAATACCTTGGCATGGTCTGCGTGGAAACGGCCAACGCCGCCGCCGACGCCGTGACGCTCGCGCCCGGCGCGGAGCACCGGCTCAAAGCCATTATTACGGCGACATCTGATGTGGCATAACAGCGCTATAACCGCGAGGTGGTACGCTAAATGCAAGCGTATAGACCAGATTTTGAACATGAGCTTTTAAGTCACTGCTGCAACTCCATTGGCGTACAAGACAATTCTGCTGCAAGGTGGTGACATAACAAGGATTGCGCGCATGCTGAGAAGAAACCGCTCTTCAACAGGTACCGTTGATGTGGATGTCGTGCTGATTGGCGCGGGCATTATGAGCGCCACGCTTGGCATGCTGTTGAAGGAGCTCGATCCTGACATGACGATCGAGGTCTTTGAACGGCTGGATGTGGCCGCCGCCGAAAGTTCGGATGCATGGAACAATGCCGGTACCGGCCATTCGGCCTTCTGCGAGTTGAATTACACGCCGGAGCGGGCCGACGGCTCAATCGATACCAGCAAAGCCGTCAAAATCGCCGAATCGTTCGAAGTATCCAGGCAGTTCTGGGCGTATCTCATCCAGCAGCATGTGATTCAGTCGCCGGAAACGTTTATCAATCGCATTCCGCACATGAGCTTCGTGTGGGGCGATGAGAATGTGACCTATCTGAAGAAACGCTATGACGCGCTCCAGCAATGCCATTTGTTCAAGGGCATGAAGTATTCCGAAGATCATGCCCAGCTCGCAACATGGATGCCGTTGATCATGGATGGCCGTGACCCCGACGAGCATGTCGCGGCGACACGCATGGAAATTGGCACGGACGTGAACTTTGGCGCGCTGACCCGCGACATCCTGAATACGTTAAAGACCAGGCCAGGCGTTGCGCTGCATTTCAACCATGATGTGCTTGACTTGCGGAAGGATGCGGAAGCGCGCTGGCATATCAGCGTGCGGGATCGCACAACCGGTGCCGAGCGCACCGTCACAACGACCTTTGTCTTTATCGGCGCGGGCGGCGGATCATTGCCGCTGCTGCTGAGTTCCGGTATTCCTGAAGGCAAAAGCTTTGGCGGCTTTCCGGTCAGCGGGCAGTGGCTGGTGTGCAACAATCCCGATCTGATCGAGCAGCATGCCGCCAAAGTGTATGGCAAGGCCGCGGTTGGCTCGCCGCCGATGTCGGTGCCGCATCTCGACACGCGCATTATTGACGGCAAAAAGGCGCTGTTCTTTGGCCCCTACGCCGGATTTTCCACCAAGTTCCTGAAGCATGGCTCGTTGCTCGACCTGCCGTTGTCGATCCGGGCGAAGAATATGTTGCCCATGCTGGCCGCCGGCGCGCAGAATATCCCGCTGACGAAGTACCTTGTCGAGCAGGTGACGCAGTCGCCAGAAGATCGGCTGGAAGCGTTGCGCGCGTTTGTTCCGCATGCCCAACTTGAAGACTGGGATCTCGAGGTTGCCGGCCAGCGCGTGCAGGTGATCAAGAAAGACGAGCAGCACGGCGGCATCCTTGAGTTTGGGACCGAGGTCGTGAGCGCCGCGGATGGTTCGCTGGCCGCGCTTCTGGGCGCGTCGCCCGGCGCTTCAACGTCGGTTTCGATCATGCTCGATCTGCTGAAGCGCTGCTTCACGGTCGCCATGCAGTCCGAGGAATGGCAAGCCAGATTGCGAGAGATGATTCCATCCTACGGTCAGCCGTTGGGCGACAACCCAGAGCTGTGCGCGCGCATTCGGTCGTACACGAGCAGGGTGCTGGGTTTGACCAACGATACGCTGGTGGAGCATGCGCCGCCAGATGTGCGACCGTCGTTCGCGCAGTGACTCAATTACATGGCGTAAGAAAGGCATGGCGTGTTCGTCACGTCATGCCTCAGAAAGCGGGCAATATATTTTGATACGATCGAGCAGCACGGTGAGGTCCAGTGGTTTCGTCAGATAATCGACCGCCGCCAGGGTTTTGGTCTCCTGGGCGATGTTCCTTCCCGCCGAAAGAATGATCACCGGGATAGCGGCGAGCGTTGCTTCGTGCTGTTGCGCCGACCGGAACTGCCAGCCGTTCATGACCGGCATGTTCAGATCAAGGAGGATCAGGCGTGGTGGCGAATTGGCTGTTCGCAGCGTTTTAAGTGCCACTTCCCCGTTTGCAGCACCGGCCACATGGTAGCCTTCCTCTTCGAGTACCTCTACCAGCAAGTTCCGAATGAGCCCCTCATCCTCGATTATGAGGATATCCATGTCGTATCTCTCCTGTAAGGTTGAGATAGAGCTACCGTGTGCTATTGTGTATGAGTGCTGCGTTAGCATGCAGAATTGCATAATCAGTTCCACAACAAAGGCTTGCTCATACACCTCTTGCAATATTTACCAAAAATGAACAATTTGATAACCAGCGTTTCTGGTTTGATTAGCGCATGTAAACCTGTTTCACAGGGTTCTGTAGTATTGCCACGCGCTTTATAGCGTCGAGGTCGCCAGATGTGGATCACAGCGATGACAATATTGTCATTGCTTTCCCTCATGCTGTCAGCCGTTTGCCAGAATAGAAGTGTATAACGACACGTATTGAGTCGGAGAGTTCTTAGAAGGGGTTCGTAGCTATGCTCAATCGCGTTCTCGCAATGTGTCCTTTCGTTGTGATTGTCGCAGCAATTGTCGTCTTATGTGCCAGTTCACCGGGCCATGCTGCCGCGCAAACACAAATCCAACCACCGCCGATCCCATTGTCGCAATTGGATGTGACGCACAATGATTACATCAATGCCAGTGATGCCGTGAGCGTGATCAGCGCATGGACGGAGTTTCAGCAGGCGGGCGGCCAGTGCGCCGCCAGTTTGTCGTCCGTCTATGATGTGGATCAAAGCCAGTGTCTTGATGTTGCTGATGCCCAGAAGGTGGCGGCGTCAATCGGGCAAATTAGTGGCGCGAAAGGCATGCAGCTCAATCAGGGGCTGATCGGTGCGACCACCGCTGGCGCGACCTTTACGGTCAACTCGGACGGCAATGAGCCTGATGACAATGCAGGTGATGGGCAGTGTCACACGTCAGCGAACACCTGCACCCTGAATGCCGCGATTCAAGAATCAAATATTCTGCCCGGCCATGAGACGATCAATTTTAATATCCCAAAGAGTGGTACGGTGACGATCAGGCCGCCCAACTACTCTATTGCATCTAATGATCCAAATCCAGATTATAGCTGGTTTACGCTGGACGATGCGCGCAACAATGGCGTGACGATCGATGGCTATACGCAGCCGGGCGCGTCGGAAAACACCGGCGAGGTGCCGAACAATGCCAGGATTATGATCGAATTGCGGGGGCAGCGGCAGTTGGGTGTGCATGGAATCATGATCAAATCCAATAATAATATCATTCGCGGTCTGGCGCTGTACGACTGGGACCGCAAATTCGCCATTTACAACGCCCGCTACAACCATATTGAGGGCAATTTCATCGGGACCAACGTGGCGATGACGGCGCATCAGTCGAACATGGGTACGCACCATTCCGAAGGCATTCGCATGCAGTACGGCGCGTCCTACAATGTGATTGGGTGCGGCGATTTCGACAGCAGCAACCAATGGCTGCCGTGTACGGATGCGGGGCAGGTGCGGGCGGCGCGTAACCTGGTGATCGGCAACGGCAATGACGGCATCCATTTTGAGCGCAATCCGGTGGTCAACAACCATGTGGTCGGCAACTGGGTCGGCATCAAACAGGATGGCGTCTCCTATAAATTCACCGCGGGCAGCAATCGCGACAATTTCGGCAACGGCTCGGACTCGCTGGACGTGGAGCAAGGGCCGCAGTACAACTGGATTGGCGGCGAGACCCCGCTGGAGCGCAATGTCGTGGCCGGCAATGAGTCGGATATCGAGATTTCGCATGGGACCAATACCCAATTCAACCGCGTAGTCGGCAACTACATCGGCACCGATGCGACCGGCACCAAAGCGGTGCGCAACTGCGGCAACGGCATCTCGTTCGAGGACACGCCCAACCATAATTTCGCCTACAACAACCTGATTGCCGGGAATTATGGCAGTGGCGTGCGCGTGTACCGCCGCGCGAACTACAACGAAATCTACAATAACATCATTGGCGTTAGTGTCGACAGTAAACCACTGGCGAATGGCTTGCCCGACAGTTCATGTCCAAAGAACGATTATGGCAACAGCGGCGTATTCATCACTGGTGGTGGAGAATACACATCTATTCACGACAATACGATTGCAAATCATCCCGATGCCGGAATCAAGGTTACGATCTATACTATCGAAAGCGGTGATATTCCGATCTGGGGTCAAATGCAAAAGACATCCTTCAACACGATTAGCCACAACAGCATTTACAACAATGCTGGCAAAGGCATTACCCTCAAGGTCGGTACGAGTAACGGCACGACGTACAAAGCGAATGACGGACTTGCCGCGCCGAGCATCGTGCGCGCTGGTACGCAAAATGTTGTCGGCACGGCCTGCGCGAGTTGCAAGGTAGAAGTGTATCTGGCTGAGCCGCACTTCTCGGCTCCATACACCACCACGGTTGCTGATGACACGGCTGGTGAGGGCAAGACGCTGGTCGGCGAGGGCATGACGAACTCGGCCGGGCAGTTCGACATTTCTGTGACAGGACATGGATTGTCGGCTGGGCAGAAGGTAACGGGAACGACAACCGATTCGTTCGGCAACACGTCGGAGTTTGCGACGAACAAGGTGCTTGTAAACGGCGCAGTTGATCCCTTGACGCCCGCGGCCACATTCACGCCAACGCCCGACATGAGCGGCACGGCGACTGCCGAGGCCAACGCCGCCGCTACTGCGCAGGCGAACGCCGACGCAAGCGCGACAGCAGAAGCGGCTGCGGCGACCGCGACGTATGTTGCTAATGTCGAGGCAACCGCCGCAGCAAATGCGCCAACAGCGACGGCCGAGGTGCAGACGGCACAGGCACAGGCGACGAGTGCAGCCGCTACCAGCGCAGCGCAAACGGCCACAAGCGCGGCGGCAACGGCCACAAGCGAAGCCGCAACGGCCACAAGCGAAGCACAGTCCACTACGACGCAGACGCCCGTTTCGGTCGGTCCATTCCAGGTGATGCTGCCACTGATGCAGCGCTAACTCAACGCATGGCCAACACAGAGGGCGGCGCATATGCGCTGCCCTCTTGTTATTTCGATTCAGCTATTAACTTTCACCCGTGTCACTTCCCAGCAAGGCTTCGAGATCAGACGGGCGCTGCTCGTCGGTTTCCTTGTGGGCCGCAACGGCGTCCAGCGCGCCGGCGGTGATCCAGCCATGGTCAGCGGCGTGACGCGCCATTGCCAGCGTGTCATCGGCCACCAGCAATGCACTGCCGTGCGCGGTCACCGTTTCTGCCAGCTGACGTAGCGCGGCCAGTCGTTCTCCGCCGGGCTTGACATTACGGATGTAGATCGCGAGAATGCGCTTCGGGTAGCGCTCCACAAGTTCGGTATAGATTTCGGGGTCTTCCTGCCCGCTGTCGCCAATCAGCAGAAAAGGCAGAGTAGGAAAGCGGCCGAGCAGGCGTTCGGTAAAAAGTAACTTGTGCTCGCGGTGCCGTGTGGGTGAAAAACCAAACTGCGAGATACCCCAGTCACGCAACAGCAGCGGCCCGCGTGGAATCCCCTGCAAAGCCATGAAATCGACCAACAACTCGTATAAATTCCATGGACTGCTCGACACGTAGAAAATCGGGTTGATCACCCCCGCCTGTCCCTGATGGAGCGCCTGATAGAGCGCCGCGACGCCCGGAAATGGTAGCCGCGTACGGGCATTATTAAGAAATACGGTGCGCGCCATCTGCACCATGCTCGTTGCCCCGGTCTTGATCACCGTGTCGTCCACATCGCTGATCACGCCCAATTGCGCGTTTTCTGGAACGATCAGCGCTTGTCCGGTGGCATGCGCGGGCTGTGGCTCCAGCAACTCATACGCTACGGAATGCCACAGCGCGGTATCTGGCACGGGGCGTGGCAATGTAAGCGATACGTCAAAGAAGCCTTCGTCATCAGTGATAACTTCTTGCACCGTTGTTCCGCAGGTGATGCGCACCCGCGCGCCCGGCACCTCGTCGCTCTCAAAGCGGCGGTAAGTGTTCACAAGATTGCGCCAGATGCTATCACGGTCGGTGGATGGGCGGATGTTGTTGCACTCCAGCACGCGCCCCTTGAGCCACAGCGTCGTGGTTGTTCCGTAGCTGTCATACGGAACAATTTGCAGCCCTTCCGTGCCGAAGCGCGCGTCAAGCCTGGCTTTCAGTTCGTCAAAAGCCGTTTCAACATCGCCAACAATATGTCCAACAACGCGCCGCCAGTTCGTCATGCTTTCCCTTTAGTTGTGATCTCTTTTAGCCCGGTATTGTACCCGATGTTGTGCGTGTTCGGCATGGCGTTCATGGGTGTGCCGTTTGCTCCAAAGCACGGTAATGCCTTCGTACAACTGGCATGCTACGCTTCGAAACAAGGAACTGTTTTGCCAGCCGAAGCGTCTTGTGAGTGACAATATAGATGACACAAGGAGCATGCCATGAAACGTTTTCGAATTCTCTCAATTGTCGTCGTTCTTGGAATTGTTCTGGTGCTGGTTGCCGTGGTGGTAAACAGCACGCGCGGGTCAGGTTCCAGCAATTCGTTCCAAACCGCTGACCGCAGTGGAGTTGGTGGGAAAGCTGGTTCAGCAGAAAGCGGTTTAGCGCCGGAAGCACCTGCCGCGAATCAGCCGCTCGCGCTTGAACAGAGCGCTGCGGGCGGCGCAGCGGCGCAACCAGCGCCCGCATCACAACCGGCCGCAAACGATCAGCAGCTGTTTGACCGGCTGGTTATTAAAACTGCCGATCTCTCATTGCAAGTAGAAAATGTTACCCAGGCCGAGGCAGCAGTGCGCGCCAGGGCGCAGGCGCTCGGCGGCTACGTGGTGAAGGTGCAGACCAGCGGTGCGGACGATTACATCAATACAACGATCACCTTTCGCGTGCCGGCCAACCGCTTCGACGATGCGCTGGCCGGTGTCGAAGGCATGGCGAAGAAAGTACTCAGCCATACCGTCGGCGGCGACGATGTGACCGAGCAGTATGTCGATCTCGACTCACGGCTGCGCAATCTGGAAGCGACGCGCGACCGTTTGCTGACGTTCCTCAACAAGGCCGACAAGGTCGAGGATGCGCTGGCGGTGAATCAATCGCTGACCGAGGTGCAAGGGCAGATCGAGCAGATTCAGGGTCGCAAGAAATACCTGGAGCAGAGCGCCGCATTTTCGACAATCACTGTTGCGCTTGCGCCGGTGCCGCCCCTGCCGCAGCTTGTTTCCGAGGAAAACTGGCAGCCCCTGCGCGTGGCGCGCGACGCGCTACGTAGCCTGATCCAGTTCGGGCAGGGCATTGCGGAGATTGCTATTGTGCTGCTCGTGTGGTCGCCGGTCTGGGGCGTGCTGCTGCTTGTCGGGCTGTGGCTGTGGCGAAAGCTGCGCGGCATGAAACGAGCCTCTGCGCCGGAAACAGCGTAAGTATCAAAACCGCAGAGGCACAGAGGACACAGAGAACTGTAAAACTTTCTCTACTCTCTCGGTGCCTCTGTGGTTCTTTCATAAAAGATCGTCATCGCTCTGGGCTGTTTCCTCGATCTTGCGCACCAAACTGACCGCCGGATCGATCGTCAGATCGCCATGCTCCTCGAAGTGAACATTCAGGAGTTCGCGCCCGTCCTCGATCCGGCTTTGTCGTACAACCCCGTCGCCGTAGGGCAGGCAGAAAATCTTGTCGCCGGCGGCAAAGCGCGGCTCGACATGAACAGGTGTCATGGCGGTACGTGCAGGCGGCGCGGGCGGCGTGTCGTGCTGCGCCGCGCGCTGCTGGCGCTGGCGCTGGAGCCGCTGAATCAGCGACGAAGCATCCGGCAGCCGCTCGGCAGACGCGGGCTCGGGCGGCGGCACGGCTGGTGCAGCAGGCGGTGGCTGCTCAGGCTCGGCGACCTTTGCCACATGTGCGGACGGTTCTGATTCTGGATCATGGCGCGCCGCCGCAGTCCGTGTCGCTCCTCGCGCAGCGCGAATGCGTTTGTCACGCTGGTTTGGCGGCTGGCGGCGCGAGGAAGGCCGTTCCTCGTTCGGCTGCTCCCTGGCCGCCGAACTACTTCGGATCGATTTGGCAGGTTCGGGCGGCTGGGGGGGGGATTGGCGCAGCACAGCCGGTTCGCTTTTCGATAATTGTGGCGCGACCGGCGGCTCTTGCGGCGCGGGCGTGAGCAGGATGCGCGGCCCTTCGGCATGTTCAGGACTGCGCTCCTTGACATGCTCCGGGTTGCGCTCTTCATGGCGCGCGGGTGGCGGCCCTTCGACGAACTGCGGGCGCTCCCTGGCTGGTGCGCGCGCCGGTACGTCGGCAGGCTCCACCGGTTGTGGTTGGCGCACCGGCGGTGCTGGCGTCGCCTGCTCGGCGCGGCGGCCAAGAAACGGCAGCAGCCAATCCATGTCAACCCGCGAAAGCGGTTCAAGCAGCGGATCAGTGCGGCATGCCAGCGCGATGTCGTAGGCGAGCGGCAGCACATCTTCCGCGTGAGCATACAGCCATGCGGCCAGCCCGCTGCCGCCCGGCTGCGCGTCCACAATGTACAAACGTCGCTTTTGGTGGCTGTAGCATGGCACCGCATCGCCAAACGCCGCCAGCACGCGCAACGGCAGCGCCGCCGCCAGGCTCCATCCGACGAACTGCCCCAGCGGCTGTATTTCGTTGTGTAAATCGAACCAGCATGCCGGAGCAATCCAGCGCGCCTGAAGCATCGGGTTCAGCGCCACTTCACTCGGCGCGCTGGTCGAAGTCATCTCGCGGTAGCCGTACATCTCTTCATCCACCACAACACGCCCCCAGCCGATCCGGCTCGTGTTGAGCGCCCGCGTTTCGCGTTCGTCGCGCACGGTCACTTCTGCCCGGCGCAACGGGTACGTTCGGCGTCCGTTGCCTTCAAGCCGAAGCGTAATGCTTCCTTCTTCTTCGCTGCGGTTGGTCACGCGCAGGCCACCAATGCCGGGCGGCACGGCAGCGTTCGGAAACGTCCAGCGCTCGAAACAGGTTGGATCGATCCAGCCGAGCGCGCGGCCCTGCTCATTCTTAGCGAGAATGCTGCCGCCGCTCGACGAGAGCATGCTGAACTCGGTGTACGGATCGTCGACGTTGCTGGTCGGCTTCCATGCCACCTCAGGATCGGGCAAATCGATTAACTGCTCCTGATCGACCAGCCGCTTCACGATATCGCTCACGCCCCATGCATCGACTTCTGCCTGGGTCAGCGCAAGTTCGCTCGCGGCGCACAAAATATGCTGGGCGGTCACATACGCGTTGGCGGGCAACTCCGGCCAGATCGTGGCTGGCTCGTTCAGCAGCGACGCGCTGTGGCGCGCCAGCATCTGCTCGTGCGGCAAGTCGCCAAGCACCACCACCACAGCCTGGTAATGTGAACGCAGCAGGCGATGAAGTTGGCTGGTCGAAGCAGGATACCCGACAGTGACGAGCACATGCGCCGGTGCGGCATGCGCTCCAATCGTAATATCGGCAGTGTCGCCGATCATCGGCGCAAGCGCGAACGTTTCGAGTGGCTGGCAGCAGACATGCACATGGTAGCCCTGCCGCTGAATGGCAACGGCAACCTCGGCGGCCTCGCGCAAGTGATCGACGGCCCCGCGCCACAGCGCCAACGTCACCGCGTCGCTCGGCACATCGTCGGCGGCGATGACGCGCCATGGATAGCCAAGTAACGCCGTCAGCGCGGGCTGCGGGTCGTCAATGTCCACCAACATCGCCAGCAAATCCGGCGTTTGATCAGTATGAAAGGCGGCGACGCGCTGAAGCCGCAGCAGCAGATCGGCGAGATGCGCGCCTGCGACGCCATGATAGGTGTGCAAATCCGGCAGCAACACACAACGCAACCCGCGCCAGAACATACTCCAGGCGCGATCATGAAAGCGCAGCAACCGATTGTGAAGCACATCGGGCGTCGCGATGAAGATCCGTGCGCCGCGCATGAGCCGCGCATGCGGTTCGATCAGCATGGGGGCAAGGCGCGCTTTGGCGGGCAGGTGCGCGTTGATGTTTTCCAGCGTGGCGCGAATGTCTTGAGCAACCTCGTGATCGGGCGCTAGCACCAGTCCAGTAGCGGCTGGATCGCTGGTCAGGGTCGCGTAGAGCAGCAAAAATCCGGTCATGCTCACAGTCGGGTTGGCGGCACGCAGCGCCAGCGGCTCGCCGCGCTTCAGCGCGCTGAGCGCCAGCGCCTGGTGTGGGCGGAACGGTTCGCCGGTGAACGCCTGCCATGCTTGTGCAAGATCGCCGTCAATCGCAAGGTGCGTAATGCGCTCGCCCGGTCGCCCGTCGAGTTGCCGCAGCAACAGGAGCGGGCCGTCGTCGCCGCGCCCGCGCTGCCGTGCAATTAATTGGAGGCTGTCAATAATGCTTTGCACTGTACTCGTGTTGTGCCTGGTTGCCATAAAAATGCACTATCAATGGTATTGTAGCATACTCAGTCATGGAGAGCACTCTGTATGTACCAGAAGCTTGTGGAAGCCGAGAAATATGCACGCCATGTAGTGACGAAAAGCACAATGGCATGAAAAGGTAAGATGACATGACGCATGAACATGAGATTATTTCATGTATGTAGTTCGCTAGTAGAAGCATTTTGGGGCATTATTCTCCTGAAGTCAATAAATACGCACATATGTGGGCATGAGATGGACCTCACAAGGTAGACATGTCAGCGCCAGTCATGGTAAATAAATAGTTAATGGCGATTTCGCCAGAGAGGAAGGGCAACGAAAGGAATCACGACTTGAAACGCATCGTACCATTGTTCATGTTGATTGGCGTATTGGTGATGTCACTGCCGCAGATCACTGTAGCAGCCAGTTACACCGCAAGCGCCAGCACCACGCCAGCCACGGTGACAGGCGGCAACAAAGTCACTCTTACGGCAAACGTAAAGAGTTCGAGCACGACCAAACTGCTGGTCGATCTGGAGGTGTACAATCCCGCCGGCCAAAAAGTGTTCCAGCAGGCATGGGACAATCAATCGTTTACGGCGGGCACGCAGCGCACCTTTAGCACCACCTGGAGCGTGCCTTCGGGAAGCTCGACCGGCGCGTATATAATCAGGATTGGCCTGTTCTCTGTCGGCTGGGGAACGATGTATTACTGGAACAACGCCGCTGGTCAGTTCAATGTATCGACTGGCGGCACCACGAGCACCAGCACACCAACCGCGACGGCCCGGCCAACCAGCGCGCCGACCGCGACGGCCCGGCCAACCAGCGCGCCGACTGCGACGGCCCGGCCCACGAATACGCCCATGCCAACCGCTACCGCCGTCAGCGGGCGCTATTTCAGCACCCTGCCCGTCGGCGCGACGCTGCCGAGCGATGCCGAATGCGCGGCGGCTGTGAAAGCCCGCCCGGAAAACAAAGCCGCGAATGCCAGGGCGAACGCTACGCGCGGCAATCAAACCCTGCCCGGCAATTTTCTCGGCGGTGATCCGCGCGCCAACACGCAAATTGCCGCGCGCGTGACCGGCAATTTTGTGGGAACCACCGACGAGATCTTGCAGTGGGCGGCGTGCAAATGGGGCATCGACGAGGATGTTGTGCGCGCCCAGGCAGCCACCGAGTCGTTCTGGCACCAGAGCGCTACCGGCGACTGGACGAGCGATCCGAATAATTGCGCGCCGGGTCATGGGCCTGGTGTCGATGGCACGCCCGGCCAATGCCCTGAAAGCTTTGGCATTCTGCAAAACCGCTACCCGTATGAAAAAGGCGCGTGGCCGAGTTTCTATAATTCGACGGCCTTCAACGCCGATACAACGTATGCGATCTGGCGCGCCTGCTACGAGGGCTACGAATGGTGGCTGAACGATGTCGATAAGGGCGCAACGTACGCGGCGGGCGATCAGTGGGGCTGCGTGGGGCGCTGGTTTGCCGGGCGCTGGCACACGGCGGCAGCGGAAACCTACATCAGCACGGTGAAGAGCAATTTGTCGCAGCGAATCTGGGAGCAGGCCAGCTTCCAGGAGCCATAATCAATACGAAGTGCTGAACACAAAAAGGATCATGAGAAGGTTGCGCTTCTCATGATCCTTTTTTCTCTATTCAATTGCTTTTACAAGTCCAGCCGCACCTTCGCGCCAAAGTTTTTCTTTTCCTTGCTTGTGAAATAGGTTGTGCATGCGGCGTCCAGCAAGT
>DASTWM010000567.1:0-10678 GCA_035765855.1 Roseiflexaceae bacterium
GGCCAATAGCTCTAGCCATCATCGCTCGCTTGGGCTGCCTTTCCTGAGTCAGGCTGCGCAAGATCAGCATGATCACCCAACGATGGACCCGCCTTCAGTCTACTATAATCAGGCATGGCTGCGCGCGAGTGCTGCCGGCGCGAGTGCCGGGGCGGCGCTGCTCGTCCGTTTAGCGACACGCGGCGGGCTGCCATTGGCGGCAGCGGGCGCGCTGGGTCTGGCTGGCGTGGCATACGCGACCATGGTGGAACCCGCGCGGCCTGTGCTCAAATACGTGACGCTGCATGTGCCGACGCTGCCCGCCGCGCTTGATGGCCTGCGGATCGGGCAGATTTCCGACATGCACCTCGGGCTGCCGCACACTGCGCAGAATACGCTGTGGGCAAAAGAGCAGATGCGGCGCGAGCAGCCTGATCTGCTGGTGTTCACTGGCGATTTTGTCAGCGCCTACGAGTCGATTGCCGACATTCCCGGCATGCTGCGCGACTTTCATGCGCCGCTCGGCGTGTACGCGATCACCGGCAACCATGATTATTGGCCCGATTTGAACGATGTGCATGGCGCGCTCTGCGTGGCTGGCGTGACTCTGCTGCGTAACGAACACCAGCTGCTGCGCTGGCATGGCGGCACATTGTGGCTGGCGGGCGTGGAGGATGTGTGGCGCGGCAAGCCCGATTTCTGCGCGGCGCTGGGCGGCATTCCCGCTGACGCATTTACGCTTCTGCTGTGCCACGCGCCCGATGCCGCCGATCAGGCGGCGCGCTGCGGCGTGGATGTGCAGCTTTCCGGCCATACCCATGGTGGCCATATCCGTCTGCCAATTATAGGATCGCCGAGCCTGCCACGTTTTGGCGTGCGCTATGTTGCAGGCCAGTATGCCGTTGGCGCGATGACGCTGTACGTTTCGCAGGGACTCGGCGGCATTTCGCTGCGGTTCGGCTGCCCGCCGGAAGCGACGATCCTGACACTGCGACGGGGGGAATAATGGCACCGCAGATCTCACGCCGCACCTTTCTGAAGCGCTCGCTCGGTCTTGGCATGGGCATCAGCATGAGCGCGGCGCTCGGCTTTGGCTACACGCGCTACGGCGAGCCGAACTGGCTCGCTGTGGAGCACATAGATGTGCCGATCGATAATCTGCCGCCTGCGCTTGAGGGTTTGACCATCGCGCATATGAGTGATATTCACCTCAGCCCGGATGTGCAACCCGAGCATGTCGCGCAGGCCGTTGCGCTTGCCAACGCGCAGAAGCCCGATCTGGTGGCGCTCACTGGCGATTTCGTGACGTACGGGCGGCAGTATATCGAGCCAGTCGCGGAGCTTGTGTCCGACTTGCGCGCGCCGCTCGGTGTCTTCGCTGTGCTGGGCAACCATGATTACTGGGCCGGTGCGCCGCGCGCCATCATGGCAGCGTTTGGCAGGCACCATATCCGCACGTTTCGTAACGAAAGCCAGCGCATCAGCGTTGGCGCGGAGTCGTTCTGGCTGGTCGGCGTGGATGATGTGTGGGAAGAGCGCAACAATCTGCCGCAGGCATTTCATGACGTTCCGGCAGCAAGTACGAAAATCGCGCTCGTTCACGAGCCGGATATTGCCGACGAGCTGGCGCGCTACGGCGTGGCCTTGCAGTTGTCGGGACACAGCCATGGCGGCCAGGTGCGGCTGCCGTTCGTTGGCGCGCCGATATTGCCCCGCCTGGGCCGCCGCTACCCGATTGGGTTGCAGCGCGTGCCTGACAGCGCCACGCAGGTGTACACCACCCGTGGCGTCGGCCTGGTCACGCCCGCCTATCGCTTCAACTGCCGCCCGGAGGTAACCGTGTTGCGGCTCATCCATGACAGTCAGCCGCCCGCATAAATACGCCAATCGGTAGCATTGTGGTATACTCCAATTATAGTATTCCTGGAGGAAAACCATGGCGCTTCGTGATCAATCAAGCTCTGCCGCAACCGTCGATGCTCGGCGTGTCGGGCTGCTGGCGGTAGGCGATCTGGCGGTATTTATGGTGTTTGCGGCGATCGGGCGAGCAAGCCACAGCGAAGCCGCTGGCTTCAGCGCGATTGTCGAGGTTGCGCAGACCGCTGCGCCGTTCGCGTTGGGCTGGTTCGTGGTGTCGCCGTGGCTCGGCGCGTTCAACGCCGATGTGACCGCGCATCCGCGCCGCATGCTGGGCCGCACGGCTTTGGCATGGCTGCTTGCCCTGCCGATTGGGCTGATCGTGCGCGCGCTCATCATCGGGCGCGGCAGTCCACTTTCGTTCGCGATCGTCACATTTGTCACGGCGCTGCTCCTGCTGCTCGGTTGGCGCGGCGTGTACACCTGGCTGGCGAGCCGCCGGGTATAGTGAGCAGATGAGCGGATGAGCGCAGAACGAATGAGCAGGTTTCCTGTCATTCACGCTCTACGCTTGACACTCTACGTTCTACGCTTATCAACAGGTTTTATACGATGACTACAAACCTTTACCTGATCCGCCATGGCGAGGCGCACTCGAATGTTGAACGAGTCGTGGGCGGCATCAAGGGCGACCTTGGGCTGACCGAGCGCGGCGTCCAGCAGGCGCAGGCGCTGGCCGAACGGCTGCGCGGCGGCGAAATAACGCCCGATGTGCTGTACGCCAGCACGCTGCCGCGCGCTCGCCAGACGGCTGAGTACGTCGCTGAGGCGCTCGGCATGCCGATTACCTGGGACGACGATCTGCACGAATTGCGTCCGGGCCAGGCCGACGGCCTGCACGCCGACGAAGCGCGCGAGCGGTTTGAAGGCTTCAATCGCTTTCTGGTCGAAGCGTACATGCCGATTGCGCCGGAAGGCGAAAGCTGGGGCTCGTTTCAGATGCGCGCTGCTGCCGCACTGGAGCGATTGACCACGCGCCACGAGGGCCAGACAATTGCCGTGGTGGCGCATGGCGGCATCATCGAGGTTTCGTTCCTGCACTTCCTTGAGCTTGGGCCACAGGCGCGTCAGCGGGTGGCCTTCCATGCGCGCAATACGGCGATTACCCACTGGCAGCACCGCGAATCATCGAGCGGTCGGGTCGAGTGGCAGTTGATTGTCCATAATGATCATCGCCATCTGGTTGCGCTCGATGCGGCAGACGCGGCCCGCCAATCGTAGCCGCGTCTGAGCGCGTGTGGCTTTGAATAATTTTGTCATGGAGCATTCACTACAATCCAATCCTTCCGCCGATGTCTTCCGCGACCTTACCAGCGATCAACGCGCGCAGCTGCGGGAGCATGTCCGCGACGAACCGTACCCTGCCGGACATCTCTTTTTTGAGCCGGGCGACCAGGGCGACCGCTTGCTGATCGTGCGCGAGGGGCGCGTGCGCCTGTACACGCTTGCGCCGGAAGGACGCGCGTTGACGCTGTTCGTGCTGGAGCCGAGCGCCTTTTTTGGTGAAATGGCGTTGGTTCATCGCCCGCACGACTGCTTTGCAGAAGCGCTGACCGACTGCACGGTTGGCGAGCTGCCCCGCGAAGAGCTACGCCGTGTGCTTGGCGACAACGCGGCCTTTGCGCTGCGCGTGGTCGATGTCATGAGCCAGCGGCTGCGGGCATTGGAACAGAAGCTGGCCGATATTGCCTTCAAAAGCGTGCCGCAACGGCTGGCCGGGCTGCTGCTCACCCTGGCAGAGGAGCAATTTCAACACGCCGTGGGCGCGACACCTCCCGCGATCACGCGCTACACGCACCTCCAGCTTGCTGAAATGATTGGCGCGTACCGCGAAACGGTTACCAAAGCGATTGGCGAGTTCCGCGAAGCTGGCATGATAAAGGTGGAAGATGACGTCATCTACCTTACCGACATGCAGCGCCTGCGCGTCACTGCCGGATGAGAATATCCTCATTTGCACCGCATCAATGAAGCGTGTACAATCACACAAGCGCTCATGCAGCGTTCATTTCGTTGTGTCATAGCTCTTGTGCAAAAGCTGCGCGTGCCGCACCACATGGGCTGCGGCATCTCTCATCTGGATAACGCAAACGCCGATGGCTGCTATTGATTTCTCGCCACAGACGACTGCCCGCGACGAAGTGACCACCACGCCCATGCCGCGCTCCCGGGCGCTGACGCTGGAACAGCTTGCGTATCTTGGGCTGTTTGGCGTAGCGCTGCTGACACATCTCTGGGGCCTGGGCGACCGGGCGCTGCACCATGACGAGACGCACCATGCGTATTTTTCATGGCAACTGTTCATGGGCCAGGGCTACACCCACGATCCACTGCTGCACGGCCCATTTTTATATTATTTCAATGCGCTGATCTATTTTCTGTTTGGCGACACCAACATGACCGCGCGCCTGGGCGTGGCGCTGTTCGGCAGCGCGCTGGTGGTGCTGCCGTATTTCATTCGACGCGAGCTTGGGCGCGGCGCGGCGCTGCTGGCGGCGACCTACCTGCTGATGTCGCCCGCGTTTCTGTACGTCGGGCGCTTCATTCGGCATGATATGTACGCCGTGACGTTTGAGATGCTGACGCTGATCGGAATTGTGCGCTATGCCAGCACCCGGCAGACGCGCTGGCTGTACCTTACGGCGGCGGCGCTCGGCCTGATGTTCACGACCATGGAGTCGTTCTTCCTGTTTGTGGCAATCTTTGCGCCGCTGCTGGTCGTGCTGTTCTTCTGGCGCGTCTGGAAGCCGGGCATCGCCGTGGCTGCCGTGCTTGGGCTGGCGATTATCGCGTTCGTGTTCGTGCTGCCGGGCGAGCCACAGCGCTCCGGCGACGGCGTGGCGCGGGCGCAGGGGCAGTACGTATGCCCGTCTTCCGCGAACCCGTTCCCGCCCGACAATCCCATGCGGTACACGCCCGGGCCGATCTTTGGCTTCCCGCCGCTGGCGACGACTGACAATAACTATTCGCTGTGCGTGCGCAACCAGCCCGATGATCAGCTCGGCGTGTATTTCATCAAGCTCGGCCAATTTTTCGCCAACCCGGCTGTGCTGATTGCGCTGGCGCTGCTTGTGGCAGGCGTGGCAGCCATGTACGTGCTGGTGTGGCGCAGGCGTGGCGCGGATGGCCTGACGGCATGGCAGCGCGCCCGGCAGGAGCACGACGACACGCTGGAGGCATTCGCCAGTTTGGGTCGGGATCGGCGCGTGCTGGTGGCGCTGGCGATCTTCTTCACGATCTATGCCCTGCTGTTCTCGGCGTTTCTGATGAATGTCGCCGGTATTGTGACTGGCGCGACCGGCTCGCTGCTGTACTGGCTCGGCCAGCATTCGGTGCAGCGCGGCAATCAGCCGCACTACTATTATTTGCTGCTGCTGATTATCTACGAGCCGCTGGCGTTGCTGTGGAGCATTGTCGGCGTGGTCGCGGTTGCTGTCATGCTGGTGCGCCATTTCCGCCAGCCGGTGCTCACCAACGGCGCGCGCGTGCGAACTATTAACTGGAGCCTGGCGCTGCCTGCGATTCTGGCGTGGTGGTCGGTGGCGGCCTTCGCGGTGTACTCGTGGGCGGGCGAAAAAATGCCGTGGCTGACGATTCACGTCGCGCTGCCGTTGGTGCTGCTGGGCGCATGGGCGCTGAACCGCACGCTCCGCTGGGGCTTCCGCTATCTTCTGACCAATGACTTTGTCGTGGGCGATGGCGAGCAGAATGCACCGGCAGATGGTGTTCATGGAAGCATGCTGCAACGTTTTCGCGCGCCGCTGTTCTACCTCGGCGTCTTTTGTGTAATCACCGTTTTCTGCTTTGTGCTGCTCTCGATTCTTACCAATGATGCAAATCAGTACAGTACGGTGCCATGGCTGCCGCTGCTTGCGCTGGTGGTGTTTATCACCATCACGGCCTGCTACGCTCTGTTGCGCGGCTGGCGCGAGGCGCTGGGCGGGCTGGCGCTGGCTGTCACAATCGTCACGGCGCTGTATACGGTTCGCAGCAGTTCCATGCTGAACTACCGCTGGGGCGATGTGCCGCGCGAAATGATGATTTTTGTGCAAACGTCGCCGGACGTGGCGCGCGTCATGAACGATCTCGATCAGGCGTCGATTCGGCACACGGGTGGCCTGAATCTGAAGATCTGGTACGACAACGAGACGATCTGGGGCTGGTACTTCCGCAATTTTCCGAATGGCGAGCGCCAGCAGCCGACGTTGTCTACGCCGCCCGGCCCGGACGTGAAGGCCGTGTTCATGTTGCAGGAAAATATCGACAACAATCCGCAGAACCTGCAAAACCTGCAAGGCTTTCTGATCCAGCGCTACCCGTTGCGCTGGTGGTTCCCTGAGGATCAGACCTACCGCTTGCCGAGCAACTGGCGCACTGCGCCGGTGAGCCCAGGCTCGCCGCTGCTCATGCGGTTGCTGCGCGAGCCGTTCGACGGGCAGACGCTGGCGCAAACATGGCAGTTCTTGATGTACCGCAAGCTGCCCGCGCCGCTCGGCTCGACTGATTTTGTGCTGGCGGTGCGCCCCGAACTGGCGAATGAGTTTGGCATGGGCATTGGCGACGACAAGACGAACCCATGACAAGATGACAAGATGAGCGAGTGATTTCCAAAACTCAAAACTCAAAACTCATAATTCATAATTCGTAACTTCTGGAAGGTACTATGTCCGCAATTCCACGCGAAACACGCCCGTATGCACCGTCATTGCTCGACCGCACGTTTACCGCGTCGCGCGTCAATTACGAAGTGCTGGCCTACATCGGCCTGATTGCGCTCAGCATCATTGCTCATCTGTGGAACCTTGGCCACATGGCTATGCACCATGACGAGTCGATTCACGCATGGATGAGTTGGCGCTTTTACGCGGGCATCGGCTCGTTCACCTGTGCAGGTGGGCGCACCGCGCCGACCTACTGCTACGACCCGGTGTATCACGGCCCGCTGCTGTACATGCTGACGCTGGTATCGTACTTTTTGTTTGGCGACGGCAATGTGCAGGCGCGACTGCCGCAGGCAGTCGCGGGCGTGCTGCTGGTGGCTTCGACATGGGAATTGCGGCCGTACCTCGGCAAGCGTGGCGCGTTCCTCGCGGGCGTGTTGCTGGCGTTCTCGCCTTCGCTGTTGTACTACACGCGCTTTGCCCGCCATGACGGCCTGATGGTGTTGTTTGAGTTCTGGCTGGCGCTCGGCATGTTCCGCTACATTGATACCGGCAGGGCGCGCTATTTGTACGCAGCGGCAGCGAGTGTCGCGCTGGCCATGGCGACGCACGAGCTGTACTACATTCTGTTCTTCCTGTTTGGCGCGTTTCTGTTCTTTCGGCTGCTCGACGAAAATTTGCCGCGCCGCCCGATCCTGATCGGCATGGGTGTGGCATTGCTGGCGGCGGTCGGCCTGGAAATCTGGCGACCGCAGATCACCCCGACGCTGAACGTGGGCGGCATGGCGCTGCTGTTCATCACTGTGATCGGCGCGGGCCTGCTTTCCATGCGCGTGTGGGACAACCGCCCATTTGTGACCGAGCGCTTTGTGATGCTGTGGCGCTACGAGCGGCGCACGCTCTGGACAGCGCTGGCTATTCTGGTGACGCTGTACGTGCTGCTGTACAGCACCTTCTTCGCCGACCCGCGCGGCATCGTCGACGGCCTGTATCGCGGCATTTCGTACTGGCTCGGCTCGCAGCAGGAATATGCGCGCGGCGACCAGCCCTGGTATTACTATTTCATGCTAATGCCGCTCTACGAGCCGCTGGCGCTCTTTGGATCGCTGGCTGCGGCGGTGTATTTGTTCGCGCGTAGCCCCGCGCCCCGCCCGCCCATGCAGGCACAGCCGCAAGATGAAGTGACTGACGCAGCGTACCAGGATATCGCGCTGGTCGATGGCTACGAGAACGGGCTGGATTATGGCGAGCGCGTGGAGCCAACCACCGATGTTGCGCATGCCGTCGCAGCAGAGGCCGAAGATTCCTGCCCGCTGGCTCCCATGACGCGGCTGTTCCCGCTGTTCCTGGCGTTCTGGTTCATCGGCGCGCTGGTCGCGTTCTCATGGGCGGGCGAAAAAATGCCGTGGCTGGTCGTTCATATCGCGCTGCCGGGCAATCTGCTAGTCGCATGGGCGATTGGTCGCGTGCTGCGCTCGGTGAATTGGCGTATGACAAGCGCGCGGCAAGTGGCGCTGGTACCGATCACGGTGCTGCTGCTGCTGGTCGCGCTGGGCGTAGCGCTGTGGCGGCTTAATCCAGGCACGGCAACTGATCAGGCGGCGCAGGCGAATCTCGTTCAAGGCTTGCTGCCGCTGCTGATCGCTGGCGGTTTGATCTATGGCCTGTTGTCGTTGAGTCAACGTCTCGGGCGGCGCGCAACGGTGGTGCTGGCGACGCTGACGGTGGTGGGCCTGGTCGGCGCGTACATGCTGCGTTCCACATGGCTTGTCGTGTACCGCCATCCCGACACGCCGGTTGAGCCGCTGATCTACACCCAAAGCTCGCCGGATGTGCCGTTGATCGCGCAAGACATTCGCGAGCTGGCGATTAACCAGACGCGCAATAATCGCACCGATAGCGACCCGATTGGCGGCTTGACCATGCCGATCATCATGGATAGCGGCGACTCAGGTGGCGAGGGCAGCCTGGCATGGCCGTTCCAGTGGTACTTCCGCGATTTCCAGCGGATCGAGAATCATCCCGCTGATTTCTTCCAGAAAGCCACGCCCGATTCATTTCAGGTGGCGGTGGATGCGAAGCAGCCGGACGGCGCAAAAGAGTTCGCGCCGGTGGTCATGGTGTACACGCCTCACGTAACGGATCAGACCCGGCAGGCGCTGGAGGCGAACTACGTCAAACGCTACGACTCCAAGCTGAACTGGTGGTTCCCGGAAGGCAATCGCTGCGATCCGCAAGCGCCGGGCTACAAACAGTTTTACTACAGCGCGAGCCTGATCGATAAGGCGCGCAAGCAGTGCAACAACCCGTCGCTCCAGGCGTCGCAGTTCGGCAGCGTGTTCGCGCCGCTGCTGTGGCCGCTCAACCCGCAGCACTGGCCCGACCTGCGGCGCTATCTTTTGTACCGCGAACTGCCAGCCTCGCTGACGCTGAACGGGCGCGAGATGCAGGTGTGGGTGCGCAGCGATCTGGTCGCGGGCGGATCGACTGGCGCGACGAGTAGCAATACAAGCAATGTCATCAAGCTGGTGGCGCAGCAAGTGTATGGAACATCCAGCGACGGTACGCCGCAGTTGAATCAGCCGCGCGGCGCGGCAGTGGATGTGCAGGGCAACCTGTATGTGGCCGACACCGGCAACCACACGATCCAGATCTTCGCGCCGGATGGTAAACTCACGCGCACGATTGGCGGGCTGGGCAGCGGCGAGGGCCAGTTCAACGAGCCGCGTGGCGTCGCGCTGGACGCGCAAGGCAACATCTATGTGGCTGACACGTGGAACGCTCGCGTGGTCAAGCTTGACAAGGACGGCAACTTCCTTGCCGCGTGGGGCCAGGGCAGCCAGGATCTTGGCAATGGCCGCCATGCAACTATCACGAACGGCAGCGCCGACGCCAACGCCGCGCAGCCGCTGGGCTTCTTTGGCCCGCGCAGCATCGCCGTGGACAAAGATGGCCGCGTGTACGTGGTTGATACTGGCAACAAGCGCGTGGTGGTGACTGACAGCAACGGCAAGTTCCTGTACCAGTGGGGCCATGCTGGCAGCGAGCCAGGCGCGTTCAACGAGCCAATCGGCATCGGCATTGATGGGCAGGGCAATGTGTATGTGGGCGACACATGGAACAGTCGCGTGCAGGTCTTTAGTCCCGGCAGCAACGGGCAGGTGAGTCCGATTCCGTCGGTGACATGGCCGGTGTCGGGCTGGCAGCCCAACACTTATGACGACCCGGCGCTAGCGGTGAGCCAGGGCGGGCAGGTGTATGTGACAGTGCCGAGCCGTAACGAGGTGCTGTACGCCAACATGCGCGGCGATGTGCTGCTGCGCTGGGGCGGCGCGGGCAATGACACAGCTTCGCTGACACTGCCGAGCGGCGCGGCGGTCGGCCCGGACGGCGCGGTGTACATCGTGGATCGTGGCAACAACCGCGTGCTGAAGTTCACGCTGCCGCAGATCGCGCCTGCGTCGCCAGGTCAGTAATAACCGCAGATGCACGCCGATAAACGCGGATATGCGAGTGTCTTGTGACTGCGGGGTCGGGGCAAGGAGGGTGATGCGATGATAGACGAACAGGTTATAGCTGAAAACAAGCTTATCACCGGTGAAGAACTCTATGCAATGGGCAATATTGGCCGCTGCGAACTTGTCGAGGGGAGAATTGTGCCGATGAGTCCAACTGGTGAATTGCACGGCAATGTTGAGCTTGCCATAGGCGCTGAAATTCGTGCGTTCGTTCGTGCGAATAATCTGGGTAGAGTTAGTGGTGGCGAAGTTGGCATCTACATCCACCGCAATCCTGACACCATCCGCGCTGCTGATGTGTTATTCATCTCTAACGAACGCTACGCACAGAAAAAGTCGAAAAGCTACCTCGATGTTGCGCCGGAACTCGTCGTCGAGGTGCTTTCACCTACCGACTCGTTGAGCGAGGTCATGCAGAAGCTGCGCGAATATTTCAGTATTGGCGTGCGGCTGGTGTGGGTCGCCGATCCACAAGCAAAAATTGTGTATGCTTACCGCTCCACAACTGACGTGCGCGAGTTCACTGCCGACGACGAATTGCCGGGCGACGATATGCTGCCGGGCTTTACGGTGAAGGTCGCAGCGCTGTTCGAGGATTAGGTT
>DASTWM010000568.1:0-10836 GCA_035765855.1 Roseiflexaceae bacterium
GAAAGCAGCGTCGCCGCGCGGCCTTTCTTCATCTGAATCGGCGTTTGCCACACGTCCAGCGCGCCCAGCGCGAGCAGTTGCTCCACTACGTAAGCCACCTGCTCGGCGGGCTGATCGTCAATGTTGGTTTCCAGCAAGACCGGAGACGAGGAGCGGGGGAGAGCGTTATCTGTGTTCTGTTCGGTCTTCCTGTCTCCCTGTCCCCCTGTCTCCCTGTCCGTCGTCCCCACCCACACCCGCAGCGCATTTGGCCGTTCCAGATCGCGCCCGCCAAGCCCGTAGCCGACCAGCTCCAGGCGCATGGCGGGCTGCCGGAAGGTCGCCAGCGCCGCCAGCAGCGCCGCGCCGGTCGGCGTGACAAGCTCGAATGGCGTCTCGTCGGCCATGATCGGCGCGCCAGCGGCAGCCAGCAGGTTGAGCGTGGCCGGGGCGGGCAGCGGCAGCATGCCGTGGGCCGCGCGCACCCAGCCACTGCCCAGCGGCAGCGCCGAGGCGTACACCGCCTCGATGCCAAGCAGATCCAGCCCGGCCACCACGCCGACGATGTCCACAATTGCGTCGAGCGCGCCCACCTCATGGAAATGCACCTGGTCGGGCGACATGCCATGTACCTGCCCCTCGGCTTCGGCCAGGCGCGTGAACACATCGAGACTCTGCGCCTTGACGCGCGGCGCGAGCGCGCTGTTCTCGATGATCGTCCGCACATCCGATAAATGGCGATGAGTCGGCTGTTCCGGCGCGTGGACCAGCGCGCGCGTCCCGGCCAGATAGCCGCGCATGCCGCGCTCGGCGTCGATCTGCCAGCCCTCTACATTCAACTTTGCCAACTCAGCGCGCAGGTCGTCTAAGGTCAGCCCGGCATCCAGCAGCGCGCCGAGCGCCATGTCGCCGCTGATGCCGGAAAAGCAATCGAAATAGATAATGTGAGGCATGGAAGGCTCCTTCAAGAACAACGTGTAATGAACAAAGAACAAACTATCTTATCATCATTTGCTCTTTTCCTTTGTTCTTTGTTCTTCTTAAATCAAAAGTCTGATTGACAGCCGCGCGCTCCGTGGTATACTTCTCAGCAGAGAAACAACAAACGACCGTGAACAGGACGAGTATGCGCGTTGATGGTTGCTCAGAGAGCCGGCGGCAGGTGTGAAGCCGGTGCAAATACAAGCGCAGAATGGCCCTGGGAGTCGCAGAGCGAACGAATTGCAGATTGTAAATTGCAGATTGCAGATTAGTTAATCGTGGCAAATCTGCAATCAAAAATCGAAAGTCTGCAATCCTAATAGTAGCTGCCGGAGACGCCACCGTTATCTGGGCGCAGGGTATTCGACGCCGTAATGCGTCACGTACCTGGTGAGTGCGCTGGTCTGCAAAGGCTGGCGAACGAGGGTGGCACCGCGAGATGCTTTTTCAAGCCTTTCGTCCCTTTCTGGGATGGAAGGCTTTTTTGATTCTATCGTGTGATGCTTGATACGCGATGCTTGATGCATCAGAGCAGGTTCAAGCATCACGTATCAAGTGTCAGCCAGGAGGACGACCATGGACACCGTCAAGTATGTGCTTTCCGAAGACCAAATGCCGACCGCGTGGTACAACATTCAGGCCGACCTGCCCGTGCCGCTGCCGCCGCCGCTGCATCCCGGCACTGGCCAGCCAATCGGGCCGGACGACCTTGCGCCGCTGTTTCCCATGGCGCTGATCATGCAGGAGGTCAGCACCGAGCGGACGATTGACATTCCCGAGGAAGTGCAGGCGGTTTATCGTCAGTGGCGGCCCACGCCGCTGTACCGCGCCCGGCGGCTGGAAAAGGCGCTCGACACACCAGCCAAAATTTATTACAAGTACGAAGGCGTCAGTCCGGCTGGCTCGCACAAGCCGAACACCGCCATTCCGCAGGCGTATTACAACAAGCAAGAAGGCGTCAAGCGGCTGATCACCGAGACCGGCGCGGGGCAATGGGGTTCGTCGCTGGCGCTGGCGGGCGCGTTCTTTGGCCTAGAGGTGCTGGTCTACATGGTCAAGGTCAGCTACAACCAGAAGCCCTACCGCCGCGCGCTCATGGAGACCTACGGCGCGCGCGTGGTCGCCAGCCCGAGCGAGGAGACGCATGCTGGCCGCGCCATCCTGTCCGAGCATCCCGATTCGCCCGGCAGCCTGGGCATCGCGATCAGCGAGGCGGTGGAAATCGCCGCGCAAGACCCGGACGCCAAGTACGCGCTCGGCAGCGTGCTGAACCATGTGCTGCTGCACCAGACCGTGATCGGCCTGGAAACCATGGAGCAGATGAGCATGGCGGGCGACCAGCCAGATGTTATCGTCGGCTGCACCGGCGGCGGCTCGAACTTCGCGGGGCTGGCCTTCCCGTACATTGGCGCGAAGCTGCGCGGCGAAAACGGCGTGCGCGTGGTCGCCGTCGAGCCAGCTGCATGTCCGAGCCTGACCAAAGGCCAGTACGCCTATGACTTTGGCGACACCGGCCATCTGACGCCGCTGGTCAAGATGCACACGCTCGGCAGCACGTTCGGTCCGCCCGGATTCCATGCTGGTGGCCTGCGTTACCACGGCATGGCGCCGCTGGTCAGCCATTTGCTCGAACTCGGCCAGATCGAGGCCGTTGTCGCCCATCAACTTGACGCCTTTGCGGCGGGCATCCAGTTCGCTCGCTCCGAAGGCATCTTGCCCGCGCCGGAAGCCAACCATGCCGTTGCAGCCGCGATTCAGGAGGCGCTGCGTTGCAGGGAAGCGGGCGAAGAAAAGGTCATCCTGTTTAATCTGAGCGGTCATGGCCACTTCGACATGAGCGCGTACACAGATTATATGGCGGGCAAACTGCAAAATTACGAGTATCCGGCGGAAGAGATCGCCATGGCGCTGGCGGGCTTGCCGAGTGTTGGATAGGTAAACCTGTCGGGGGAGCTAAACCCGACGGGTTTGATCAGGAAAAAATCATCATGTCACAGATCAAAATCTTCTCGACAAAAGAACATCTCGACGCGGCGCGCGCGCAAATCTCTGACGCAATCCATGCATGTGCCATGGAAGCGCTCGGCTTGCCGCCTGAAAAGCGTTTTCACCGCTTCTTCGCGCTCGACCCGCAGGACTTTGTGTATCCGCCCGACCGGTCGAGCAAGTACACGATCATCGAGGTCAGCATGTTCGAGGGCCGCTCGGTCGAGGCCAAGAAAGCATTCATGCGCGCCGTGTTCGACAAGCTCTGGCGCACTTGTGACATCGCGCCGCAGGACGTGGAGATCACGATCTTCGAGACGCCGCGCCACAACTGGGGCATTCGCGGCGCACCCGGCGATGAGCTGGCGCTGAATTATACGGTGGAAGTATAAAATTTAATTTATAAACCGATAAACCTGACAGGTTTGGCAAACCTGTCAGGTTTAGAATAATAATTAAAATAAGGAGTTCCTCCGATGAAAAAGCGTATCCTTACCGGCGACCGCCCGACCGGTCGCCTGCACCTCGGCCACTACGTCGGCACGCTGGCGAACCGCGTCAAGCTACAGGACGAGTACGACTGCTTCTTTCTGGTCGCCGACCTGCACATGCTGACGACCCGCACCGAGCTTGAGCGGCTGCGCCAGACCGGCGACAACATCCGCGAAGTCGTCCTCAACAATCTGAGCGTCGGGATTGACCCGAACCGCAGCACCTATCTGTTGCAGTCGCTGGTGCCGCAGATTCCCGAGATCGCGCTGATCTTCTCCATGCTCACGACCGTGCCACGGCTCCAGCGAGTTCCATCGCTCAAAGAGGTCATGCACGACCTGAACATCGAGCAGCCTTCCGCCGGTCTGCTGTTTTACCCGGTGTTGCAGGCCGCCGACATCCTATCTGTGCGCGCCAACCTTGTGCCGGTCGGCAAAGATCAGGCGTCGCACATCGAGGTGACGCGCGAGATCGCCCGGCGTTTCAACAGCCTGTACGGCGATACGCTGCCGGAGCCGGACGCGCTGATCGGTGAAGTGCCGACGCTGGTTGGCATCGATGGGCAGGCCAAGATGAGCAAGAGCCTCGACAATGCGATCTATTTGTCCGACGACGCGAAAACGGTTGAGCAGAAGGTGCGCGGCATGTACACCGACCCGAACCGCGTTCGCGCCGATATTCCGGGCCGTGTCGAGGGCAATCCGGTGTTCATTTACCATGACGCCTTCAACCCGAATGTGGACGAAGTCAACGATCTGAAGGAGCGCTACCAGCAGGGCAAGGTCGGCGATGTCGAGGTCAAGCGCAAGCTGGCGACGGCGATTAACAATTTCCTTGAGCCGATCCGTGAGCGCCGCGCCGAGTTAGAGCGCAACCCGCGCATCGTCGAGGAGGTGCTGCTGGCCGGCAGCGCCCGCGCCCGCCAGGAGGCCGACGAGACGCTGAGATCGATGAAGGACGCGATGGGACTGAGTTATTTTAAGTAGAACAAAAGAGAGAACAAAGAACCAACAGCACAGAACAATGTGTAAACCAGACTTGTTCTTTACGCTTGCTTCTTTGTTCTCACGGAGGATATATGCACATTACCCCTTCTCTCGACGAATTGCGTGGTAGGAGCGGCCAGGGCAATCTTTGTCCCGTCTATACTGAGATTCTGGCCGATCTTGAGACGCCGGTCTCGGCCTACCTCAAGGTGGCGCGCGGCTCGTGGAGCTTTCTGCTGGAGTCGGTCGAGGGCGGACAGCACCTGGCGCGCTACTCGTTCATCGGCGTCGATCCGTACATGACGCTGCGCTTTCAGGATGGCATGGCCCACGCCGTTCATGGCGGCTACAAGCAGACCCAGCCCTACCGCGACCCGCTGGATGTGCTCGGTTCGTATCTGCGTGAGTACCGCCCGGTGCGCCTGCCCGATCTGCCGATCTTTGTCGGTGGCGCGGTCGGCTACCTCGGCTATGAGACGGTTGCGTGCTTCGAGCGGCTGCCAGTCCCATCCGAGCGCGCATACGACATGCCGCTGGGCGCATGGCAGTTCGTGGACACCCTGCTGGCATTTGACCATCTCAAGCACAAGATCAAAGTGATCACGCATGTACACCTCGATGCCGACGATTTAGGAGTAGAATACAAGCGGGCGATCGCACGAATCGAGGAATTGATCGCGCGCCTGGAAAGGCCGCTGCCAAAAGACGAACGACGAATGACGAACGACGAAAGCGCGGCAGTAGGCAATGAAGCGTCGTCCATGGTCCATCGTCCATCGTCTGTAACGTCCAATGTCACGCCGGACGAGTACGCATGCCGGGTGCGCAAGGCGCAGGAATACATCGCGGCGGGCGATATTTTTCAGGTGGTGCCGTCGCAGCGCTTCAGCCGTCCCGTGTCGGTCGACTCGTTCACTATCTACCGCGCGCTGCGGACGATCAACCCGTCGCCGTACATGTTCTACCTGCGCACGCCCGACGGAGACCTGGTCGGCGCGTCGCCGGAGTTGCTGGTGCGCGTGGAGGATGGCGTAGTCACGACGCATCCGATCGCCGGCACGCGACCGCGCGGTGGCAATGACGACGAGGATGCGGCGCTGGCCGAGGAGTTATTGGCTGACGAAAAAGAGCGCGCCGAGCACCTCATGCTGGTGGATCTGGGCCGCAATGACATTGGGCGCGTGTCGGAGCCGGGCAGCGTGCGCGTGCCAACGTTCATGACCGTAGAAAAGTTCAGCCACGTCATGCACATCGTCAGCCATGTCAACGGGCGGCTGCGCGGCGACATGAGCGCGCTCGACGCGCTGCGGGCCTGCTTCCCGGCTGGCACCGTCAGCGGCGCGCCGAAAATTCGCGCGATGGAGATCATTGCCGAGCTCGAAGGCCAGCAGCGCGGCATCTACGCTGGTGCGGTCGGCCATGTCGGTTTCAACGGCGACCTGGACACCTGCATCGCCTTGCGCACCATGGTCGTCACCGACGGCGTGGCGTATGTGCAGGCCGGTGGCGGCGTCGTCGCCGATAGCGACCCGGCCTCGGAGTATCAGGAGAGTTGCAACAAAGCCGCGGCGCTCCTGCGCGCGATTGAAGAGGCCGAAACGTTACGATGAACAGACATACGCTATCATGAGTAACTGGATTCAAGCGAGCCGCCGGCGTATCAATCTCCAGGCATTACGCGTTTTTCAACGCTTCATTCCCGCCGAGCGGCAGCGCGTGTTCGCGCTAACCATCGTGGTTGGTGTGGTATGTGGTTTCGCGGCGGTCGCTTTTCACCTGGCGATCATGGGCGTAGAAACGCTGCTGATCGATCGGGCGATAGCCGCCCCCGTCCCGTACTGGATCGTGCTAACGATTCTCACGCCAACCATCGGTGCAGCGATCAGCGGCGTGCTTTTGACCTACGTTGTGCCCGACGCGCGTGGCAGCGGTATTCCGCAGGTGAAGGTCGCGTACGCGATCAAAGGCGGGTACATGCCCATGCGTGTGGCAGTCGGCAAGTTTCTGATTGGCGTCCTGCAAATTGGCTCAGGCGCATCGCTCGGGCGCGAAGGCCCCACCGTGCAAATCTGCGCAGGTATCGCCAGCCGGCTGGGGCGCGCCATGGCAATCTCACGCCAGAATCAGCGGGCGCTGCTGCCGGTCGGCGCGGCGGCAGGCATTGCGGCGGCCTTCAACGCGCCGATTGCCGCCGTGACCTTTACCATCGAGGAGATTATTGGCGATCTTGACCAGACGGTGCTTACCGGCGTGATCGTCGCGGCGGCGCTGGCGGCAGCAATCGAACGCATGGTCCTCGGCACGCACCCCGTGTTGGGTACGCTGACCGCGTATTCATGGCAGCACACAACGTCGCTCATTTTATATGCCGCGCTCGGTATCGCGGCGGCGTTTGTGTCAATCGCTTTTTGCGAATCCCTGCTCCGTTTGCGGCTCTGGTTCCAGCGCATGACGATTATTCCGCTGTGGGCACGTCCCGGAGTCGGCGGCTTTGTCAACGGCGCGCTCGTCGTGGCGGCGCTGCTATTCCTTGGCGTTGGCGGCATCAACGGCAGCGGCTACCCAACGCTCTCGTCGGCGTTATCAGGTAATTTTGCGATGCAAACCCTGCTGTTGTTGTGCGTCATGAAGCTCGGTGCCACCGTGTTTTCGTACAGCAGCGGCGGCGCGGGCGGGATTTTCGCGCCATCACTGTTCATCGGCGGCATGTTGGGCGGCGTGTTTGGGCATCTCGATATTATGCTGTTCCACCATGAGGCGACTGAGACGGGCGCGTTTGCGTTGGTCGGCATGGGCGCGGTATTCGCGGGGATTGTTCGCGCGCCGATCACGTCGGTGTTGATCATTTTCGAGATGACGGGCGGCTACGGCCTGATTTTGCCGCTCATGATCGCCAACATGACCGCCTATGCGCTGGCGCGGCGACTGCGGCCCCTGGCCATATATGAAGCGCTGCTTGTGCAAGATGGCGTGCAACTGCCGCATCATGGGCGACCTGCTCCCGACGTACTCGAACATTTGCAGGTTGGTTCTGCCATGTCCACGCAACTGGTCACAGTCCCAGGTAATCTCAGCGTCGCGCAAGTAATCGAGCGGATTGCGTCACTGGACGCCTCGGCATTTCCGGTGCTGGACGATGACAACCAGTTTGTCGGCCTGGTAAGCGAGGCGCGACTGCGGCGAACCATGGCGGAGGATGGTGGCGATTTGCTGGTCAGTGAAATTGTCAATCGGCGCATGCCATTGTTTCCCGATCAGCGCCTTATTGACGCGATCAACATCATGGATCGCGAACAATCGCGCGAGCTTGCGGTGGTCGAACGTCGTCGTCCACGCCATCTGCTCGGCCTGCTCTCGTTGAGTGACGTGGTGCGGGCGCAAGCCAACGCGGCGCGCGAAGCTGGCATGGCCTCGCAAGCGCCGATGAGCGAAGTGCAGAAAACACTGGAAGCGCAACCGGCATTTAAGCGCCTTCAGGCATTCGGCGATGGCGGGCCGGATGAGCAAGATGGATCGGCGCTGCGCTATCATACCGTTGCGATTGGCGAGGGAGCGCCTGCGGTTGGCAAGCAGTTGCGCGATCTCAAGCTACCGGACGGGGTACTAATTGTCACCGTTGATCGGCATGACCACATGCTGGTGCCGCAGGGCGGTACGGTGATTCAACCGGATGATCAGATCACGCTGTTTGCTGACCGGCGCCAGTTGCCGCACGCGCTGGAGGTGTTATGCGGTGAGCGAGAGGCGAAGCAACCGCTTAGCTAAGGATAAAGCATGCACAAAGATATTCTCGATCAACAACAGCAGTATTACCGCGCCCGCGCCAGCGAGTACGACGAATGGTTCATGCGCCAGGGGCGCTATGATCGCGGGCCGGAATTGAACGCCCGCTGGTTCGCCGAGGTCGAGCAGGTGCGCGCCGCGCTCGCGGGTTTTCATCCAACTGGCAGCGTGCTGGAGCTGGCATGCGGCACCGGCTGGTGGACCGAGCAACTGGCGCGCTTCGCCGACGATCTGACGGCGGTGGACGCCGCGCCGGAGACGCTGGCGATCAACCGCGCGCGGCTGGGCGGGCAGCCCGTGGAATATATTCAGACCGATCTGTTTGCATGGCAGCCCGCGCGCCACTACGATGTTGTGTTCTTCAGCTTCTGGCTGTCGCATGTGCCGCCCGAACGATTTGCCGACTTCTGGGGGCTCGTGCGCGCGGCGCTGAAGCCGGACGGGCGCTGGTTCTTTATCGACTCACTGCCCGCTGATACATCGAGCGCCACGAATCACGACGCGCCCGATGCCGACGCGGTTGTGCAGCGCCGCAAACTCAACGACGGGCGCGAGTTCGAGATCGTCAAGGTGTATTATGCGCCGGACGACCTGGCGCAGAAACTGGATGCGCTCGGCTGGGATGCGACGATTCACACGACGGAACACTATTTTCTCTATGGCTCTGGCAATCTGAGTCGTTAAGACTTTTTAGCGCCAAGGCACCAAGACACAAACAGGCGCTTCGCGAGATGGCATGGCTACCCACTATCAGTTCCAATCTCTGCGTCTCTGCGGTTGATAGAAGCATGACAACCAAAACCAACGCCGTGCGTGTGCTCGACAAAGCCGGTATTCGCTACGAGTTGCGCACCTATGAAATTGATGAAGCGGATTTGAGCGCCGAACGCGCGGCGGCAAAGCTGGGCATGGCCCCGGAAACGGTGTTCAAAACGCTGATTACGCATGGCGACCGCACCGGCCCAGTGCTGGCGCTGATTCCTGCCGGAACAGAACTCGATCTGCGGGCGCTCGGTGAGGCATCTGGCAACAAGCGCGTGGAACTGGTGCCGCTGCGCGAGGTGCTGAACCTGACCGGCTACATGCGCGGCGGGGTGACGCCGCTGGCGGTGAAGAAGCCCTACCCGGTATTTATTGACGAAACGGTGGAACTTTGGCCGATTGTCGGCATCAGCGGCGGGCAGCGCGGGCTGGAAGTGCTGCTCGCGCCCGCTGACCTGATTCGCATTACGGAGGCGACGCTGGCGGATATTGCCCGCCAAATTTCACACGATCACACTTAGGAGAAATGCCATGATTCTGCTGCTCGATAATTATGATAGCTTTACGTACAACCTGTATCAATACCTGTGCGAGCTTGGCGCGGAGGTGCTGGTGAAGCGCAACGATGATCTGACGGTCGGCGACGTAGCCGCGCTCGCCCCGGAGAAAATCGTCATCTCGCCCGGCCCATGCACGCCCAACGAAGCCGGTATCAGCGTCGCCCTGATCCGCGAGCTTGGCGCGGATGTGCCGATTCTGGGCGTGTGTCTGGGGCATCAGGCGATTGGCGCGGCGTATGGCGGCGCGGTCGTGCGCGCGCCGGTTGTGATGCACGGCAAGCTGTCCAACATTCATCATGATGGGCAAGGCGTGTTCGACGGGCTGCCCGACCCGTTTCCGGCCACGCGCTACCATTCGCTGATCGTGCGGCGCGACGACCTGCCGGACTGCCTGGAAGTAACGGCATGGACGGACGACGGAATTATCATGGGCCTGCGCCACCGCGAATATCCGGTTGAGGGCATTCAGTTCCACCCCGAGTCGATCATGACCGACGCAGGCAAGGACTTGCTAAGGAATTTCCTGGCTGTGCCGCAGCATGTGTGACCTGCGGCATTCTATGCTGCATGATAAAGAGCGCTGCTACGGCAGCGCTCTTACTTTCTCCGCGCGCAATGGCTAGCTGTGTCCGGCTTGACCTTCAGCGAGCGACTTGATCTTGTCGAGCGTGTGGTTCATGCGCGTCATATCGAACGGATTACCATTGACAACGAAGTTGCCGATGATACCGCCGGGAACATCGTATTCCAGCGTGTAGTCGACCCTGGTTTTGCCACCGCCGCCAAACAGGCCGCCGTGCTGGTCGAGTTTGAAGGTGTGCGTCGCCTGACGATCGCCATGCCTGGTGGTAACCTGCAACAGCTGATTCGGATCGGCGCGCGTGATCATGCCGGTGTCGGTATGGTTTTCATCCTGCCACTGAAACGACGTTCCGGTCTGCACCGTGCTGGCACCCGGCGCAGTCTGAATCCCGGGAAACCAGAGCGGCCACTTGCTCAGGTCAGACAAAATCGACCACACTGTCTCGGCTGGAGCGTTAATATCTTCTTCTGCATGTGAGTGTGCCATTGGAACTCCTTTGCTCATGCGAGCCTACCGTATCAATCATGCATACGCAAGAATCACCTCGCGCTATTCGTCACTTAACGTGAGCAACTTATGTGCCACAACACTGTCGGTATGGGAACAGGCGCGGTTTCGCCATCGGCATGGCCTCGCACGGCGCGGTGACGACTATCCAGTGCCGCTGCTGGTATGGCTATTAGGCGTATAATCCATTCAGTAGTAATGTTTCGCCACAGAGTCC
>DASTWM010000569.1:0-2619 GCA_035765855.1 Roseiflexaceae bacterium
CCTGCGCTGCCGAACACCGCGATCAATTGCCCGTCGGTGAGCGGGCGGGTGATGCGCATGAGCTTCTCGAACGAGCCGGGCGTGTGCGCGTAATCGACCAGCACGGTGAACGGCTGGCCCTGCTCAATCCGTTCCATGCGCCCGCGCACGCCCGGCACCTGCTCCAGCGCGCGAACCGCCACGTCGAGCGGCACACCCTCCGCGCCCGCCACGGTGATTGCGGCCAGCGCGTTCCACACGTTGAAGTCGCCGGTCAGCTTGAGCCGCGCCTCCACTTCGCCCCATGGCGACGTAATGCGGAATTGCAAGCCATCGCGGGTCGAACGCACGTCATGGGCGCGCACGTCGGCATGACTGTTGACGGCGTAGGTCAAACGTTGGGCATGCGCCGGAGCCGCGTCGAGGAACATCTGGTGGTTGGGATCGTCGGCGTTCACCACTGCTATTTTACGGGTTTTATTTGCTGACTGGACGAAGGACGAAGGACGAAGGACGGATAGCGAACTTTCGTCTTTCGTCTTTCGTCTTTCGTCCTCCCCCAGCATCTCAAACAGCCGGGCCTTGTCGCGCCGGTACTGCTCGACGCTGCCATGGTAATCGAGGTGTTCATGGGTCACGTTGGTCAGCACGGCCACATCGAATGCGCAGCCGCCCAGGCGGTTCCAGCGCGCCGACAGCGCGTGCGAAGTCGACTCGACCACCGCATGGTCGCAGCCCGCCGCCACCATGTCGCGCAGCAGCGCCTGCACCTCCGGCGCTTCGGGCGTGCTCTGGCGGGTGTCGTTGGCCCACACGCGCCCGCCAACCTTGAAATCCACCGTTCCCATCAGGCCGGTGGTGTGGCCGCCGGCCTCCAGCACCACGCTGGTCAGCCATGTGGTCGTCGTTTTGCCGTCCGTGCCAGTGATGCCGACCACGCGCATGGCTTCGCCGGGGTGGCCGTAGAACGCGGCGGCCAGCGGCGCGAGCGCAATCCGCGCGTTCGGCACCAGGATGCCCGCGACATCATCATGGTCATGCCAGCGCGCCGGATTGTCGTAAACCACCGCCGCCGCGCCTTGCGCGATGGCTTTGGGAATAAAATCATGGCCGTCTACATGCGCGCCGGGGATCGCGACGAACAGGCTGCCGGGCCGCACCGCCCGTGAGTCGTAGGCCAGCGTGCTGATCTCAGGATTGGCCGGGCCGCTGCGGCGCGTTACCTGGACATGTGTGAGTAAATCTTGAAGGAGCATGTCTCACCTGAAACTGAAGAATATTGATTGTCATACTGAACCAAGTGAAGTATCTCTATGTTCTTCGACGAAATGTTCCGCTTCGCTCAACATGACAGTGTGTGCTGTAGAGCCTGTGCGGCACGTTCGCGTCGCATGGTAGCACACTTTTGTTGCGCTTCCGGCGCGCCTCGTGCATAATGGCCACCGTACAATTATTTCTGACTTTGTGTTCTCTGTGTCCTCTGTGGCAATAAATATGGGAAAAAGAAAACTGCTTCTGCCGTTACGTCTGCTCATCAGCGGCGGCCTGATTGTTTTTCTGATCTGGAAGGCCAATCCACTTAAGATCTGGCAATCATGGCAGGGAATTGACTGGGCATGGCTGGTCGTGGCGCTACTGCTCCAGTTTGTGGGCGTCGCGGTCAGCGCGGCGAAATGGGGCATGCTGCTGCGCGCTAATGGCGAACGGCTGCCGTACCGCTGGCTGCTCGGCGCGTACCTGGCCGGGCAATTCGCCAATAATTTTCTGCCTACGACGGTCGGTGGCGACGCGCTGCGGATCGCGCAGCTTGGCCGGCGCATTCAGAGCTATGCCCATGCCAGCGCGTCGGTGTTCCTGGACCGGCTGACCGGCTTTCTGGCGCTCAGCCTGATTGCGAGCGCCGTGCTGTTGTTGCGGCTGGCAGGTTTGCCAGCGGCGCAATTTGAAACACAGCCCGCGCTGATCTGGATGGCGGTAGCATTCACGTTGGTTTCCATGGGCGCGCTGGCGGTGGCGCTTTCGACGGTGCAGTTGCGCCCGCTGCTGGAAAGCTCGCTGATTCCTGCCTTCCTGCGCCGCCCGGCGCGCAAAGTCGCCGATGTGCTGGAGCGCTATTCGCCGCGTGGCGCAGCGCTGACGAACGTGCTGCTGGTGTCGCTGGTGTTCCAGACAATCTGGATGCTGGTGCATGTGGCCTGTGGCTGGGCGCTGGGGTTCACCGGCGTGCCGCTGCTGGTGTACGCGCTGATGGTGCCGCTCACCGACATGCTCGGCCTGGCACCGATTTTCTTCAACAATCTGGGCGCGCGCGAGACGATTTTCATTCTGTACCTCACCAGGCTCGGCTACACTTCCGACCAGGCAATCGCGCTGTCGCTGCTGGTGTTCAGCGTGCGGCTGGTTGTGAGCGTGCTGGGCGGGCTGGTGATTCTGTTTGGCGGCGCTGATCTGCGCGCCCGAATGCCTGCTGCCACGAGCGATACATAATAAACCACAAAGACCCCGGGACACGAAGAAGTAAAAGCGTAACATTCGATTTAGCTTACTCATAACTCATGACTAAAAACTTTTAACCCTCAACTTCTCTGAGTCTCCGCGCCTCTGTGGTTATAATGAAATCCGTGAACATAGCCAAGCAAA
>DASTWM010000570.1:0-3704 GCA_035765855.1 Roseiflexaceae bacterium
GGATATATTCCATGCGCAGATAGCTGCCCTCCGCGCGAATACCGCAGGTCTCCGCCATTAGCCGTGCCACATCACTGCGCTGCAATGCATCCGAAAGTACCTGGCACGTTGGAAACTTTGAGCACAGCAATGGCGTGATGAAGCAACGCGACTTATTGTAGCTGTTGCGGGTCCCATCGGTCCTGCCGAGTTGCGGCGGTGCGACCGGCAAGGTCAGGATACCGGTGCAGAGGTCGACCGGGAACACCTCTCTGATTTTCCAGTGGCGATAGGGATTGTCGCTACGTTCAGCAGCGCGCACCGCTCGGCAGAACTGCGCCGCCACCTGATCGACGGTGGGTATGGGCGGATAGCGCATCAGCTTGCTCCGGGCAGGCGGCGGGGGGCCCAGTCGATCGCCTTGCGCAGCAGCGGGACAGACTTCGCGTAGGCGCTGATGCCGTGCCGCAGATACTCCTTGCGCACATACCGTTCAGAATCGACGTAGCAGAGCTGCAGGCTCATGCGCTGGCCCTTCTGCGGCAGAAAGCCGTGCCAGGAGTGGTCGCAAACCCGGAACATCAGCATGCGGCCGAACTCAGGGGGGAATTCAAACGCACAGTCGTTGCGGTCGGCGCTGCGCAGCACGCGCAGGCGGCCGCGCTCATACGGCCATTCCTGCGAAAAGCCGAGGAGAACGGTGATGATCTTGTGCGGGCTGTCGGGGTGGGCATAGCCCTCGTTGTAATGGCCGCTGGTGTTGCCCATCATCACGATGCAAGGCGGGCGGTTGCTCAGGTCGATATCGAACTTCTCCTCGACCAGATGGCGGAAGCGTGCACTCAGGAGATCGCGGACCACCGCCGCGAATTGCGGCCCCATGCTGAGATTGGGCAGTGCATAGCTGCCGCGATCGGGGATGCGCGGCGCATCCGCCAGCACCGGCTCTTTCAGCCGCTCCGGAAGGGCGTGCTCGACGAAGGTGAAGTCGTAGGGATCATGTCGGACGCCCGCGGCCGCGATGGCGGCTTCATCGAGCATCTCGAACGGGGCCGAGTCATCCTGCACGGTGTGTCTCCTGATCTAGAATGCGGGCAGCCTGGGGTCCTCGCAGGCCACGGCTGCGATGCCCTCCACTTCGACGAGCCATTGAGGGCGGCAGACCGCGCCTTGCACGAGCAGCCTGGGAATTTCCGGGAATCGCTCGGCGAGGCATGCATCGATGCGGTCGTGATCACTGGGGTCACGCAGATAGACGATGAAATGGGTCATATTTTCGAGTTGAGCTTCGCCGGAGCGCAGCAACGCTGCGACGTTGTCCAAAGCGCGCCCGAGTTGCCGCTCTACGTCGCCTGCATGCACGACTGCCCCGCGCGCGTCGATGCTCGCCGTCCCCGATATGAAGTGGTGTGCGCGGTCGGCGTATCCGATTCGCGTGCCCCGTTCGAACGTGACGTCATAGTCCTTGGTGGCGCAAAAGTTGACCAAAGTCGTTGAGATATGACATCTGCGCCGGCATCAGGCCCAGGATCGAATATGCATCCATGAAGACGAGATCGTAGCGGTGTGTGCACGCGCCTTCGATTCCCGTGCTGGCGAGATAGTGCGTGTCGCGGGTCAACCCGTGCCGCGCGAACAGGGCGCTGCGGGCCGCCACCATATCCTGGTAGAACACGTCCGCGTCCTTGACGAAAATCCAGGTCCGGACACAATGTTCGGCGAGCGTTGCGCCGTTGGCGCCCAGCACGTCCACGAGTTCGTCAAAGATCACGTGGGTCTGCCTGACCGCCGAGCCTGGGCCTTTGTCGTCATGGGCACAGAGCCTGGTGCTCCACAAATGGCCCAGTGCGTTGCTCTCGACGAGCACATGGTGCGGTCCGAGCGCTCGTTTGCGCAGCGGCGATCGCCCATGACGATGGTAAGCCAGCATTGCGATCTTTGAGCCGTTTGCCGGTGGCTGTTGTACCAATGATACGGCGACCGGATTTCCGTCCCCCGGGGTGTAAAGTTCGGTCTGGCGGATCTGCGCTGTCTGATTTGCGACGTCGCTGACGAACAGGCGGCGAAAGACGGCGCTTTCCGGTGGCAGACGCAGCGATTCCAGCGCTTCGCGATAGCGTCCGGCCAGGCAAACAAGTTGGGTCTGCAAGTCGCGATCCGGAGGTGCGTCAACGACAAGGTAGTGCTCAGAATCGCCACCGCTCCCGCGAAAGCTGCGGCAACACACGCCATCCGCCGGGCGCACCATGTCCTTCTCCCCCACATGTTTCATCGGGGGATGTGTCTAGGGGGGCGGCCGTGAGCGCGTCGTTGATTTGGATCAATGCCACCGAAGAGGCAAACGCTGTGCCCAAGCCGTCAGAATGCTATCCTCGCGGTCCACCGCACCGGCCCGTTGCTGTCGCGTCGCGAGCGGCAAGACTCAGGTCGAGTAGTCTGGTTCCTCGCGGTCCAGAATGCGCCGCCAGGCATCCAGGTGCAGCCGCGCGTCCACCTTTTCACCCCACGGGCCGTTGTAGCGCCGCCGGCGTGCCTCCGGCAGCAGCCGCAGCTTCTGGCCGGTTGCCATGGCGGTCATCTGATACATGCAGGTACGCTCCGCGATGTAGCATTCGTCGAATGCTTCATGCACGGTCGGGCCGGCCACCGTCACGCCATGGCCGCACATCACCATGATCGTCTTGTCGCCCATCAGCCTCGCGATGCGGTCGCCCTCGGCATTGTCGTCCACCGGTGCGTCACCTTCAGTATCGATCACCACCCGGTCGTTCAGCAGCAGGTTGTTGTGATGCAGCAGCAGCGGCGCCGGATTCTCCAGCATCGACAGCGCGGTGAGATAGTGCGGATGAACGTGAACAACGCAGTTGGCGTCGGGTTTGTTCAGATGGATGCGGGCATGGATGTGGAACGCGACCTTGCGCAACTCGCCCCTGCCACGCAGCACTTTACCATCGAGATCGCACACGATCAGAGTGCTTGCAGTAAGTTCCTGGAACAGGCAGCCTCGCGGATTGATCAGGAACAGTGGCGGATCGTCCGGTGACCGGCGCGGCAGCATGATGGAGTTGTGATTGCCGATCTGCTCGTTCCACCCGAGGCGCGCGGCCACCCGGAACACGGCGGCCATGTCGCAACGCAAACGCCACTCTTCCTGCTCCGCCTCCGTAGAGGTGAGCCGGGACACGACAGCGGTCATTGATGTTCTCCGTTACGCGAACTGGCCGCGCAGAAAGCCCAGAGCCGGGAGCGGGCGCCATTGGCGCGGCAGTTCCGACCGATGCATCCGCTCGACGAAATAGTACGGCTGCGGTTGTCGCATTCTTTGCAGGAACCCGGAGTAGGCGCGCACCTGCTGTTCACGCCATGCCCGGTCGGCCATTGCGGCCCCTTTGGTGGGAAAGATGGCAGCAACGCGATTGGTCCGCCCGATCCGCGCCACGACGGCCCACCAACTATCGTCGCGCGCGCCGGATAGGCTCACCACCTGGCTCATGGCACGGCAGGCTCCTCTGTTGCTAGCGCCATTTTAACAGCGTTCGTTCCACAACACCAATCAGAGACGCAACCGCAAGCCCCAGCACCGACAGGATGACGATACCGGCCAGCAGGTTGTCCGTGTCATACAGGTTACCCGCAGACAGCACGAAAGCGCCAATTCCGCGTTGGGCGCCAATCATTTCGGCGGCAACCAGCAAAACAATAGCGATGGAGGCCGTTACCCGGAA
>DASTWM010000571.1:0-2867 GCA_035765855.1 Roseiflexaceae bacterium
AGGAGTTTCTCCATGCCTCGATTCGATCATCTCAAAGGCGTGTTTGGCCTGCTGCCCACGCCCTACACTGAAGATTACGAGATTCACACCGCCGACCTGCGCGCGGCTGCCGATTTCTGCTGCCGCAGCGGCCAGCACGGCATTGTCTGGCCTGTCATGGTCGGCGAATTTTACTTTTTAGGCGAGGAGGAGCGCATTCGCAATCTCGACGCGGTGCTGGAAGAAGTCAACGGGCGACTGCCGGTCGTATTCGGCTGCTCGGGCGTTTCGCTGCCGCAGGTGCTGCTGTTTGCGCGCGCGGCACAGCAGGCCGGAGCGGACGCGATCATCGCCATGGCTCCGGCGCTGACCAACGCCACGGTAGCCATGGACATGTTCCGGCGGCTGGCCGACGCCTACGACGGCCCGATTATTCTGCAGAACGCCGCGACCTACGCGCCGCTCACCGGCGAGCAGATCGCCGGGTTGATCGAGGACGTGCCGCAGATCGAATACATCAAAGAGGAGCGACCGCCCGGCCCGCGCCACATTGCCGAGGTGCATCATCTGGTTGGCGACCGGATCAAGACGATCTTCGGCGGCGCGGCGGGCAAGTTCATGCCAGACGAGCTGCGGCGCGGCGCGAACGGCTGCATGCCCGCCTGCGAGATTGCCGACATGCTGGCGAAGGTGATGGAGTTGTGGTGGGCGGGCGACGAGGAACGCGCGCGCGACTTGCACCGCCGCCTGCTGCCGCTGATCATCCGCGAGAATCACCCGTTCATGCGCTACATGCTCAAGCGGCGCGGCGTGTTCTCGTCCACGGTCGAGCGCGCACCGGCCGGCGTGAACGCGCTGGACGACGCGGACAAGCGCGAGATTTCGATCCTGCTCAAGGCGATTGAGGGCGATATCGAGAGCTACCCGTTCGGGCCGGAATAACGTCCTGCGCCCATACGCGCAGCGACAATACTGGCGGGATATCCATCCCACCAATCGCAGGCGCATCTCTTCGGAAGAGATGCCGAACAGAGTAGTCATGCACCAGCGTGGTATACTCCAGACATACATGACTCACTCATGCCTGGACAGCTTGCGAGTGGGCCGTATAAGGGGTGTTCATATAACGCGCATGTTGCATTCTTCACAACGTCTGTCACGATCTGGCGGTTTTCCCCCACCTCCTGTCCGCAGGCGCTCCGATGCCCATGCGTGTACACTGGAGGACGACTGCCATGCCGGTACAGACGATGATTGACATGTTGAGGCTTACCTCCGGGCATGAGCTCCTTGGCCTGCTGCTTCACACCGTGCAGGACTACGCGCTCATTATTCTGGATCCTGCCGGTCAGATAGTGAGCTGGGGCCGTGGTGCCGAACAAATCTTTGGCTACCAACGCGATGAGGTGCTGGGCAGGTCGTTTACCATCCTGTATACCCCGGAGGACCAGGCCCGTGGCCGTCCGCAGCAGGAATTGGCGACGGCCATTCGAGAGGGCTGCGCCGACGACACCAATTGGCTGGTGCGCAAGGATGGCGGTCTGCTGTGGGCCAGCGGTTCATCCACCCCGCTCCAAACAGCGGACGGCGTCCTGCATGGCTTTGTCAAAATCGTGCGGGATGCCTCGGCCCAACACCAGGCCGAAGCGGAACGCCAGCGCATGTTCGACGAAGTGCAAGCGGCGCGCGCGCTGGCCGAGGAGGCGCTGGCCACCCGCGATCAGTTTCTATCGGTCATCTCCCATGAACTGAAAACACCGATAACCACTATTCTCGCCCACGCGCAGTTGCTGGCCCATCGGCTCACGCGCGGGCAGGTGTTCGGCGAGCGCGAGCTGCGGTCTTTGGACCTCATTGCGGAGCAAACGCACCGCCTTACGCGGATGCTGGATCTCATGCTGGATGTCGGACGGTTACAGCGCGGTACCTTTACCGTCCGGCGCATGCCGCTCAATCTGGCGGCACTGCTCCGCCAGGTGGTCGATCGCGTGCAGCAGCCGCTCGATCAGCATACGCTGGTGCTGGACTGCCCGCCGACTGCGCTCCTGCTGCACGGCGACCCGGAGCGCCTGGAGCAGATCTTTGAGAATCTCCTCCAGAATGCGGTCAAGTACAGCCCCGCCGGCGGACAGGTGACGGTCACGGTGACACCGGCAGCGAATCAGGTGTGTGTGGCGATCCAGGATACCGGCATTGGCATTCCTGCGGAGGATCAGGTGCATCTGTTTGAGCGATTCTACCGCGCCCCGAATGCCAAACGCCATCAGATCAAGGGCAGTGGCATTGGGCTCTACGTGGTCCATGAATTGGTAACGCTCCATGGCGGCACCATCACGGTCGACAGCGCCGAAGGGCAGGGAAGTACGTTTACGGTCTGCCTTCCGCGCGAGGCAACGCCTGCGACGGACGCCGCGCCACTGGCCGAATCGTAATCACACTGACATGATCAACGATCACGGGGCACCGTAGATTGGCGGAGTGCAGCGCTTTGCCTCTGGCGACTACGCGACACGGGTCGACGTACACCGCATGGCCGACACGATTCAGCGGACGACCATGCATCTGGCAACCCAATATGCGGCAGCCGAGACAGCCCGCGCCGACGCCGAGGCGGCACGGGCAGAAGTAGCGCAGCAACTGGACACGATTCAGGCGCAGCCATGTGGCGCAGGGGCTGCTCAACGTCGTGCAAGCCGCGCTTGTTGGGCAGCGATGTAACCTTGATTGGCGTGCGACCCGAGGTCGCGCAAGCGCTCGTGGCGCTGGGCCTCAACCTGCCCGATCTCCGCACAGTGCGCGATCTCCACAGCGCGCTCGCCGCATGAGCAGCCGTTATAGTGGTCGTTCTCCGTCCCTATTCGACATATGGGGCATAGGAGGACCACGAA
>DASTWM010000572.1:0-8189 GCA_035765855.1 Roseiflexaceae bacterium
GGAGATAGTGCTCGACAGCATGCTGATCGAACGCGCGACTGCCGGGCGCAGCGCGCCGCTGCTGCTGCTGGATCTGGCGGTGCCGCGCGATATTGACCGGCAGGCGGCAACGCTGCCGCCTGTGCGCCTGTTTGATATTGATGACATGCAGGCTGTTTCTGAAGCCAACCGTGCTGCGCGCATGGCAGAAATTGCCAGGGCGGAAGAACTGCTTCATGGCGAGGCGGCCAAGTTTTCCCAGTGGTGGTCGGCCCAGCGTGTCGTGCCGACGATCCGGGCCTTGCGCGAGCGCGCCGAGGCGATTCGCGCCGCTGAACTGGAGCGCACGCTGGCCCGGCTGCCAGAGCTATCGCCGCGTGAGCAGCAGGCTATTCAAGCGCTCAGCGCTGCAATCGTGAATAAGTTGCTCCATCAGCCGATCACATCGCTCAAAGATCCGCAGGCCGGTGGCGAACTGGCCGAGGCGGTGCAACAATTGTTTCAACTTTCATGAATAAGCCACAGAGGGCACAGAGAGCACAGAGAAGAGATATATTTATCTCTGTGCCCTCTGTGTTCTCTGTGGCTAAGTAACTAAAAGTGAGGATAGAATGACGAACCCTGAGACAACTTTCGAAGAGACAAAAGCCCAGCCACTATTCGTGCAGTACACCTGCTTCAAGGCCGACCCGGCCTGGCGGCGGCTGCCGCATGCGGCCCGCGAGGATGGCCGCGAGTCGTTCGCGCGCTGCGTGGAAGAGGCCGCGCCTGACATCACGACCTACCCATACAGCACGATTGGCATGAAGACGACGTCCGACCTGCTGTTGTGGCGCAAAGGCACCGACCCGAAGACCATGCAGGAGATGACCAGCCGCCTGCTTCAGACCGGCATGGGCCAGTATCTTGAGATCACGACCAATCTGTACGGTTTCACGCGCCCGTCGACCTACACGAAGCGGCGCACCACGCAGGAGCAGGCGATTGACCTTCAGGATCGCCAGACCTATTTGATTGTCTATCCGTTCAGCAAAACGATTGAGTGGTACCTGATGAGCCGCGAGGCGCGCCAGGGTATGATGAATGAGCATATTCGCATCGGCCATGAGTACGGCGACATCCGGCAGGTGCTGCTGTACACGACTGGCCTCGACGACCAGGAGTTCATCGTAGCCTATGAAGCCGAGGATCTGCCGCGCTTCAGCGAACTCGTCGTGGCGTTGCGCGACACCGAGGCGCGCCGCTACACGCTGAAGGACACGCCGATCATCACCGGGATCAAGCGTGACCTGCGCGAAGCGCTCGCTCTTATCGGATGACAAGGAGAAGGGGAGACAAGGAGAAGAAGGGCGCTAAAAGCTCCCTTTCTCCTTGTCTGCTTGTCTGATGAATACAACATTAACTAACAACACGCGCTTCCTGCGGGCATGCCGCCGCGAGGAGATCGACTGCACGCCGGTCTGGTTCATGCGCCAGGCGGGCCGCTACATGCCGGAATATCGCGCGATCCGTGAGCGCCACGGCTTTCTCGATATGGTCAAGACACCCGAGCTTGCGGCGGAAATCACGCTTCAGCCCGCCAACGCTTTCGATGTGGATGCGGCGATTATTTTCGCTGACATCCTGCCGCCGCTGGAGGGCATGGGCCTCGAATTGACCTATGAGCAGGGCGAAGGGCCGATTATTCACAACCCGATCCGCTCAGCGAAGGCTGTGGCGGCGCTGCGGCAGCCCGACCCGCGCGAGACGGTGGCTTACACGCTTGACGCTATCCGCGTGGCGCAGCGCGAACTCGGCGGGCGCATTCCGCTGATCGGCTTCAGCGGCGCGCCGTTCACGCTGGCCGCGTATGCAATCGAGGGCGGCGGCTCGAAGGAATACCGGCGTACCAAGCTGTTCATGTACCAGGAGCCGGAGGCATGGCATGCGCTCATGGCCAAACTGGCGCAGTTGGTGGGCGACTACCTCACGGCGCAGATTGAGGCCGGCGCGGATGCGGTGCAGATTTTCGACAGTTGGGCGGGCGTGCTCGCCCCGAACGACTACGCCGAGTACGTGCTGCCGTATGTGCAGCAGGTGGTGTCGGCAGTCCGCAGTTCGCAGTCCGCAGTTCGCAGTCCGCAGTCCGATACTCCCAATTGGCAACTGGCGACTGGTGACTGGCAACTGCCGCCGGTTCCGATCGTCTACTTCGGCACCAACATGAATGGCATGCTGTCACTGCTGCGCCAGCTTGATATAGACGTGATTGGCGTTGACTGGCGGATCGGCCTTGACGAAGCATGGGCGCAGCTTGGCCCCGGCTTTGCGGTGCAGGGCAACCTCGAGCCAGCCGTGCTGCATGCGCCGTGGTCCGTGGTGGAGCGCCGCGCCGCTGACGTGCTGGCGCGCGCTGCCGGGCGTCCCGGCCATATTTTCAACCTTGGGCATGGCATCCTCACCGAGACGCCAGTTGAAAACGTCCGCCGCCTGATCGAATACGTACATGAAGCGAGTGGTGACATGATGACAAGGTGACAAGGTGACAAGGTGAAATTGAGTAGCATAACCCGTGTCATCGTGTCATCATATCACCTTGTCTTATGAGAAGGAAGAACATGGCTTCTGAAATCCCAACCGGCATTCTCGTGCTGGCGTATGGCACGCCGGAAACGCTCGATGATGTTGAGCCGTACTACACGCATATTCGGCATGGGCGGCGACCCTCCGATGAGGCGCTGGCCGACTTGCGCTACCGCTACGAGCGGGTCGGCGGGCAGACCCCGCTGTATGAACTCACCAAGGGTGTGGCCGACCAACTGCGCGAGCGGCTGGACGCTGATTATCCCGGTCGATACAAAGTCTACCTCGGCATGAAACACTGGCATCCCTACATCAACGAGGTTGTGCCGCAGATCATTGCCGATGGCGTCGAAGATGTAATTGGCGTGGTGCTTGCGCCGCATTACTCGCGCTACAGCCTGGAAGGCTACCGCACCTACACTGAACAGGCGCTTGCGCAGCAGGATGGTTCGTTTCGATTCCATTTCATCGAAAGCTGGCATGAGCATCCGCTATTTCGCCAATTGATTGCTCGACGTATTCAGGACGCGCTGCAAGCGTTCCCGGAGGATGTGCGTGACGATGTGCGGGTGGTGTTCAGCGCCCACAGCCTGCCGGAAAAGATCGTCTCGCAAGGCGATCCTTATACCGAGCAACTGCATGAAAGCGCGGCGGGCATCGCTGAAATGGTTGGGTTGCGGCAGTACGGTTTCTGCTTCCAGAGCGCCGCGCCGACGCCGGAGCCATGGCTGGGGCCGGATATTCTCGATTATCTGGAGCAACTGCATGCCGAGGGCGTGCGCTATGTATTGAGCGTGCCGTTCGGCTTCGTCGCCGAGCACCTGGAGGTGCTGTGGGACATTGACACTGAGGCGCAGGAAAAAGCCGCCGAGCTTGGCATGATGCTGAAGCGAATACGCATGCCGAACGCCGACCCGGAATTCGTTGAGGTGATCGAGGCGGTGGCGCTGGAAGAAGACCGCCGCCGACAGGCCACAGCGTAATATAGTGGTAGGGGCGAACCGATGTGTGCGCCCAGCGATACCCCATGGTGTAGGGGCGAACCAGCGTGTGCGCCCACAATGATAAATAATAATGATGCCCCATGGTGTAGGGGCGAACCAGCGTGTGCGCCCACAATGAAAGCTAATGCAAATCACTGAACAACAATCGTCCATCGTCATCGGCACGCGCGGCAGCAAACTCGCGCTTGTGCAAAGCGAGATGGTGCGCGGCTGGCTCCAGGCAGCGCACCCCGGCCTCGATGTGCGGCTCGAGATTATCAAGACTAAGGGCGATGTGGTGCTTGACCGCCCGCTCACCGCGTTTGGCGATAAAGGGCTGTTCGTGACCGAGATCGAGGATGCCATGCGGGCTGGCCGCGCCGATCTCGCCGTTCACAGCGCCAAAGATCTGCCCTCCACACTGCCGCCCGACATGGCCATGCCGTTCTTTCCTGAGCGGGCTGATCCGCGCGATGTGCTGGTTGCGCGTGACGGCGTGACCACGCTCATGAATTTGCCGCAGGGCGCGCGCGTCGGCACGAGCAGCCTGCGCCGGGCATGCCAGCTTCGGCATCTGCGGCCTGACCTGGAGCTTGCCGATATTCGCGGCAACGTTGACACGCGGCTGCGCAAGCTCGACGAAGGCCAGTACGACGCGATTGTGCTGGCGGCGGCGGGCCTGAAGCGGCTTGGTCTGGCGGAGCGCGTCACGGAGTGGCTCCAGCCAGAGATCATGCTGCCCGCCACCGCGCAGGGCGTGCTCGGCATCGAGGTGCGCGCCGGGGATGACGCAATTGCGGCGCTTATTGAGCCGCTCGATCATCCGCCGACGCGTTTTGCCGCCACCGCTGAACGGGCCTTTCTGGCGCGTATTCAGGGCGGCTGCCAGGCACCGGTCGGAGCGTACGCCCAGGTTGAGGGCGATATGCTGCATATTGCTGGCATGATCGGGAATCGAGCGGGGCATATCGTGCGCGGCGAACGAAGCGGCCCAACCGGGCAAGCCACAGCGCTTGGCGTGGCGCTGGCCGATGAGCTACTGGCGAGCGGCGGGCGAGCGATGTTGACGAATGACGAATGACGAATGACCAAGGATAATCGTTAACGGCCTTTTTGTTCGTCCTACGTCGTTGGTCGTTCGTCGAAGGATGACATGACACTGCCGCTCAAAGGAAAACGCATCGTGGTGACGCGCGCCGAGGAGCAGGCGGGTACGCTGGTCGAACGGCTGGAGGCGCTGGGCGCGGCTGTGCTGGTCTGCCCGATGATCACCATCGCGCCGCCAGAAGATTGTGGGCCGCTCGACGCGGCGATCCAGCGCATGCCGGAGTACGACTGGCTCATGCTGACCAGCGCGAACGCCGTTGGCCCATTGTTCCAGCGCATGGCAGCGCTCGGCGTTGCAACAACGCTTCCAGCGAATCTGAAGGTTGGCGTGGTTGGCCCCGGAACGGCCAGGGAACTTGCAGCACATGGCGCGCATCCCGATTTCATGCCTGGTGTTCACACCGCCGAGGCCATGGTCGCGGAAATTGGCGACATGGCCGGGCAGCGCGTGCTGTTTCCGGCTGCCGATATCGCCCGCGCGACGCTTCCGACCGGGCTGCGCGAGCGCGGCGCGCAGGTGGATGTTGTCACCGCCTACCGCACGGTTGCGGGCGCGGGCGCGCGCATGCTCATCGGGCCTTTGCATGACAAACAAGTGGATGCGATCACGTTTACCAGCCCTTCGACGGTGCGCGCTATGCTGCACGGTCTTGCGGCGCAGGGCGTTGTAGACACGGCGGCGCTGCTTGGCCATGTGGCGCTGATCTGCATCGGGCCGACCACAGCGGTGGCGCTGCGTGATGCGCGGCTGCCAGTTGCGGCGGTCGCGCGCGATCATACGGTTGAAGGCCTGGTTGAGGCGGTGGTGGAAAAATTTTCTTAAACCCGTATTTTCTTAAACCTGTCTGGTTTTCCCCAAACCCGTCAGGTTTAGTGCTCAGAGAAATGTAATTGTATATGATGTTAAACCTGACGGGTTTAGCAGAAAAGGATAAAAATATGACACTGAATGAAATTGCGCCGGCGGTTCAAGGCGTACGCATGCGCCGCCTGCGCCGTACCGCAACGCTGCGCCGCATGGTGCGCGAGACGCACGTGAGCGTGGATGATTTCGTCGCGCCGCTGTTCATCGCTGAAGGCAGCGACATCGTTAACCCAATCGGCTCCATGCCCGGCCAGGCGCAGCTTTCGGTTGATAAGATTGATGCTGAGATCGACGAGCTAGTGGAGTTGCGCGTGCCTGCCGTGCTGTTGTTCGGCATTCCGGCGCACAAAGACAACATCGGCAGCGGCGCATGGGCCGCCACCGGCCCGGTACCGAGCGCCATCCGCGCCATCAAGCAGCGCGCGCCGGAGATGGTCGTGATTGCGGACGTGTGCCTGTGCGAATACACCGACCACGGCCATTGTGGCGTCCTCTCCGACGCGCCGGGCAGCGGCGACGTGCTGAACGACCCGACGCTGGAACTACTCGCCCGCGCGTCGGTCGCCTACGCCGAAGCTGGAGCCGACATTGTCGCGCCCAGCGCCATGATGGACGGCCAGATCGCCGCGATTCGGGCCGGGCTGGACGCGGCGGGCTACACCGATACGATCGTGCTTTCCTACGCCGCCAAATTCGCCTCGGCGTTCTACGGCCCGTTCCGCGAAGCCGCCGAGTCCACGCCGCAGTTCGGCGACCGGCGCGCCTACCAGATGGACGCGGCCAATGGGCGCGAGGCGCTGCGCGAGGTCGCGCTGGACGTGGCCGAGGGCGCGGACATGCTGATGGTCAAACCGGCTGGCGCGTATCTTGATGTGATCCGCGAGGTGCGCAATTGCTTTGATCTGCCGCTCATGGCCTACCAGGTCAGCGGCGAGTACGCCATGCTCAAGGCCGCCGCGCAGAACGGCTGGATCGACGAGCGCCGCGCCGCGCTGGAAAGCCTGCTGGCGATCAAGCGGGCTGGCGCAGAGATGATTATCACCTATTACGCTAAAGAAGCGGCGCGCTGGCTGCGTGACGAATGACGAACGATCAAAATCAATGTGCCTCGCTTGCCAATGGCAGAAATCATGTAACGAAACTCATTGACCACCCGCTGTCATGTTGAGCGAAGCGAAACATCTCATTGCACAGCGCTTGTGCAGAGAGATTCTTCACTTCGTTCAGAATGACATGGATTTCCATGTTCGATTCGTACATTCTGTCAATGAGGAGAAACTATGAACACAACCCGCTCAGAGCAGCTTTTTGAAGAAGCAAAAACCCTCATCCCCGGCGGCGTGAATAGCCCGGTGCGCGCCTTTCGGGGCGTCGGCGGCACACCGCGCTTCATCGATCACGGCGCGGGAGCCTGCGTGTACGATGTGGACGGCAACGAATACATTGACTACGTGCTGTCATGGGGGCCGCTGATTCTCGGCCACGCCGACCCCGCTGTGGTCGCGGCAATCAGCAAGCAGGCGCAGCGCGGCACGACCTTCGGCGCGCCGACCGAGCTTGAGAGCGAACTGGCGAAGCTGATTATCGAAGCCATGCCAGCGGTCGAGATGGTGCGCTTTGTGTCGTCTGGCACGGAGGCAGTCATGAGCGCGATCCGGCTGGCGCGGGCCTACACCGGGCGCGAAAAAATTATCAAATTTGCGGGTTGTTATCACGGTCACTTCGACGGGCTGCTGGTGCAGGCTGGCTCTGGCGTGGCGACGCTCGGCCTGCCCGACAGCCCCGGCGTGCCTGCCAGCGTTACGGCTGGCACGCTGACCGCGCCCTACAACGATCTGGACGCGCTTCAAATGCTGCTTGAGCAAAATCCTGAGCAGGTCGCGGTGATCGCCGTTGAGCCGGTAGTCGGCAACATGGGCTTTGTGCAGCCACAGCCGGGCTTCCTCGAAGGCTTGCGGCGGCTGGCCGATCAACATGGCGCGCTGCTGCTGTTCGACGAGGTGATGACCGGCTTCCGGGTGGCCTACAACGGCGCGCAGGGTCGTTATGGCATCACGCCCGACCTGACCTGCATGGGCAAGGTGATCGGCGGCGGGCTGCCGGCGGCGGCTTACGGCGGACGGCGCGAGATCATGGAGATGGTCGCGCCCGCCGGGCCGATGTATCAGGCTGGCACGCTCTCCGGCAACCCGCTGGCCATGGCTGCGGGCATCACCACGCTCAAGGCCATCAAGCAGCCGGGCGTGTGGGAGCGGCTGGAGCAGATCACCGGGCGGCTGTGCGCTGGTTTCCATGAGGCCGCCCAGGCAGCGGGCGTGCCGATCCAGATCGGCGCGGCGGGCAGCATGTGGGGCTTTTTCTTTGCCGACCAGCCCGTGACAGATTACACCAGCGCCAGGCGGGCCGACACAGCCCGTTATGCGCGCTTCTTCCACGCGATGCTTCAGCGTGGCGTGTATCTTGCACCGTCACAGTTTGAGGCGGCATTTGTGTCATTGGCTCATACCGATGAACTGGTTGAGCGCACCATTGCAGCGGCGGCGGCGGCGTTCAGAGAAGGATGAAAGCAGCAGGATGGCGGGGGTAATCATACATACTAAATTGTAGATCACCCGTTCATCCTGTCACCTTGTCATCCTGTCACCCGCTCATCCACGCTACGCTCATGCGCTCTGCGCTTAATTCGCTCTCCG
>DASTWM010000573.1:0-4880 GCA_035765855.1 Roseiflexaceae bacterium
AGGTTCCACTCTATTCAAAACTCAGAACTTAGAACTCTAAACTCCTCATTTTGCGCGGTAACGGGCGCACCCGAGGCCACTGCGTGGAGGTATGAATTATGAGTTAAGAGTTATGAGTTTCATCTTGAAATAACTCAGAACTCAGCACTCAAAACTCAACACTCGCCAACGCGATTCAGGCGAGTTCGGCGCTGGCGCAGCCTCGCACCGCCCGGCTGCTCTCTGGAAAACGCGCCTACTACTCCTGAACATGGCCTTTTGTTGCTGTAAAGTATACCATACATAAAGACGAACGACGAACGACCAAAGACGGATTACTCCTACATCGTTGGTCTCTCGTCGTTCATCGTTTGTCCTACATGCTACTTCCGTTTTGCCTGCGCCTGCTTGCCGCGCGGCACCGCCGCCTGTGCCTTGCCACCGTTCGTGGGCGGTGCCTGGCGACCACGCGGAGCAGCGGCTGGCGCGGGGGCTGCCCTTCCGCCAGTGGCGAGTTGCGCCGAGACGGATGGAGCCGCAGACCGGGGCGCAGCGGCTGGCGCGGCGGCCTGGCTTTGCAGCAGCGCCAGCAACTCGCCTTCCTTGCCCAGGTGACACTGTTTAAATTTTTTGCCACTCCCACATGGGCATGGATCGTTGCGGCCAATCTCCACCGTCTTGCGGGCGGTGCGCGCCGACCGGGCATGCTCCTGCTGCGCTTCCTCGCTTTCGCCAGCATGCTGGGCCATCTGAAGCCGCTGCTGCTGCTCGGCCTCCATCTGGCGCAGGTGCTGCTCGTACTGGAACGAGACCGGAATGATGTTGTACACAATGTCGCGCTGGATGTTGGCCTTCAGTTCCTCAAACATCATGAACGCGTTGCGCTGGTATTCCAGCAGCGGATCGCGCTGCGCCACCGCCTGCAAACCAATCTCCTGCCGCAATGCCTCCATGCCAGTCAGGTAATCGACCCAGTGACGGTCAATCGTCGCCAGCATCATGCGCCGCTCGACAAAGCGCATGTTTTCTTCGCTAATCGTCTGCTCGCGCTCTTCGTAGGCGTCCTCAATGCGATCAAGAATCAAATCCTCGATCTCCTCACGCCCCATCTCCTCCAGCGACTCCGGCGTGACATCGGCAGGGAACAAGGGGTCGATTGTGCGCACTGCGCGCAGCAGCGCTTCGGTGTCCCATTCCTCCTCGTCCCCCGGCAGGTGGCGCTCCAGCAGCGCGCCAACCTCCGCGCCGATCATCTCCAGCACGCGGTCGCGCATGTTCTCGCCGTTCAGGATGTCCTTGCGATCGGCGTAGATAATTGTGCGCTGTTTGTTCATGACGTCGTCGAACTCGACGGTGTGCTTGCGGGCGTCGAAGTTGTAGCCCTCGACCCGATTCTGCGCGCCCTCGATCGAACGGTTGATCAGCTTGGCCTCGATTGGCATGCTATCATCCACGCCCAGCCGCGACATGATGCCGCCGATCCGCTCCATGTTGCCGAAGCGCCGCATCAACTCATCGTCAAGCGACAGATAGAAGCGCGACGAGCCGGGATCGCCCTGGCGGCCCGCGCGGCCACGCAACTGGTTATCAATCCGCCGCGCCTCGTGGCGCTCGGTGCCGATGATGTGCATGCCACCCGCCGCAACCACTTTCTCGCGGTCGGCATCCGTGCGGCGCTTGGCCTCCTGAAGTGCCTCGTTCCGCTGCTCGGGCGTGGCATCCTCAAATGTGCTGCCGCGCTCGGCCAGAATCTCTTCAACCAGGCCGTCCGGGTTGCCGCCCAGCAAAATGTCGGTACCACGGCCAGCCATGTTGGTCGCGATTGTCACCGCGCCGGGCCGCCCGGCCTGCGCCACGACATGCGCCTCGCGCTCGTGCTGCTTGGCGTTCAAGACGTTGTGTTTGATCTTGTGCTTGTCGAGCAGCTTGCTCAGCCGTTCGGACGTTTCGACCGAGGTCGTACCGACCAGCACCGGACGGCCAATTTTCTGCATCTCCAGAATCTCACTGATCAGCGCGTTGAATTTGGCTTCCTCGGAACGGAAGATCTGATCGTCGAAATCCTGGCGTACCATGGGCCGGTTGGTTGGAATAACCACCACATCCAGGTTATAGATTTTGCCCAATTCTTCCTTCTCGGTCACGGCTGTACCGGTCATGCCCGACAGCTTGTCGTACATGCGGAAGAAATTCTGGAACGTAACGGTCGCAAGCGTGACGTTCTCTTGCTTGATCGGCACGCCTTCCTTCGCTTCGACGGCCTGGTGCAGGCCATCGCTCCAGCGGCGGCCCGGCATCTTGCGCCCGGTGAACTCGTCAACGATCACGATCTCACCATCGGCCTCGACAATGTAATCTTTGTCGCGATGGTAAATGAATTCGGCCCGCACCGCATTATCGAGGAATTGGGTCAGTTCGTAATACTTTGGGTCGTACAGGCTTTCATTTTCAGGAATGCCCAGCAGCCGCTCGACCCTGGCAATGCCTTCGTCGGTCAGTTGCACGCCCTTCGAGCGCGGGTCGATCATGAAATCACCGTCCGGGTCGACCATTTCCTTCTTGGCCTGGTCGGGCGTGTAGGAGCTTGGCGTGAGGTTCCGCACCAGCGACGCAAAGCGCTTGTATTCCTGGCTGCTTTCCTGCGCCGGGCCGGAGATGATCAGCGGCGTGCGGGCCTCGTCGATCAGAATGTTGTCGACCTCGTCGATGATCGCGTAATGCAGATCGCGCTGCGAAAGCTGGCTCTCGTCAATCGCCATGTTGTCGCGCAGATAATCAAAGCCGAACTCGTTGTTCGTGCCGTAGGTGATGTCGGCCATGTAGGCGTCGCGGCGCGTGACGGGCCGCCAGTGCACCAGACGCGAGTCTTCCTGATTGGCGTTCGGGTCTACATAATGCGGATCGTACACCGCCGAGTAATCATGGGCAATCGTGGCGACCGCCAGACCAAGCATGTGGTAGAGCGGCCCCATCCAGCCCGCGCCGACCTTCGCCAGGTATTCGTTGACGGTGATCAGGTGCGCGCCCTTGCCTTCCAGCGCGTTGAGATACAGCGGCAGCGTGGCGACCAGCGTCTTGCCTTCGCCGGTCTTCATTTCGGCGATCTTGCCCTGGTGCAGCACGATCCCGCCGATGAGTTGCACATCGTAGTGGCGCAGGCCAATCGTGCGGCGGCTCGCCTCGCGCACAGCGGCGAAGGCTTCCGGCAAAATATCGTCGAGCGTTTCGTCGTTCGCCAGCCGCTCCCTGAACTCCGCCGTCTTGCCGCGCAGTTCCTCGTCGGAGAGCGCCTTGTAGGTGTCCTCAAGGCTATTGATCTCCTCAACCAGCGGCGTAATCTGCTTCACGGCGCGGTCGTTGGTATCGCCAACAATCTTTTTCAGAAAACCGAACATCGGTAATACTCCAGTAAATGCCCGTGCTTTCTCGGACGTTCAGCACAGATATATCAACAAAATCGTCGTCATGAACGAGTCATATTGTATAAATTATAGCACACTGCTTCTAATATCCGCAGATACAAGCACAATCTCTATGAGATTTCTAACATTGGTAAACAAACGGAGGAGCAGGCCTGACACCCGCCCCTCCGCTGGTTCTCTGCGCTTTAATCATTATCATCAGGCCTGCAAGCGGCGCGCGTGGGCCATCTGCACCGCCACGTCGATCGCCGCGATCATGCTTTCTTCGTTCGCCACGCCCTGCCCGGCAATATCGAACGCGGTGCCATGATCGACTGATGTGCGAATGATCGGCAGGCCAACGCTTACATTGACGCCGCTGTCGAACGCCAGTAACTTCATCGGCACATGCCCCTGGTCGTGGTACATCGCCACAACGATGTCGAATTCGCCTTTGACCGCCCGCAGAAACACCGTGTCGGGCGGCTGCGGATCAGACACGTTCCAGCCTTTCGCGCGCGCCGCCTCAATCGCCGGCATGACCGACTGCGCTTCTTCATTGCCGAACAGCCCGCCCTCGCTGGCATGCGGGTTCAGTCCGGCCACGGCAATGCGCGGCGCGGCAATCCCCAGAGCCCGGCACGATTCGTATGCCAGCGCAATCGTCGTGCCGACCCGTTCGGGCGTGACGCGCCGAATCGCTTCGGCAAGCGATACGTGCGTGCTGACATGGACGACACGCAGCTTCGGGCCAACCAGCAGCATGCTGACGCGCTCGGCCTGCGTTCGTTCGGCCAGCAACTCGGTGTGACCAGCGTAATGAAAGCCAGCGCGGTTCATGGCCGCTTTGTTGAGCGGCGCGGTGACAACAGCATCGACATCGCCCGCCAGCGCAAGGTCGCAGGCGTGGAAGACGTATTCCACCGCCGCGCGGCCCGCCGCTTCGCTTATCTGACCGATGGGACATGCATCGGGCGCGGCGTTGTGCAGATCGAGCAGCGTAATCGTGCCATGCTCGTAACCGCCATCAGCAGGCGTGGCGACGGTTTCGTACGCAACGTCAGTCCAGTTCACCCACGGGGCGGCGCGCTCCAGAATGCGCCGGTCGCCAATGAGCAGCGGGCGGCTCCGCTCGTATACATCTGGATGGCGCAGGGCTTTGAGTATGACTTCCGGGCCGACTCCCGCCGGGTCGCCCATGGTGATCGCAAGCAGCGGGCGTGTGTTGGGCTGCATATCATTCCTCTCAATTGCTATGTTCATGGCGAACATGCTGCAAAATAGTGACCAGCGCGCGCTCATCGCCGTGGCTGCCGGCCTTGAGCACAACCCTGTAATGCTGGCCGTTCGCGCCTTGGCATTCGGTCAATGGCATGCCCGGCAGCACCTCGCGCAGCACGTCGAGGCGCTCCACGCCGAGGCGACCGAGCACCGCCATGGCCGTATCGCCGCCGGACAGCACGAGGAATGTTGGCTTGTGTCGAGTGATCCATGCGGCAG
>DASTWM010000574.1:0-4373 GCA_035765855.1 Roseiflexaceae bacterium
GCTCGGCGTCCCAGTTTGGCGCGTCGGGATCGAGGCCCATGTACATGTGCGCGAAACGCTGGGTGCGCGCCCGCATCACATGCGCGCCGGGATCGGCCAGGCCGAAGTAGTAGAACGTGGTTGAGCTTTCGCCATGATGCATCCAGTCGTAGAAAGCATCGAACTCGCGCCAGATCTGGCCGTATTCCGTAAACTGGCGCGTCACCGCTTCCCACAAAAAGCGGCTGCGACGATACACGTCCGCGCCGCCGCCGAGCGCGTAGAACAGCGCCCAGTTCTGGAAGCTTTCGTAGCCATCGTCGGAGCCGTCCATGCCGGGCCAGGTCTGCCGCCAGATGAAGCTGCCGTCGGCGCGCGTGTAGCGCTCCTGAAAGATGGGAACCGCCGCGTTCATGCTGTCGATCAGGGCGCGCTGAGCGAGCGCCCATGACGGCGGTGGGGTAGGATTGGTTGCTTGAAGTGTTTGCGTCATTGCTTTTGTCTCGCTAATACTCTTTCAAAATGCCAGCGTACTCATAAAACAGTCAGGCATGAAAGCTATCAATCGCCGGAAAAACCAGCAAAGAAAACCTCATGCGGCTGCTCATTCTCATAGACCACAATGTACAAACCTTCGTTTCGCTCGCGGAACTCACTGAGATCAGTATGTTGATCCTCGATCATGGTATGTGTCGGCGTAGTTGTACCGAAGAGGACTTGAAGCTGTTGTTCGGAAAGCGGCGAAACTGTGCCAATGCGTCTCAGCAATTCTTCATGCTCATTTATGCCAATTTCCGGGTACACGCCATGTTCCTGATAATACAAACTCATCGCGTGAAGCATCGGCAATGGTGCAGGTTCAGTCACAACAGTGTGAACATCGAGAATAGAATGGGTACCTGCCTCACCGTTCCACTCAATCAATTCCTCAATTGTTGTCGGCTCATGAAGTTGTTGCAGACGCTCGAAGTCGCGCCGAAACATCTCACGCTCTTCCTCATCAAGTTCGTCCATTGGCGGCGCGTACTCGTCGATTGTCATTGTGCGCCAGAACGGCTCCCGTTGATAAAACTCGCCACGGGCAAAGACAGCATGGTGTAAGGCGTCAAGCGCTTGCTGAATGTTCGGTTGGTACGGAACGAAATACTCCCATCCTGAAGCGCCCATGTAGTGAAGCTCCTTTTAGGAAAATGTAGTAGCCAATACAAATAGTATAGAGCGACAGTCGAGCATGGACAAGCCTTATTTATCACACTCGAACACGGCAATCGCGCCGGTTTCCACGCGCGGGATCGTCACCTTCCAACCGTCGCCGGTCTGTTGCAGCGCAAGCTCGCTTCCGTCGGCGGCGGTGTACGCGCGGACGAACGGCACGTCGGCATGGAGCGTAATCTCGACATCATGCAATGGAATTGGATCTTCCAGGTACTCGCAGTGTTCGGTGCTGCGCCGGTTAGGCGAGAAATTGACGACATGGACCATCCAGCGCTCGGGCCGGTCGCCGTCGGCCTCCTGGTGCGTCACGGTTACTTCGCTGCTGATCGGCGCGCTCGTTTCGACCAGCGGCGTCGGCAGCACGGCATGCAGGAGCCGACGGAAGATTTCGCGGTAGATCCAGTAGCCATTGCGGTAGTAGCTAGCGGCGATCGGGAAAGCGGTCGCGGCCAGACGGCCATGCTGAATCACCGCCGCGTAATCCGAAAGATGGTCGAACGGCGTCTGGGCATGGCTGGTGTAGTGCGCCGGGCCGCGCTGGAACAGCGGCTCGCCCAGCCGGGCCAGCGTCACGACGTCGCTTCCCGGCAGCCACTGCGCCGAGCCTTCGTACAGCGCATACTCGTAGTCGGGCAGATTCTGCCAAATAGCCCCAGAGTTCGCAGCGGATTGCTCATGGGCATTCATTTTCTCGGTGTGCTCTGTGGCAAAGTCAAATTTCAGGTACGCAGGCGCAAACGGCGACTCGCCCTTGTAGGTCACGTCCAATCCTTTCGGCCAGAGTTCGTCGCTGCCGTGCAGCCGCAGCGCATGGTGGCTCGCCACAATCGCGCCGCCGTCTCGCAAATAGGCATTGAGTGTCGCGGCAAGCTGCTCGTCGACCTCCAGCGCATCGGGCAGCGCCAGCAGCCGGTAGCGCGACAGGTCGCTGTCGGCCTCTACGATGTCGAACTGGATGTGCGACTCCATGAGCAGCTTGGTCATGCCGTACACGCTGCTGCCCACATTTACCTCGGCAGGGCGGGCGATGTCTTCAAGCGGAAGACCGCGCACCACGATGGCCGCCTCGGTCACAGGCACGGCCCGCTCAAGATACGGCTCCAGCCGCTCGATTTCGGCGTACACTTCGCCAATCGTCGCGTAGACCGCCGGGTCGAGCCGCCCGGATGGCGGAAGCTGATCGCCGATGTCGCACTGCGCGCCCTGAGCGATGATACCGGCGAGTTCGGTGCGCAGTTGGGTCGGGTGCTTGAGGCCGCCGAAATCGGCCCAGGAGCGATGAAAACGGCCTGTCATGCCGCACACACTCGTGCCGAAATTGCGGGCGTAGCGCACGTTGGTCGGATAATACATGTAGCCCCAGAACGCGGTCGGCAGCGCCTCGATGTCGATGTTGTCGAGGTACGGCGCGCGCTCGCCAAGGCCGAGCCGGGTCTGATTATTCTGGTCGACCTGGCAGCCGGGGCGGATGGCATGCGCCTGTTCATGGGCGCGGCGCATGAAGGCGGTCAGCAGCGCCTGCTTGTCGTGCCGCTGTACGCCGGTGTCGAACGGATCCAGCCCTTCCGCGCGCAGCCGGGCCAGGCAGTTCGGGCAGAAGCATTCGCCGCCGATCGGCAGCGGCATGTCGTACCAGATGCCATCCAGTTCGTAATTTTCCATGATTTCGCGCGAATGATCGAGCACGAGCTGCACAAAATCTTCATTCGACAGGCACAGCGCCGTCCAGTGCGGCGTCTCGTCAAACTTCGGCAGGTAGGTCGTGCGGTCGCGCTTCCACACCAGCCACTCGGGGTGACTTTCGGCCATGTAATTGTCCCAGGTGACGCAGTAGTAGGCGTAGACCTTGATGCCGCGCTTGCGGCATGCCTCAACCTGCGGGCCGAGCAGGTCGAAATCGAGGCCGGGATGCGCCGGACCGCAGGTGACGGGATAGTAAAAGTAGCCGTGCATGTCCTTGGCGAACACAACGATTGAGTCGACATGTGCTGCGACGAGTTGGTCGCCGAACTCGTCGGCGTCAAACGCCTCGCCAATTGAGGGTATGTACTGGCTGTTATGAAAATCCAGATGGACTTTGCGCCACGGTCGGGCGGGTAGTTGGCGCAGGCGTTGATCGATCCAGAGTGGTCGTTCGGTCATAGTCATTGTCGTGTCACTCCATCTCATCAATGCGAATTGAACGATGCTCCGCCGCCGAGCGGTAGGCTGCATGCACAACTCGCAGCGTGTCCAGATTGTCGGTCGCGTCCGTCTCGGGCAGGCCGTCGGTCTGAATAGCTTCCATCAGGGAGGCCATGGGGCCGATGAACGCATCGGGAATCCATAGCCCTTCCAGCGCGATGTCGAACCATGTGTCGGGCGCAAAAGTGGTCGAATGAACCTGCAACGTATCGGGGCGGCCATCAGGATAGTTGTACAGCAGGCCAATTGTGCCTTTGATGATGCCTTCCGTGCCGAGGAAGCGATAGGTCGCATAATTATCACCGCTATGATCGTGATGATTAACGGCGATCAGGGCTTGCATGCCCGATGCGTAGTCCAGCACCGTGACGGTCTTGGTCTCGGCCTTTTCTGGTTGGTCGGGATACTTGGCATGGCGGCTGGTGATCCATTCCGGGTTGCCGAACAGCGAGCGGATGCTGTCGATGTAGTGGATGCTGTGGTACATAATGTCGAGGTGCGCCGAGTCGCGCAGCCACGGCCACATGTGCCAGGGCGTGGTCGTCGAAACCTGAATCTGCGCGTCGGTCGGCTGCCCGATGAAGCCTTTACGGACGAGATCGCGCGCCGCCGCAATGCCCGCGCTCCAGCGCATCTGCTGGTTGACCGCCACCTTGCGATTGGCTGCCCGGCCCGCTCGCGCGATTGCCGCCGCGTCCTCCAGATTTTCGGAGAGCGGCTTCTGGCAGAGCATGTGCTTGCCCGCCGCCAGCGCTTGCTCAGCAATGGCGCGCTGGTTCCATGCCGGAACGGCGATATCGACAATCTCAATTGATGGATCTGCCAGCAGCGCGTCGAGTGAGTCATACACTTTAGGAATATTGTGGTCATGAGCGGTCTTTTGGGCGGCCTCGGGATTGATGTCGTAGCAGGCGATGATGTTGAGGTGATTGGCGCGGTAGGCGGGCAGGTGCGCGTAGTTCACGATGCCGCCGCATCCAATGATGCCGATGCCA
>DASTWM010000575.1:0-11304 GCA_035765855.1 Roseiflexaceae bacterium
TTCAACGCAGCATAGGTTTACTGAAGGTGAGCAACTGACGGCTCGCGCTGCCGGGCATTCAGCACAGGCTGCGTTTCGGCGGCGGGCAATGGCAGCACAAGGGTGAATGTGCTGCCCCGACCCGGCGCACTTTCGACCTGAACACGGCCACCATGCGCTTCGGCGATCCATTTCACGATTGCTAATCCCAGCCCGGCACCGCCACTGCGCGAGGTGCGCGCCCGATCCGCCCGGTAAAAGCGATCGAAGATATGCGGCAGATCATCCGGTGCGATGCCAGCGCCGGTGTCCGTGACGCTGAGCTGCGCCATGCCGTTTTCGGCGCGCAGATTCAGCGTGACGCTGCCGCCCGGCGGCGTGTGCTGAATCGCATTGATTCCAAGATTCAGCAGCGCCTGCTTCAGCCGGTCGCGGTCGCCATCCACCGTCACCTGATCTTCTTCGCCGATCTTCAACAGCACGCCGTTCGACAGGCCGCGCAGGTCGCGATGCACTTCGAGCACCAACGTGTCAAGCTCTACCGGCTCATGGCGGATCGGATTACCGGCATCGCTTTGCGCCAGTAACAGAAGATCGTTGACCATGCGTATCAGCCGGCTAACCTCGCGGCGCATGTCGGTAATTGACTCGTCGAGCAGCGCCGGATCGCGGGCCACGCCGCGCGCCAGCACGTCAAGGTTGCCCTGCATGGCCGCCAGCGGCGTGCGCAGTTCGTGCGATACATCGGCCACAAAGCGTCGCTGCGCGCTGAACAGCGCCTCCAGCCGCGCCAGCAGGTCGTTGATCGTCACCGTCAGGTGGTGCAGTTCATCCTGGGTTTCTGGCACTGGCACGCGGCTGCCCAGATCTTCGGCTTTCACAATGCCCTGTGCCGTTTGTGTCACTTCTTCGATTGGCTTCAACGCCGCGCTTGTGAGCCACATGCCACCGCGCGCCGCCGCCAGCACCACGATCACGCCGCCGCCGAACAGCGCGTAGGACAGCAGCCGCAGGGCCTGATCCGTTTCCTTCATCAGACGCGACACCTGCAAAACCCCGACGATCTGGTCGCGGAATCTAAGCGGTGTAAGCCATTCGCGTACGTGCATGGGACCAACAGCGACGGTACGCACGCTGGAACTCGATTGGAGCGCCTGCTGAAACGTTTGAGGATCGATCGTGATCTGCGGCTGCAAGAAATCCGGGAAATTTGTCGACTGCGCCACAACACTTTGATCGCTGCTGCGGTAGACAGTTACATACAGCTTCGTTTCGCTGAAGTCGTTCACGGTTGGAGGTGGAAACAACCGGCGGCTTGAGTAAAACGTCTGCAAACTTTCGTTGCTTTCGCTGAAGTTTTGTTGCAGGAGTTGCGCGCTCAGCCCAAGCTCGCTGTCAATGCTGCTGATCAGCGCCCAGCGCACCAGCAGAAAAAGACCGATATCGAGCGCGATCAAGGCAGCGGCAAAGAACACCACGTATGACAGCGCCAGGCGCGTGCGCAGCGGCAGTAGCGATAAACGTGTGCGAAGTCCAGCCATAGACGTGAAACTAATACTTTTTAACAGAAAGCATGCGCGGTGTCCAGGTAAAAATGCGCTGTGTTTTGAACACGCATGCGTGCATGGATGTCAGTATAGCACGATGCATGATGCCGGGAAGTGAGAGAATGGTAAGTTGCGGTGCGGAAGTGGCGGCGATTGCGTCCTGCTGCGCTGCATCCATTTGCCGTGGCTGCGCTTGTATGCTATACTTTACACATACCGCGTATTCCGCGGTAAATACACACACTTCTTGATCATCGCGTTCCTGCTGGCGTGGTGCTAGTCGCGCGGTGAAAGGAAAGAAGTGGCGGTGCAGAACGCATGCATGCAAATTTTAAGGAGAACACTGCTGGTATGACTCAGGGAACTCAACGAATCGTTCCAATCAAATCGCTGTTGGAGGCTGGCTCGCACTTCGGCCACCAGACCAATCGCTGGAACCCCAAAATGCGCCCATACATTTTCATGGCGCGCAACGGCATTCACATTATCGACCTGCAAAAGACCATCGTCGGTTTGACCGAGGCGTATAACTTCGTCGTCGAGACGGTGGCGAGCGGCGGCAAGATTCTGTTCGTCGGCACCAAGAAGCAGGCGCAGGAAGTTGTTGCCGAAGAAGCGGCTCGCTCCAACCAGTTGTATATCACACAGCGCTGGCTTGGTGGCACGCTGACGAACTTTGTGACCATTCGCAAGCGGCTGCGTTATCTGGCCGACCTTGAGGCGCAGCGGGATCGGGGCGATTTCGCCAAGCTGACCAAGGCCGAGGGTTTGAAGCGCGAGCAGGAAATCGAAAAGCTCAATCGCGTGTTCCAGGGCATCAAGAAGATGGACCGCATGCCTGCTGCGCTGTTTATTATTGACCCGCACAAGGAAGATCTGGCCGTCAAAGAAGCGCAAAAGGTTGGTATTCCGATCATCGCCATGGTCGACACGAACTGCGATCCTGATCCGATCGATTATGTTATTCCATGCAACGACGACGCGATTCGCAGCATTCGGGTGATCACCAGCAAGATTGCTGATGCCGCGCTCGAAGGCCAGAATCGCCGCGAATCGTCGCAGGCCGACCAGATGAGCGATGCTCAATACGAGCAGCCGCTCGACGAGGAGATACAAGAAGAAGAGGTTGAGCCAACAGCCTGACGCTGAACGGCGCGACCGCTTTGTTGAAAAGGAAGACTGAAGGTGTCGCCGCGTTCGTGTGCAGCCTTCACTCTTCCCCTTTTTATGTTTGTCTATCGATAAAATGAAGGCTGCGCGACTGCATGCCGCGCGAGAAGCCGTGTTAAAGGAGTAAAACAGTGGCTGAAGTTACAACACAGATGGTCAAAGAACTGCGCGAGCGGACTGGCGCAGGGATTAAAGAGTGCAGGGATATTCTGGTGCAGACCAATGGCGACCTGAACGCCGCCGTTGAGGAGCTTGCCAAAAAGGGGCTGCGGGTCAGTGAGAAGGTGCAGGGGCGCGAGGCACGCGAAGGACGGATCGAGGTCTACATGCACGCTGGCAACCGCATGGCTGCCATGGTGGAAGTGAACTGTGAGACCGACTTTGTGGCGCGCACCGAGGACTTCATCGCGCTGGCGAAGGACATCGCGCTGCACATCGCCGCGATGAACCCGCGCTACATCCGCCCCGAAGATGTGCCGGAAGCGGAACTTAAAGAAAGCGGCGAGTCGCCGGAGAAGTTCTACGAGGCCAACGTTCTCCTGTCGCAGTACTTCGTTCGCGATGGCTCGCAGACGATTGAGGACAAGATCAAGGCCACGGTCGCCAAAGTCCGCGAGAATATTGTTATCAGCCGCTTCGTCCGCTACGAGATCGGAGCCTAGCAAGCGCCAAGGACCGCACGCCATGCATGGTGTGCGGTCCTTGGCGCTTGTGTGTGTATACGCATGAGTGACGCAAAATATCAGCGTGTGCTGCTGAAGCTCAGCGGGGAAGCGCTGGCTGGCAAAAGCGGCGACACAGTTGACCCTGATGTGCTAGACTATTATGCGCAGGAAATCGAGCGCGTGCTTCAGCACGATGTGGAAGTTGCCGTGGTGCTTGGCGGCGGTAACATCTGGCGGGGCGGGCCGCGCGCGATCGAGCGTGGCATGGACGCGGCGCAGTCGCACTACATGGGCATGCTCGCGACGATTATTAACGCCCTGGCGCTGCAAGACGCGCTGGAGCGGCATGGCATTTTTACACGGGCAATGACCGCGCTGCAAATGAACGAAGTGGCCGAGCCCTACATTCGGCGGCGCGCGATCCGGCATCTGGAGAAAAACCGGGTTATCATTCTCGCGGCAGGCACAGGCAATCCGTACTTCACCACCGACTCTGCGGCGGCCCTGCGCGCGGCGGAAATTCATGCAGAAATCATTCTCATGGCCAAAAATGGTGTCGATGGTGTCTACAGCGCCGATCCCCGGCGCGTACCCGACGCGGTGCGCTTCGATCACATCACCTACATGGACGCGCTCAGCCGTGGCCTGGCGGTGATGGATAGCACGGCGCTGACATTCTGCATGGATAATGACATCCCGATTATTGTCTTTGATCCCATGCAGCCCGGCACAATCGAGCGTATTGTGCTCGGTGAGCATGTTGGGACTCTTATAAGCAAGGTGTAGCCAGGAGAGGTATGTATGATTAACGATGTTCTACACGAAACAGAAGGCAAAATGAAGAAGACCGTTGAGGCGTTGCGTCACAACCTGGCAACGATCCGTACTGGCCGTGCCTCGACTGGTTTGGTGGAGCATCTGCAAATCGATGCATATGGCTCGACCATGCCACTGAACCAACTCGCCGGCATCAGCGTTCCTGAGGCGCGGATGATCATCATTCAGCCCTATGACGCAAGTACAATTCGCCCGATTGAAAAAGCCATTCAGAACTCTGAGCTTGGCATCAATCCATCGAATGATGGGCGCCTGATCCGCCTCGTCATCCCGCAGTTGACCGAGGAGCGCCGCCGCGACCTGACGAAACTGGTACGATCGCGGGTGGAAGAAAGCAAAATCTCGCTCCGCAATATTCGCCGGGATGCGCTGGAAGATTTGCGTGATCTGGGCAACGAAAAGCTGATTTCGGAAGACGATCAGCGGCGCGGCCAGGAAAAATTGCAAGAGTTGACCGACCGCTACGGGCGCGATCTCGATCAGGTTGGTGCCGCCAAAGAAGCCGAAGTCATGGAAGTCTAGCCATTTACAAATCCATCTTCTCGCATTACGATTGCAGCATGTGCGGCAGCACTGTTGTTGATCGTTCCAGATTGTACGTTATGAAGGAGTCTGCACATGACAGCGGCGAGCAATGACCCGCGAATACCGCGCCACATTGCCATCATTATGGATGGGAATGGGCGCTGGGCCAGGCAGCGTGGGCTCCCGCGTGTGGCAGGCCACCGCGCGGGTACACGCAACATCCGTCGGATTGTGCAGGCTTGCCCCGATCTTGGCGTGCGCTACCTCACGCTGTACGCGTTCTCGACCGAAAATTGGGCGCGCCCATCGGCTGAGGTGAGCGGGTTGATGCGGATTCTGAGCGAGTTTCTCGACCACGAGACGCAGAACCTTCATGAAGAACGCGTGCAGATTCGCCACCTCGGAAGGTTTGATAACGTTTCCGAGCTGTTGCAGCGCAAAATCAACAAAGCGGTGACGTTGACGCAGAACAATGATCGGCTCACCCTCGCGGTTGCGTTCAATTATGGCGGGCGCGCCGATATTCTCGATGCGGTGCGGGTCTTGATGGCGCAGGGCATGCCGCCTGAGGCACTGCGCGAAGAGCATATCGCTGAGCATCTTTCCACCGCTGGCATGCCCGATCCAGACCTGATCATTCGCACCAGCGGTGAGTTGCGCCTGTCAAATTTCCTGATCTGGCAGGCGGCCTACAGCGAATATTGGACGACGCCGCTCTTCTGGCCCGATTTTGGACCGGAGCATCTGCAACAAGCGATAGAAGAGTATGGACAGCGCGAACGCCGCTTCGGCGGGCTCTCAGAAACAAAGTAGCTCGCTTGGACAGCGCGTGCTGAGCGCGCTGATCCTGTTGCCGCTGGTAGTGGTGCTGGTCTGGTGGAGTTCATGGGCGGTGGCGATAACTGTTGCTGCGGTCGCATGCGTTGCCCTGGGCGAGTTGTACGATGCGTTCGCGCATGGTGGCTTCCGCCCGCGCTCTGCGGTTGGCTTTTGCACAGCGATTGGGCTTGTCGTGGCGGCGGCACTGCGCCCATACGTTGCCTTCGATCTGCTTGAATTGGTGTTGATGCTGGCCGTGATTGGCAGTTTGCTGGCGGAACTGCCGCGCCACCATCGTGAAGCAGTGCTGCCTTCATGGGCGCTGACGTTGGCCGGGGCGCTGTATATCGGCTGGCTGTTCAGTCATATTATTCTGGTGCGAAACCTCGCTCTGCCGCTGCGGCCCGCGCCGCTGCAAGCCCTTCATATCGACGCAGGCGCGGCATGGCTTTACGCTATCTTTGCGATCACATGGCTGAATGACACGGGCGCATACTTCGCCGGGCGCTCGTTCGGGCGGCATCGCATGGCGCCACTTCTGAGCCCTAAGAAAACATGGGAAGGCGCAGTTGGCGGCCTGGCCGGTTCCGTGATTGGCAGCGTGGTGTGTCAGGTGCTGCTCGGATTGCCAGTCTCGCTGCCTGTCGCGATGCTGCTTGGCTTAATCGGCGGCGTCATGGGTCCGCTTGGCGACCTCGCTGAGTCGCTTGTGAAGCGGCAGGTCGGCGTGAAGGACATCGGGCGCATCATTCCGGGGCATGGCGGCCTGCTCGATCGGGCGGATAGCCTGCTGTTCACCGCGCCAGTTCTCTACTACCTCATACGTTTGTTTACCCACAGTTAATTTCCAAAGATTCTGCCCCAAAGTGTTGACAGCGCATGTCCGTTGCAGTACACTTTACGTCATATAAACGGCGCGAGCAAGCACTGCCGTGCCGTTATTTCTTTCTCATAGCACGCGCTCTTTACGTCTTTGTTTTCACGTTTTGCCTGTGCTGTGAGTCACGGAGGATGTACTTGCAAGCTTTATCTGGAAGTGTTGTCACCCTGGTGGCGTTTTTGCTCATGCTCGGCCTGCTGGTACTGGTGCATGAACTTGGGCATTTTTGGACTGCGCGCCGCCTGGGCATCAAAGTTGAAGAATTTGGCATCGGCTTCCCGCCGCGCGCAAAGGTGCTGTTCGAGCGCGACGGCGTGCTGTATACCTTGAACTGGCTGCCGATCGGTGGTTTTGTGCGCTTTGGCGGCGAAGGCGAAACCGTGTACGGCGTCGGCAGCCTGGCACAGGCCGCGCCATGGAAAAAAATATCGGTGCTGCTGGCTGGCCCGTTGATGAACCTTTTTCTGGCCATGCTTATTTTTGCGGTGCTGTTTTCCTTGAATGGAACGCCATCGGCAACCGGCGTGCAGATTGGGAAAGTGTTTCCGAATACGCCTGCCGCCGCCGCTGGTCTCCAGAATGGCGATAAGCTTATTGAACTCAACGGGCAGCAGGTCCAAAGCGGTTCGCAGATGATTTCTGAGATTGCAACCCAGAATGCTGGTCGCCCTGTCGCTGTCACTGTGCAGCGCAACGGCCAGCCGGTGACGTTGCAGATCACACCCGGGCCGTGGACCACCACCGCAGGCGAGCACATTCCGGTTGGTTTTGGCTTCCAGTATTCTGCCCTGATGGAGCCAGTGAGCCTGCCGCGCGCGGTTGTGCTGGGCGTCACCCACACATGGGATGTGTTAGGCCAATTTATCGATGGCCTGCGGCAGTTGTTCGGCGGATTGTTGGGCGTGAACCCGCCGCCGCCGGGTGGCGTAACCGGTATTGTGGGCATTGCTCGCGGTACTGGCGAAGTTATTCAGCAGGACGGCATGCAGGGCTTCTGGCAATGGACCGCGCTCATTAGCCTGAATCTGTTTCTGGTCAATCTGCTGCCGATTCCCGCTCTGGATGGCAGCCACATTCTGTTCTCGCTTATCGAAGTGCTGCGGCGCGGCAAGAAGGTTCCGCCCGAGAAAGAGGCCATGGTCCACGCCGTTGGCTTTGTCATGCTGATGGGCTTGATGGTTATCATTACCATTTCGGACATATCGCATTGGATTAGCGGCGCGCCAGTATTTGGCGGCGGGTAAGCATAGCGGCGCAGCGACACAGAGGCTATCGAGCGCACTGTCTTGAACGTGGCTCGGTACCCTCTGTGTTCTTTGTCGCGTCACGCAGGTGTATGGCAAAGCAACGGCTTCCAGTCATTCGCGCCAGTGAAATTGGCGAATATGTCTACTGCGCGCGCGCATGGTGGCTGCATCGCGTGCTTGAACTGGAGCCGGAAGGCCGCGAGCGGCGCGAACGCGGGACCGTGCTGCATCAACGGCATGGACGCGCAGTCGCAGGCAGCCGGGCGCTCCTGATGGTGGCGTTTGTGCTTCTCATCCTCGCGCTGGCAGCATTTGTTGTGGGCCGCTGATGTATGTGTCGCTGGCGCTGGCGTTGGCGCTGCTGGCGCTGCTCGTGGGCTTATGGGCGCTGCGCATGCGGCGTGCGACCGGGCTGCCATGGGCACCGGTGCGCTACAGCGATACGCGGCAGCGCGCGGTTGAAAAGCCGTTGTTCGCCCGCCGCTATGGCCTGACTGGCAAGCCGGACTACGTGATCGAACGACGGGGGTACTTGATCCCGGTTGAAGTGAAGCCCGGGCGCATGGCGAGCCGACCCTACGAGTCGGATCTCATGCAGCTTGCCGCGTATTGCCTGCTTGTCGAGGAAACGAGCGGAACCGCGCCGCCGTATGGCTTGTTGCGCTACGCCGAGCACACCTTTCGGCTTGATTACACCGAGCACGTGCGCGATGACCTGCTGCTGATCTTAGATGAGATGCGCGCTGCGCTTGATGACGACGATTGCGACCGCAGCCATGACGAACCGCAACGCTGTCTCAATTGCGGATTTTACAGTCAATGCGAAGCGGCACTTGGCAGCGAAAGTGAGTGGTAGAATGAAGGAAGATCATGACTCTCATCCTTCGCACAGTCCGCCGGATGCCTCTGCCACGGTAACAACGCGGGCGGATATCATGGCACATATTCAAGCGCGCCTGAATGATCAGATCAGCAATGCTGCCCTTGCAAAATGGGCGTTCGACCGCTTTTACGCCGAGGAGATGGGCGATGAGGACTTCGAAAGCGGTGCGGAAGCGACGATTGCCGACGTGCTCGACGCATTGATGTTTGGCGACGATCCGGATTTTATGCTGGACGAGGCGCAATTACGTGATTTGCTTGCACAGTTGAGAGAACAATGAAAATCATTCAACATCCACGGATAAGCAGCATTAACATTGGCGATGAAGTGTACAGCTTACCGCACAATCTTTCCGCCCATGTCGTCGAGATTTTTCCCGCGGCGGTCTGTGTGAAGGTCGGCGTGCTGCTGCGGCGCAAGCATATGGAGCTTTTTCTTGATCCGCAGCTTTGGCGGGCCGATGATATCGAGAATCTGAGCGTTTGTCACTATTGCGGCGGGCGCGACGGCCTTTGTTTCGAGCGCAATTGCGGTATGCCGCACAGCATCTGCGAGCATTGCAAAGCAACGATCGAGACGACTATTCAGCATTGATGGCTGGCTTGTTGAAGATTCCTCCGTACTTTGGTTCCCACACCTCGCCAAGCGACTGCCCTTCCACAAAAAATTGCACGCCCTGCACCGTTGGTAGCGTCGTCAATGACTCCACTATCGTTCGAACCGCTGCCGCATGATCGCTCGCGCCCGCAAACTGCTGGCTAAGGTTGACGGAAATAATGCCATCATTGAGCGCCACACCTTGCATGTGTGTGCCTGCCGGAATGACCTGCCGAACCAAACCGCTGTAGCTTCCTGGCCCTTCAAGCAGCGCGTTGAGCGTCGCTGAAGCTGTCTGTTTGGTTGGCGGCACCAGCCGAATAATACGCACATCGTAGTCCCCGCTGGCTGACGGAAAATACAGCGGCAGGAACGTGGCCTGATGCACATCAACGGGCAAGTTCTGCGGGTTGAGCAGATTTAACGGCATCCATCCATCCGGGCCGTTGCCGTTCATGCCAATGTTCTGCCCGTTGACCTGAAACTGCACCAGACTAATATCTGGCAATTGCACGAGCGTCTGCACGATCGATTGAAGCCCATGATCATCGGTGATGCTGGGCCGCCTGTCAAAATTGACGACAGCGATATTATTGGTTCGAGAAACGTCGAGCAGTTGCGTATTGGACGGCACCAGGCGTTGCAGATTGTTCTGCGGCCCGGCGATGAGCGCCCGAATAGCGGCGGCGGCAACCTGGCCGTTTTCAACGCGCACGTTGCGTTCAACTGGCACGAACAATGTTCCCGTGGCATCGGCAAAATACAGTGTCATGCGCTCGGTCCCGGCGGAAACCGGCGGGGTAGCTGGCGCAGCAGTCGGCAGCACGCTGGTTGGTGCGGTGGTCACGCTGGGCGGCACGCTGGTCGGCACTGCCGTTGCGCTGGGCGGCAGCAGCGTTGCAGTATTAATCACGGTCGTAGGTGACGTGCCGGGCGCACTCGTCGGCACGCTGCTGGCTGGCACGCTGGTTGCAGATGGAGAGACACCCGGCGCAGTGGCGCTGCCAGGCTGCTGCGTCGGCTGCAAGATCATGGCCTGCGTAGCCGTTTCAGTTGGCAGCACGCGCGGCGTGCTGGTTGGCAAATCAGTTGGTGTGGGGAGCGCAGCCGTTGGCACGTCGGTCGCTACGCCGATGATTGCACCCTGCGTCGGTTCAAACGACGCAGCGCTCGTCGGTGGCGGCTGGTTGGCGCTGCTGCTTGCCGGCGAAAGCACGCGCAGGCCAGCAATAACGGCAATCAGCGCAATCAGCACCAGCAGGCCGAGCATGGACATGTAAATGGCGCGGTCGCGCGGCGAAAGCGTGCTGATCCAGCCGCCCACGCCGGTAGGAGCTGTCGACGCGACGTATTCGTCAACGGCAAAATCATCGTCCGTTGAAGCAAGGCCGGAACCCGTGTATAATGGACAATGGATATGTCCCGCAGACAGGCAAAACTGCGCCTGATCAACCGGGATTTCAATTGGTTCACCCGTGACATAACAGCGATGCTCTGGCGTCGGCGCAGCAAAGCGAATAGCGCGATTCTGTTTGAGCCCCACATAGGGGCAGTGGCCTGTTGGTTCTTGCATGACAGATGAGCCGCTCCTGGTCGTTGTTTGCTACAATGTCTCGTTTTATTATAACGTTCAGCTTTTGACGAATAAAAGGTCAAACCATTACGGAACGTTTACGGAGCAATGGAAAACTCCTGATGCGTATTGCAGTTGTTTCTGATATTCACGCAAACGTTGTTGCGCTGAACACTGTGCTGGCTGCGATTGGCACAGTGGACCAGTGGTGGAATCTTGGCGACACGATCGGCTACGGGCCGCGCCCGAATGAGTGCATGGCCGCCATGCGCGAGCGCGCCGCGGTCATGATCAGTGGCAACCACGATCTGGCATGTATCGGCAAGCTCGATCTGAGCGATTTCAACACCGATGCGCGAATCGCCAACCTGTGGAATGGCGAGCAATTGAGCGATGAGCATCGCGCGTTTCTCGAAGCGTGCGAACCATTGCAGCGCGTGGATGATCGCTTCTTTGTCGCCCATGGCAGCCCGCGCCAGCCCGTGTGGGAGTATTTGCTCGAAGCAAGCCAGGCCCGCGCGAACTTCGCGCAGTTCGAGCAGCAGGTGTGCTTCGTCGGGCATTCGCATGTGCCGTTGTTCT
>DASTWM010000576.1:0-6601 GCA_035765855.1 Roseiflexaceae bacterium
TGGCATGGGAAAAAGAATTACTCGGCATGTACATCTCCGACCACCCGATCGCCAAAGCGCTGGAGAGCATAGACATGACCGGCGTGACCTCGATCGGCGAGATCAGCGACGAGATGGTGGGGCAGAAATTAACCTTTTGCGGCATGCTGACCGGCGTGCGGCGGCTCACCACCAAAAAGGGCGATAGCATGCTTTCGGCCAATTTCGAGGATTTGGAGCGCACGATTGAAATCGTCGCTTTCCCTAAATCCTACGAAAAATACCGCGACCTGCTGGTCGACGACGCGCTGCTGTGCATCACCGCCAAGGTGGACCGCAGCAACCGCAACGACACGATCCAGCTCATGCTTGAAAGCGCCAGGCCGCTCGAAGCCGCGCCGAAGCGCGAGCCGAGCCCCGACGACTTACCGCTTGATGGGCCGGACGAACCGGCGTACGTCGGCGCAATGTACGCCAGTAATGAGGCGGCACAGAATAATGGCTTCCATGCCAACGGTCACGCCAGCGGCACACATGGCATGGCAACCAATGGTTACACCAACGGCACCAACGGCGCGAACGGCGCGTACATACATGGAGCAGCAAATATGTCAGCATCTCAGGAAACGCCAGGCGCGCCCGAACCAACGAAAGGCCCGCCGCCCGGAAGCGATCAGCCACTCAGCGTCATCCGTTCGCGCACCAAGGTCAGCGCGAATGGCAACAACGGGAACGGTCACAGCAATGGCAATGGGCATGATCACAGCAACGGCGGTGGCTATGAGCCATTGCATCATACGCTGCGGCTATACCTTGCGCGTTCAAATGATTACGACGCGGATGTGCGGCTGATGCAGCATGTTCATGATGTACTCTGCCAGAGCGAAGGCGACGACGCGGTGCTCATCCATATTCCGAATGGCAGCGCCACCGTGGTGTTGCAGCACGGTCATGCGGTGCGCTGCGAAGATGGCTTGCTTAGCACGCTGCGCGATGTGCTCGGCACGGAGTGCGTGGTGGTGGAGTGATGCAGGCGGACGATGGACGATGGATGATGGACGACGGAAGCGAACCACTGCTGGATCATGAGCGGCAGGAAGAAGCAGAGTCACCGGAGGACGGGGCGATTGTTGCCATCGACGCTAACAAGTTGCTCGACGCGCTCGATGCTGCCCGGCGCGCCGATACGTTGGCGTTGTTGCGCGATCACATCGTTGCAGAGCATGCGTCAATCGAGGCTGCCGAATCGCCGCAGAATGCAAATAATTCCTCGCCCACGGTGTTCCCCCGCGCCTACATTCTTGGCGAACTGGAGCAAATTGCTGCCGCCCAGACGCTTGAGCGCGCCCGCTACTATATCGATCGGCTCGTCAAGGCGCTAACCGAGGAGCGCACCAGCCCTATCAATGATCTGAATCTCAATCGCTGGAAAGAATATGACGATATTCTGACCGATAGCTTTTGGGACATTAAGCGGCGCGATCGTTCAAGCACCCATGCCGCCGATTACTGGGGCAACTTCATCCCGCAGATCCCCAATCAGATGATGCGGCGCTACACCAAGCGTGGTGAATGGGTTCTTGACGTGTTTGCTGGCTCCGGCACCACCCTGATCGAAGCGCTGCGCCTCGGTCGCAACTGCCTGGGCGTCGAACTCCAGCCACATGTCGCTGAGCGCGCCCGCGAGCGGCTGGCCGATACGCCAAATCCGCATGCCGTAGACTACGGTATCACCGTTGGCGACAGCACCACTGCTGACTTTAGCACGCTGCTTCGTGAGCATGGCGCAGAGACAGCGCAACTGGTCATGATGCACCCGCCCTATTATGATATTATCAAATTCAGTGAGGATGCGCGCGATCTTTCGAATGCCGCGTCGGTCGATGCTTTCTTAGAGCGCATGGGGCAGGTGGTGGAGCGCGCCGCCGCCGTGCTTGATCGCGGGCGCTACCTTGTGCTGGTGATTGGCGATAAGTATGTGAAAGGCGAGTGGATTCCGCTCGGCTTCCAGACCATGAATGTTGTCCAGCAGCGCGGCTTTGTGCTGAAGAGCATTGTGGTCAAGAACTTCGAGGAAACGGCCGGCAAACGCGCGCAGAAAGAGTTGTGGAAATACCGCGCGCTGGTCGGCGGCTTCTACGTCTTCAAGCATGAATACATCTTCATCTTCAAGAAGAAGTAAACCAACCACCAAGACACAAAGGAAAATAATAATGCTCTTTGTGTTCTTTGTGCCTTGGTGGTTAAAAGTATGCAGACTGATATTCAGGAGTTGAGTGCGCTGGTTGGCGCGAGCGTGATCGCCGTAGAACGCTGCGCCATGGGCTTTGAAAATCGCACTGACCTGGTGACGCTGGCCGATGGGCAGCGCCGGATCGTTCAGCGCATCACCAGCCGCGCGCTCGCACCCCACAAAATCCGCCTCGCGCAGCAGCTTCCAGAACGACTCGCCGCTGTCGGTGTGCGGCTGCCGCGCGTGCTCGCCGCCGACCCGCACGCTGAGCCGCCGTACCTCGTGCGCGAATATCTTCATGGCGCGCCCGCCAACACGTTGCTTGCCGACGATGCATCCGCGACCACGCTGGCCCGCGCCATGGGCGCGCTGTTGCCGCGTCTGGCGCAGGTTGACACCGCAGGGCTCGGATTGCATCGCGGCTGGGCCGATGGAGAGCGTTTGGCTCGCCAGTCGCGCCAGCACCTCGACCGCTGCCGTCCGCTTCTTGATGCTGCAACGTTACGCAAGCTGGAACAGACGATTGCTGCGGTGCCGGAGTTGTTCGCCGGGCGCGGCGGATGCTTCGCGCATGGCGATTTTTGCCCGGTGAATGCACTTGTGAGCGCAGAACAAAGAACAACGAGCAAAGAACACAATGTGAAGCTTCGAAAGGAGGGGTTTACACCGTCTGCCATCAGCCTGATCGATGTAGAGTTCGCGCGCGTAGCCGACCCGCTGTTCGACGCGGCATGGTGGGGCTGGGTCGTGCGCTATCACCATCCTGAGCGTTGGCGAGTCGCCTGTCCGGTGCTGCTGAAAGCGGCTGGCATCAAACATGATGACCTTACAATTGAGCGCGTCCAGGCGTTACAGCGGTTGCGCTGCCTTGAGACATTGAGCTACTATCTTGTGACGCGCGGCGCGGACGGCGCGGCCATGTGGATGCAGCGCCTGACGACAACCGTCGCGTGGGAGCTATAGGCGGGCCTGCTTTTCACTTACTTGTGAAAGGTTCCTACTGCCGTAATCTCGCTCCACGCTCCGCGAGCGACCATGGAGTACGTTCCAGCCGAAAGCGCGGTACTGTCAAATGTGAAGCGAATTGCGCCCTTCTCGTCGGCGTGCGTTTGAGGAACTGAAACAATCCTGCCGTCCGGCGTGTTATACCACAGTGCCACCGGCTCGTTTGGCGCAAACACGCCACTCCCGAACATGCGCATGCTCTCTTCTACCGTGGTTGTTAAGCTGTAGAACGGCTGATCATCTGCCCTGACTGCTGCTACAAGAACCGGCAAATTACTTTGTCCGCTGCCGCCGCCGTGCCCATCGGCCCAGCGATAGGTCAGCCGTTCGCCGAGTTGTGTGCCCGTTGCAAGCTCTGGCTGCGCGATGAGCCGCACCGTGGCTGTTACTGTGTCGCCGCTGCTGTCGAGCCGCCCGGTCTGGAATACCAGCGCGCCAGCATCAATGCTGCTTACCCATGCTTCCTTGCGACTGAAATGAGCGTCCAACACATGGAACGTAGTGGGATCGAACGGCATCGTCACGATGACATTGCTGGCCGCGCCCTGACCGCGATTAGTTGCTGCAATGGTGTAGGTCACGGTGTCGCCGGGCTGCACAGCGATGTTGGGGCTGGGACGCTGCGCCACGGTGACAAAAGCTGGCTTGCTTTGGGCGTTGCCAGCAGGAGACGGGCCATGATCGAAGAGCAGCACGCCGGGTCCAAAAAGGATACCTGGTGCCTGGTTAATAAGCACACCCATGAATGTGCCAGTATGTCCATCATAGCGCAATACCTGGCTAAACCACAAACTACTCACATACAGATTGCCATCAGGTCCAAAGGCTAGGCCCGACGGGCCTGACAGTCCAGTTCGCGGGCCGCCCGGAATGGGATAAGGCGCATTGTCGGGACTTTTCGCAAACACATCAAGAAACGCGCCGGTGCGACCATTGAAGCGCAGCACCTGATCTGTTTCATAGCTGATGACATACAAATTGCCATCCGGCCCAAATGTGAGATGCGTTGGAGAGCGCAAACCTCCGCTGTTCGGTGCAACAAATATACCGAGAAACTGGCCGGTACGACTGTTGAAGCGCAGCACCGTGTTTTCTCTGGCAACACTCAGATATAAACTACCATCCCGACCAAAGGCCATGCCAGAGATGCCAGTTGATCTGATCTGTGATAACTCAATTGTTGAGGCGGCAACACCGCCATACGCGCCAGTGCGACCATTAAAGCGTAATACATGACCAAATTCTTCAACAACATACAGATTACCATCTGGTCCAAAGGCGATATCCTGGGGGCCTATGAGGTGATAGGTGCCCTGTCCAGGGGATGGATACGCGCCACTTTCTTCAATAAATACATCAACAAAGGTTGCTGTACGTGGATTGAAGCGCAGAATCTGGTTTGTGCCAGCACTGCTCACGTAGAGCAAACCATCCGCGCCAAGCGCTAAGCCGGATGGTCCTCTTAACACGTACTGGTTGGGATCATCAGGTGGCGGATAAAACAACGCCACTGTGGATTCACGTTGGCCTGTTGTTCCATTGAAACGTGCAACTTGACTCACGCCAATATCAGCGACGTACAGGTTGCTATCACTCGCGCTCTGCACTGTTGGAACGTCGGGAAACAGAATATGGACAGCGATCAGCAGCAGCGCTGCCATCGTAATCCACACCTTCATGAGCTGCCAGCGTTGCTCTGTATGCCGCAGTTGAGACGAAGAAACATCGTGCAGCATAGAAACTCCTTTGCAACGAAATATATTTGGAAGAAGAATAAGTACAGTATAGCATGAAAATATGGCAGTTGAACTTGCGGGTTGTTCATGAAGCTTCTGCGAGGATAGGCAGCATGGCTTACCAGCGCGCCGCGAACGGCAGCCAGGTCTTCTGCGGTGGTGTGGTGACTTGCACGCTGACAGGCTCGCTGTAGGGGCCGCAGCCGCGCTCATTACAGCCGCGCACGCGAAACGTGTAGGTGCCGACATCCTCAACCACGCTAAACGATGTCGCCGCGATGCTGTATGATGCTGTGTGGGCGTTTGCATCAGCAGGTGAAGCTGCTTGCTGGTTGACCTCATAGCGCGTTGCGCCTGGCGAGGTGCTCCATGCCAACGTAACTGTTGGGCTCCCATCCACGCTGATGTTGCGCAGGGTTGGCGCGGGCAGCGCTGGCACCGCCGCGATGTGCGCGGCTCCGGCGACGAGCGCGAACGGCTGCGCTCCGCCCTGAGCCACCACCGCCGCCCGCACCCGAATCACGTATGTGCCAGTTTGAGGTGCGGTAATGGCGATGCTTTCTGATGTGTTGCAGCGGTCGGCTCCCTCCGCGCTGCGACAGGTGCCTGGCAACGCGGCGCTTGCATTCCCCATTATCAGCCCGGCGGGCGTCTGTACTTCCAGGTCAAGGTCATTCACCAGCGCTTTGAGCGCAATCGGTGACGCGGGGTAGTCAGTCCATGCCAGCGTCACGCGCAGCGGCTGGCCGGCGCTGACCTGAAGCGTGTAGCTCACTGTCTGGCCGGTTTGTAGCCCGCTAGGGTTGTCATCGAACCAGACCCGCTGAGGATCGCCCTGACCTACGGTGGCGGCAATATTTGCCCGCCCCCACCCTTCGACATTGTTCGGCCATGCCGCCGGAATCTCGCGCTGTATGCCCTCGCCATATTGGCCGGGGCTGATGTTCGTCGCGCCGTTCAGCAGCAGCGCCTTAATCAGTGCCGCGCTTGGTTGGTCAACGCCATGGTGCTGCGCCAGCCACTGCCGCGTCAGGGCGGCCACGCCACTCACCAGCGGCGTAGCCATGGATGTGCCGCTTTCGTAGGCGTAATCCTGACTGTACGGCGTTGTATAGGATGCGCTGGCATCATGCGAACGTGACGAAATGATGTTGGTGCCCGGCGCGACAATTTCCGGTTTGATTCGCCCATCGTCGGCGGGGCCGCGCCCGGAAAAAGCCGCCATGCCATTCGGGTTATTGCTGACAAAGTCATTGGCGAGCGGCGCACGCGTGAAGTGCAAGCTCTGCCAGCACACATCTTGTGGTGCGTTCGTCGCGCAGGTGGCGTCTGTCGGAGGCCGGTTGCTCTCGCTCGCGCCGACGCTCAGCACATTTTTCGCTGTGGCGGGCTGCTCCACCGAGTCATTATCTATCACGCCATCATTGTTGGCGTCGGAGCCGCTGTTGCCAACCGCAGCGACCAGAAGATGATCTTTGTGTTGCCACAAGAACGTGTCCATGGTTTGAGCGCGGGTGGTATAGCGCCCAAAGGCTTCGTCGCCGTTCTGGCCGGTTGGGCCGCCGAAGCTGGCGTTTTGCACGCGCGCGCCCGCATTATACGCCTGCGCGAGAAACGAGGCGTCATCCGGCAGGCAATCGAGATCATC